>CAYWTX010000031.1:0-4904 GCA_964461295.1 uncultured Planctomycetaceae bacterium | reverse complement strand
CCGGCGCATCGCCCTGAAGGGCAACGTGAACTGCGCCCACACGCTGACGTTCGGCGGCGTGGCCGACGCCGTCCGCGAAACCAGGGACGTCATCGGCAAGGCCGGCGAGGGCGGCGGGCTGATCCTTTCCTCCAGCAACAGCATCCACTCGGCCGTCAAACCGGGCAACTACCTGGCCATGTGGAACGCGATCCGCATGTTCGGCCGCTACCCGCTGAAGCTCGACGGCTGGGACGACGTGGGCGCGAGGGAAGCATTCTGAGCCAGTCCGGCGCCGATCGCCAGGAAAAGCGTACGTTCCGCGGGTCCATGTCCGTAGTCGCATCGCCTCTTCAGCCTGAAGGGCTGACAGACTACAGCCCAGGGCAACGCCATGGGAGCCCTGAAAGGGCGGGACAAATGCCGTGTGAGGCCTTTCGCCCCTACGGGGCTTGTCATTTGCATCGCCACCTTCCCAGGGCGTTGCCCTGGGCTGCCATATCTCAGCCCTTCAGGCTGAAGAGGCCAAGGCGCAACTGCGGTCGTGCACCCTAGCAGCTTCCGGGTATTTCGCGGCATGGACGGACCGCGGTACAATAGGCGGCTCCGGCTGGACGCGGTTGCGACGATGACCGGGCGCGAACGCCCGAGCGGCCTGCCGGCGCGGATGTTCTTCCTGGGCAAGGGCACGTCCATGAACTCGATCTGGTTGATCGTGACGGCGCTGGCCGCCTTCGCGGTGGCGTACCGGTACTACTCGGCCTTTCTGGCCGCCAAGGTGGCCGTACTGAACGACGCCCGCGCCACGCCCGCCCACCGCCTGCGCGACGGCGTGGACTACCACCCCACGCACAAACTGGTGCTCTTCGGGCACCACTTCGCCGCCATCGCCGGGCCCGGGCCGCTCATCGGGCCGGTGCTGGCCTCGCAGTGGGGCTTCTTCCCGGGCTTCACGTGGATCATCATCGGCGCCTGCCTGGCCGGGGCCGTCCAGGACTTCATCATCCTCTGGGCTTCCACCCGCGAGGACGGCCTGTCGCTCTCGCGGATCGCCGGGCGAACCATCGGCCCCATCTCGGGTCTGACGGCCTCGCTGGCGACCTTGTTCATCATCGTCTGCACGCTGGCCAGCGTGGCCTACGTCATCGTCAAGGCGCTGGGCGAAAGCTCCTGGGGCATGTTCACCATCATCGTGACGATCCCGGCGGCTCTCATCACCGGCTTGTGGATGTACCGGATCCGCAAGGGCAAGGTGGGCGAGGCCTCGGTCATCGGCGTGGCCATCGTCTTCCTGGGCGTGCTGCTGGGCAGGCCCTTCGCCGAGTCGGGCATGGGGCACTGGCTGATGTTCGACCACAAGAGCCTCTCGCTGATGCTGCCCATCTACGCCTGCATCGCCTCGCTGCTGCCGGTGTGGGTGCTGATGTGCCCGCGGGACTACCTCAGTTCGTACATGAAGATCGGCGTGATGGTCGTCCTGGCGGCAGGGCTGATCATCGCCCACCCCGAACTGAAGATGCCCGCCACCACTCCGTTCATCTCCGGCGGGGGGCCCATCATCAGCGGGCCGCTCTGGCCGTTCCTGTGCATCGTGATCATGTGCGGCGCCATCTCGGGCTTCCACTCCCTGGTCGCCAGCGGCACCACGCCCAAGATGATCTACCGCGAACGCGACATCCGCACCATCGGCTTCGGGGCCATGATCCTCGAGGGTTTCGTGGCCGTGGCCGCCCTGACGGCCGCCTGCGCGCTGGAGCCGGGCGACTACTTCAAGATCAACGTCGCCCAGGACAAGTACGGCGCCCTGGTGGAGGCCCAGGGCAAGCAAGGCTGGGACCTGAGCGACAAGGAGTTCGACCAACTGGAAAAGGGCACCGAGGAGAAACTCGCCGGCCGGTCCGGCGGGGCCGTCACGCTTGCCGTGGGCATGGCCAAGGTCTTCTCGGACCTGCCGGGCATGAAGACGCTGACCTCGTACTGGTATCACTTCGTCATCATGTTCGAGGCGCTGTTCATCCTGACCCTGCTGGAGACCGGCACGCGAGTGGCGCGTTTCGTGTTCCAGGAGACCGCCGCCCAGTTCACCCCCAAGGCCAGGATCGGCCACAAGCCCAACTGGGCCATGAACGCCATCATGAGCGTCGTGGTCTGCTTCTGCTGGGGGTTCCTGCTGTACATCGGCAACCTCAACACGCTGTGGCGCATCCTGGGCATCTCCAACCAACTCCTGGCCACCATCGCCCTGTCGGTGGGAACCACGTACATCCTGCGGAACTCGCCCAAGCGAATCTACGCCCTCTGCACGGGCATCCCCCTGGTGTTCGTGCTGGTGACGGTGGTGACGGCCGGCGTGATGAGCGTGCGCGAATGGTGGGGCCTGGCATACAGCCCGGCCACCAAACACAGCGAGGTCTTCCTGCTGAAACTGGCCGCCGTGCTCGGAAGCATCATGCTCTTCCTCACGGTGGTGATCGCGGCGGACGCGGTGCGACGATGGTACAGCGTCCTGCGAACGCCGGCGGACCCGGGCGACCCGATCGCCCCGGTCGGGATGCGGGAACCGACGTCGATGCGGTAGCCGCTGGTTGGCGCGTCGCCTTTTCGGCTATCATCCCCGGGCCGTGACGGTGCCGGCCCGGGATGTCCGCGCCGGCGGTCCTGTGAACCCGTCGAACGGGAAGGCGGCCCATGTTCAGGAAGAAGACGCTGGAGGCAATGTCGCGAGAGGCGGACGGCGGCGGCGATCACGGGCTGCGCCGGGTCCTGGGCGCGGTGAACCTCGTCAGCCTCGGCGTCGGCGTCATCGTCGGGGCGGGCATCTTCGTGGTCACCGGCCAGGCTGCCGCCCAGTACGCCGGGCCGGGCATCGTGCTTTCATTCCTCCTGTCGGCCGTCGCGTGCGCCTTCGCGGGGCTGTGCTACGCCGAGTTCGCCTCGATGATCCCGATCTCCGGCAGCGCCTACAGCTATGCCTACGCGACGATGGGCGAACTGGTCGCCTGGATCATCGGCTGGGACCTGATCCTGGAGTACCTCTTCGGGGCCTCGGCCGTGGCGGTGGGCTGGTCGGGGTACGTCGTGAGCTTTCTCAGGGATTTCGGCATCGTGTTGGCGCCGCAGTGGACGGCCGCGACGGGCACCCAGGTCGCCACCGCCTCGGGGGCGACGGCCACAGCCATCGCGAACCTGCCGGCCATGCTGGTCGTGGCGGCCATGACGTTCCTGCTGGTGATCGGCATCCGCGAGTCGGCCGGGGTCAACAACCTGATCGTTGTGATCAAGGTGACGGTGATCCTGCTGTTCATCGTGCTGGGTTTCTTCCACGTCAAGAGCGCGAACTGGTCGCCGTTCATCCCGGCCAACAAGGGCAGCTTCGGCGAGTTCGGCTGGAGCGGCGTCCTCCGCGGGGCCGGCGTGATCTTCTTCGCGTACATCGGGTTCGACGCCGTGTCCACCGCGGCCCAGGAGGCCAGGAACCCGCGGCGGGACATGCCCATCGGCATCCTCGGCTCGCTGGGCATCTGTACCGTGCTGTACGTGCTGGTCGCCCTGGTGATGACGGGCATGGTCCCCTACGCCGAACTGGCGGGCGCCGCGCCGATCGCCACGGCCGTCAACGCCGCCGGACCCGACTTGCAGTGGCTGCGCCCGTTCATCAAGTTCGGCGCCATCGCGGGTCTGACCTCGGTGGTGCTGGTGCTGCTGATGGGCCAGCCGCGGGTGCTGTTCTCGATGGCCCACGACGGCCTGCTGCCCCCGCTGCTGGCAAAGGTCCATCCGCGGTTCAAGACGCCGTACGTCACGACGATCCTGACGGGCGTCGCCGCCATGGTCGTCTCGGGCACGCTGCCGATCTCGCTGCTGGGCGAACTGGTCTCCATCGGCACCCTCCTGGCGTTCGTCATCGTCTGCATCGGCGTGTGGGTGCTCAGGAAGACGCACCCGGAGTTCCCCCGGGCCTTCCGCACGCCCTGGGTGCCGCTTGTGGCCACCTTGGGCGCCGCCCTGTCCCTGCTACAGATGATCGGCCTGCCCGGAGACACGTGGCTGCGCCTGCTGGTCTGGATGGCCGTCGGGTTCGTCGTCTACTTCGCCTACGGCCGCCGCCACAGCCGCCTGCACCACGCCCCCCCGCCGACGGGGCAGTAGTGTCCTAATCTGAACCGGGCGGCTTCTTCTTCTTTGAGAGAAACTAGGGACGCGTTCTTGAGGGAAACTAGGAGGGAAACTAGGGGAAACTAGGGACGGGGGGAACTAGGGACGCGCCCTAGTTTCTGAGGGCAAAGGACAGAAGATGGTGGGATCCCCATCGGGCCATGTGTCTCGGATGGACACGGCAAGGACGCGCCGTGATGGACGCTGTCGGTGGGCCAACGGCAAACGGCCACCCGCCCCGCCGAACGGCCGGGGCGGAACATGCGCATTTGACAGACCCGCCGCCGCCGCGCACAATGCACACCATGGGGATCGGCGTCAACCTGGCCGTCGCCCGGGGTGCCCGGAAGCGGCGGCGGCACATCCCGGCCGCTTGCGGCCGGGGCGTGCCGTTGCGGCCGGGGAGTCACTTGCGGCCGGCGCGTGCCGTTTGGGGGCGGGCCGCAGCGTCGGCGACGCCCGCCGACCCCAGGCCGCGCAGCGCTTTCTCCTCCCCCGGCCGAACCGGTCTAGAACCGCTGCCAAGGGGGCGCAGCCGCACGATCTCCTCCAATGGCGACCCTAGCACCCCCGCCCCGTCCGATGCGATCCTGGCCGGCAGGATTGCGGCCAGCGCACACCGCATCGCCGTGGCCCGGCTGAACACCGACGGCAGCCTTGATGCGGACGCGATAACCACCACCACCCAGTATGTCTGGGACATCCGGTACATCGACTCCCCCGTCTGCCGCGACCGCGACCTCAACGGCGACGGCGACGCCACCGACGCC
>CAYWTX010000030.1:0-5237 GCA_964461295.1 uncultured Planctomycetaceae bacterium | reverse complement strand
CGATCCGCTATCCTGGAGGCGCGCATGCTGCCTGAGAAGACCATCGGTAAGCCGTATGCGGGAAATCCGCACGTACGGTTTGAAAGGGAGCTTCAGGAAACGGAGCCGGCGCGCCACCGCGCCTGAGGTTTACCAATGCGGGAATTGGGCTTCATCGAGTGGGTGCGGGCCAGGAGCCGGTTTGACGCGACCGCGGTGCCGGTGGGGCCAGGCGACGACTGCGCGGTCGTCGCGTTGGGCGGCGAGCGGCTGCTGCTGACGTGCGACCAGGTGTTGGAGGGCACGCACTTCCTGCTGGACCGTGACGGGCCGCGAGCGGCGGGGCGGAAGGGGATGGCCCGCAACCTGAGCGACGTGGCCGCGATGGCGGCCGTGCCTGTGGCGGCCGTGGCGACGGTAGCGCTGCCGAAGGGTTTCGCCTCCGCGGGGGTGAAGGCGATCTACAACGGTCTGCGGGCAGTGGGCGACGAGTTCGGCTGCCCGCTGGTCGGCGGCGACGTGGGCAGTTGGTCGGGGCCGCTGGCGCTGTCGGTGACGATCGCGGCGCGGCCGGGACCGGCGGGGGTGGTGCTGCGAAGCGGCGCTCGGGCGGGCGACGCGATCTGCGTGACGGGGCGGCTGGGCGGGGCGTGGCGGACGAAGCGGCACCTGCGTTTCACGCCGCGGATCGCCGAGGCGCTGCTGCTTGCCGAGCGGTACGGGCTGCACGCGATGATCGACCTGTCTGACGGCATGGCCACCGACCTTGGGCACCTGTGTCGCGCCAGCGGCGTGGCGGCGGAGGTCGAGGCGGCGGCCGTGCCGGTGCATGCTGATGCGAGGCGGACGTCGAAGGACCCGCTGATGGCGGCGCTGAGCGACGGCGAGGATTACGAGTTGCTGTTCGCCCTGGCGCCGCAGGACGCGGAGCGTTTGGTGAGGGAGCAGCCGCTGGGGGTGTGCGTTACACGGGTCGGCACGGTTTTGTCGCAGTCGAGAAGCGCCGCGAAGCACGCCGGGATCGAAAGGCGCAACCGTCGGGAAGAACCGCGAGCGAGGAACGGACTGATCACGTTGGTTCGTCCCGGCGGACGGCGCGGACCCCTGACGGCGCGCGGTTGGGAGCACACCACGTGACGACGCACGGGGTCGAAGCACTGACGAGCCGCAGCGTCGCCCAGACGTTGCGGATCGGGCGGGAGTTGGCGGCGCGGCTCGCGCCGGGCGATTGCGTCGCCCTGACTGGCCCGCTGGGGGCGGGCAAGACGGCCCTGGCGCGCGGCATCGCGACGGGGCTGGGCCTGGCCGACGAGCGCCTGGTGGCCAGCCCGACCTATGTGCTGGTTCACGAGTATCCGACCACGCCGCCGCTGTACCATCTGGACCTGTACCGCATGGGCGACGCGACGGGCGAGTTGGCTGACCTGGGGCTGGATGAAATGCTGGAGGCGGCCGTGGTGCTGATCGAGTGGGCGGACCGAGCGGCAGGGGCGCTGCCGACGCCTCGCTGGGAGGTGGCGATCGGGATTGCGGGGAGGACGCGACGGGAGATCGCCATACGGCGGGTGCCGCAGGGGCCGCCTTCGGAGACCGATCCTCCCGTCGGAGGGGCGGGCCAACGGAAGGCGTGAGTGCAGGCGCTCTCTTTCTTGAGAACTCGCGTTGAAGGGGCATGGTCCGGGTGTCGCAGCTCTCCGAGTTGCGGCTGCCAGAGCGCAACCGGTTCCCGCCGCAGGGCCTGCTCTCGCATTGAGCGGGCCTAACCGGTACACTTTGCGCAAATTATGTGAGGTGGCATCCCTAACCCCCCGGCGGTGGTGCGTGTCTGAATCTGTGAGCGGACAAGCTGACAGCCAGGCGGCTGCGATGGATGGCGAACTCGTTCGAGCCACAAGGCGCGGCGAGCTTGTTGCGTTTGACAGGCTGGTGGAACGTCACCAGCGGAGGGCGGTCGCCGTGGCGTACCGGCTGCTGAGCAACCGCGACGACGCGATGGACGTGGTGCAGGACGCGCTGCTGAAGGCATACGACAAGATCGGGACGCTGACGGATCCGGAGAGATTCGGCGCGTGGCTGATGCGGATCGTGAGCAACCTGGCGCTGAATTCCCGCCGGTCGCGGGCGCTGCGAAAGGCCGAACCGTTGGAATCCCCCGAGGGCGGAATGGCGCACGATACGGTGAATCGGGCGGACGAATCGGCGGCCTCGCCGCTGGCGGAAGTGTCGGCCGAGGAGCTTCGGGCGCGCCTGGACCGGGCGATCGAGGGATTGCCTGAGATGCAGAAGCAGGCGCTGGTGCTGTTCAGCATCGAGAAGTTGCCTCAGAAGGAGATCGCGGGGATGCTGGGCTGCACCGTGGAAGCGGTGAAATGGCACGTGTTCACGGCCCGGAAGAAGTTGAAGGACCAGTTCAGGGAGTACTTGTAGGGAAGGCGAGGAAGGGACCGGTTGCCGAAGCCGGAGGCCCCCGTGGGGCGACCAGCCCCCGCGATTGGGGAAAGAAAGGACGAGACGCAGAGGGACAGAGATGGGATGAGGAAACAACCTTTGGGTCCGAACTGGAGCCAGCCGGAGAGGTGATGTATGAACCCGGTCGAGAATGAGAACCTGGACTTGTTGCTGTGCCGCTACCTGGACGGTGAGCTGTCGCGGCGCGAGCAGCGGAAGTTGGAGGAGCGGGTGGAGCAGGACGCGGGCCTGCGCGAGGAACTGCGGCTGCTGGCCAGTCTGGACGGCCAGCTTGCGGCCATGGCGGAGGACGTTCCTGCCGGCGCGGACCTGGATCGCCAGCGGGCGGAGATAGTTTCGTCGGTCGAGCGCAGGGCGTTGCTGGCGCCGGCCCGGCGGCGGCTGGTGTTCCGGCCGGTGGTGTGGGGGTCTCTGGCGGCCGCGGCGGTGCTGGTGATCGTGGCATCAGTGGCGATGAGGCAGTTCGGGGAGCCGGAGGCGGCGCAGGCGACGGTGAGCATGGACCTGATGCCGGTGGCGGCGGCGTCGCTCGATCAGGCCGTGGTAGTGGTGGACATTCGTCCGGCGTTGGGGACGCAGCCGATTCCGGAGGAGGCGAGCGAATTGCCGGGCGGCAGCGCGGTGGCGGCGTCGGTGGGGCAGGACAGGGCCGCGGCGGCGGCGGACGCGGCGGGCAGGGGGGAAGACGCATACGCGATGTACTAGGTGCGCGGCGCCTTGCAGCGGCCGACCGGGGCGACACGGCCCGGGTCCGTGCCCTTCGTGAGTCGTGGGTCCTGGTTGGTGGTGACTAGACGCGAGGGATGGGGTATCCTTGGGACCGGAGTGGACCGGAAAGGACCGTGGAATGACACATCGAATGGCGATAGCGTTCGTGGCGGCGGCGTTGGCGGGGGTGCTTGCTCTTCCGTGTTCGGCGCAGGCGACGGTCGGGGTGCAGGTGGCGTTGGACAAGCCCGTCGAGTTGGAGGTGGCCGACGCTCCCATCAACGCCGTCTTCGAGAAGCTGCGCGAGGCCACGGGCGTGAAGTTCGTCATCTCGCCGGAGGTCTACGAGTGCCTGCCCTACGGCGACCAGACGCGCCTGGCCGTGAAGCTCAAGAACGTGACGCTCCGCAAGGCGCTGTCGCCCATGCTGTCGCAGCAGGCGATGGACTGGACGATCGACAAGGACGCGGTGCGGATCGAGCCCACGCCGGCCCTGATCCGCATGAACCGCCGGGCGAACTACGACGAGTTGCGGATTCTGGGCAAGACGCACTCGGTCAAACTGGACACGACGGACAAGGCCGGCACGGTGCTCGACCAGCTCCGCAAGATCACCGAGGACAAGGACCTGAACCTGCTCTTGCAGGTGAAGGCGGACAAGGACGCGGCCGCCCAGCGGGCGGACAAGGTTCTGCCGGCGACGGCGGCCAACTGGCTGGACATGCTCTGCCACGGCCAGGGGTGGACGTGGCACCTGTCGGGCAGCGACATCGTGGTGACGGAGAAGGCGGCGCAGGTCTCGCGGCAGCTCCAGAAGCAGGTGAGCGTCCGCTACGAGAACGCCAAGCTGGTGGACGTGCTGCTGGACCTGGCGCGGCGGGCCCACGTGCCGGTGACGATGGATCCTGGGGTGATCAAGCTGCTGCCGGTGCAGGTGCAGGAGAACTTCAACCTGGCGATGACGGAGGCGACCGTCGCGCAGGCCCTGGAGGTCATCAGCGGCGCCACCGGCCTGAAGTTCACGCCCAAGGCCGACGGCGTGAACGTCGAGCCGTCGCAGCGGATCGCCGAGGGCGACACGGGCGGTGCGGCACAGGCGAGGGCCCCGTTCGTGCTGAGGCGGACGATCCAGTTGCCCGACGGATCGAGCATGGAGTTGATGATTCGGCCGGAGAACGTGCCGCCGGAATTGCGGAAGGCGATCGAGGCCGATCGCGAGAAGCTTGTGAAGGCGCTGATGGAGAAGTACGGCGTGACGACGCAGCCGGCGACCCAGCCGGCGGAGAAGGGATACGACCACTGATCGAGTCACAGCGCGGGTTTTGCCCGCGCCCCACGGCAGCGGGGAGCAGGCAGCAGCACCGGCTGCAACATTATCGCGCACACGATGATTGCGCCCTTGTGATTCGGAGCCGGCGTTGATCGGCGAGAGGTCATTTCGCGGCTGGGGGCTCCTCGATTTCGTACTTTCTGATGCGGTAGCGGATGTTGTCGCGGCTGATGCCGAGGGCCTTCGCGGCGCGGGTCTGGTTCCAGTCGGCGTCGCGCAGAGCCTGGAGGACCATCGCGCGTTCGGAGGCGGCCAGGGCGGACGTGGGCGGCGGGTCGTCGGCGGCGGCAGGAGGCAGTTGGTCCCGCGGCCCGGCGAGTTCGCGGGGCAGGTGGCAGAGGCGGATGGTGTCGCGAAGGGCTGGGGACTCAGCTCCCTGGGCTTCGGCGCCTTCCATGCGGCAGCAGAGCAGGCAGGCCCGTTCGAGGATATTCTGCAGCTCGCGGATGTTGCCGGGGTAGTCGTAGTTGACCATGGCGGCCAGGGCTTCGGGAGCGATGGCCGGCACGGGCATCTTCACGTCGCCGGCGACGCGGCGGAGGAAGTGGTCGACCAGCAGGGGGATGTCGTCGCGGCGCCGGCGCAGCGGCGGGATCTCGATGGGGAACACGTTGAGGCGGTAGTACAGGTCCTCGCGGAAACGGTGCGCCTTCATCTCGTCGGCGAGGTTGCGGTTGGTGGCCGCGATGACGCGCGCGTCGCAGCCGATGGTCTCGGTGCCCCCGACGCGGACGATCTCGCGTTCCTGTAG
>CAYWTX010000029.1:0-42787 GCA_964461295.1 uncultured Planctomycetaceae bacterium | reverse complement strand
CCGCGCCAGCCCAGCGGGCGTTGCGGCGACGGATAGAAGTCGGGGTGGCCGAGGGGCACGGCCTCGCCGGCGTTCAGGGCAGTGGCCAAGACGAGGATAAGCAGGGGCAGGATACGCATGGGTTACCTTTCCTGGTTGTTCAACCTTCCATGCCAGACGCTCCACATCAGCCTGGCCGCACAGGCGAATCCGCTTGGACTTCCCATCGGACACCGTCTTCCCGGGGTTCGGCCTTCTTCCTGTTCGTTCAGTTCAACCCGCTGCCTCGCGACGAGGGTCAGCGCAGATGTGACCATTTCGTGCGCATTGTCGGTCAGGCCACGGCCGGGCAGGAGCGAATCGGTCGGATCCATCATTGCGCGAAGCGGATCTCAAGGCCAGGGGATTGAGCCCAGTACGGTTTCGGCAGAAACACGTCAGGTCGCCGACGCGGCGGGAACCCATTATGGCCGCGATTGGCTTGATGCTCGCCGAGGTGTCGCAGAGAAGTGATCGGATGCGACGTTCGCGGGTGGCCGCGATTTGCTCACCGATGGCATGCCCCAGGCATCGACGGAACCGCCGCTCCAGCGTGCTGCGGGAACTGACCACGTGGGTGGTTACCTCGGTCAGCGACAGCGGGCGGTGTGGCGCCGCTTCGCGGATGAAGCGAACAGCCTTGGCGAAATCCGGGTCGTCCGACGTCAATTCGGTGTGCGTGCTTCGGCGTTCGATGAGGCGCGACCCACTCACCAGAATCGGGCGCGCTGGCCGGCGCCTACCACGGACCAGATTCGCCATGGCGGCGGCGACGTGGCGGCCGATCTGGTGCCAGGGAAGGGCGATGCTCGTCATGGGCGGGTTGCCGAAGGCGCACAGGGCGTCGTCGTTGTTCACACCGACGATGGCGAGGTCCTCCGGCACGCGGAGGCCGGCACGCCGGCAGGCGCGGCTGACCATCACGGCGCGCGCGTCGTCGGCCGCGAGCACCCCGCAGGGCCTCGGCGGACTGGCAAGCCATCGCACCAGTTTGCGCCGCAACTCGTGCCACGCGGCCGCGGTCGGCACGGAAGACGGCTTTGTAGCGGGCTTCGGAGAGCACGGGGCGCAGGGCGGGCAAGTCTGAGGTCATGACCTGAAACTCGCCCCGGGTCTGTGCCGCGAGGATGCCTTCCACCATGGCACGAAGGCCCGCGGAAGCGGGATTGAACAGGAGCACAAGCCGAATGGCCCTTTTCCTTCGCATCGCCAGCTCCCGGTCAGGTCGCCCGATCATGTCCGGGGGTGACGTAGTTTGCGAACAGAATGGACAATTATGCGCTGCCACGAACCGAAGCGGAAGGGGTTAGAGTTGTGGGTGCGTAAGACGTTCCGGCCATGCGGAGCAAACCGCAGGATCGACAGCCGAGCAGCGTCTTCGTCCGCCCCGCCGCAGTCTCTACCGCACAGGGCGCGGCACTGAGGTATCAGCGGCAACGCTTGAGTTGGGATGAAGGCAAATGAAGAGACGGGCAGACACATGGCGGCTGGGCGATGGCAGCAGTCGGCTGGGCGTTGCCATACTGGTGGCGGCAGCACTGGCGGCCACCTCGCTGTTGGCGGCGGGCGCCACAGAATCGCCCGCCACCCGCCAACTCTTGATCGTGTCGCCCGGGTATTGGCGAGCGGGCGACGCCGCAAAGTTCAGCTTCGAGGTCTGCGATCTGGGCGAAGGCGGCAAACGCATCCACCTCGCCGATCCCGGCAAGGTCGGCGAAATCCGGGGCATGTGCCTTTCGCCCGCGACGCAGCGGCTCTACGTCAGCGGCCACGAGGGGTTGCTGTGCTACGACTGGCCCGGGCGGAAGCTCCTGTGGCGCGTGCCGGTCGAGGGCGCCAAGGCCAACCAGAACGACGCCATTTCGGTCACCGCGGATGGCAGGCGCCTGTACACGATTCGGCACTTCGGTCGCGGCCTGAATGTGTACGATGCCAACGACGGCAAGCGACTGCGTTCCGGCGTGGGAGGGCGCGGTACTCGAAAAATCGCCCATCCTGTGGATGGCGCTGAGCCCCGATGGCTCGCAGGCCTGGGCGTGTGACGTGAAGAACTCGGTTCTGCACCGCTTCGACCTCGCCGCTGAACCGCCGCGCTACGCCGGCCGGGCGGCGGTCGAGGCGGGAACCGAGGGCCTGATGTTCAGCGTGGATGGCCGTTCCCTGGTGACCGGCAAGGGCGCGATCCTCTTGCCAGCCGACGGCAAGCCCGTCGGCCATCTGTCCGACGAGAACGGCAGACCGTGCCAGGCCAGCAACAGCATGATGGAGCCGTAGCATGCCGATACGCCGACGGCGTGGTGGCGGTCGCGGGCCGCAACCACGAGGTCCAGCCACGCATGCCAGCGAGAGGAGCAATGAATGAGCGATACTTCGGCGACGCCTATGCATCGGGCGATCTGCGCAACAGCGGCGATGTCTGTGTGCCTTGCCGCGGCCGGCGCCTCCGCCGGCGAACTGAAGCGGTACGTCTATTCGGTCCAGCCGGATGGCTCACAGGCCGTGGGGCCCGGCGCGGGCAAGGGCATCGTCGTTGTCGACATTGACAATGACTTTCGGCTTGTGAAGCGGATCGCCACGCCGGCCAGCGAGAAACTCGTGCATGGTTCGGCCAACGGTCGCGGCATGTATGGCATCGCCGCGAGCAAGGCAACGGGGCGGCTGTACTACAACTGGCATCAGGGCAAGGCCAAGGGTGCCGACGGCGTCGGCTGTCTGGACCTGAAGACCGACAAGGTGGTGTGGGAACGCGCCTATGACTTCAGTTGCGCGCGGGTACAGGTGTCGGTGGACGGCAAGAGCATTTTCGTCGCCCGGCACTGGGAGGATTCGGGCACGAAGAAGCTATACGTTCTCGACGCGGCCACCGGCGAGGTAACCCGCGAGTACGACTGCGGCAGGCAGTGGCCTCAACATCCGCTGGTGGTCCACCCAGACGGCAAACGGCTGTTCTTCCCGGGGGCGGCGCTGGATATCGCCAGCGGGAAACTGCTGTGGACGGACAAGGTCGGCGGCACCGGCAACTGCCATATCGTGCTCGACCACACCGGCACGAAGCTGTATACGGGCCGGCACCCTGAGCAGGCGACGGTGGCCACGTGGATCATCGACGCTAACAGCGGCAAGGTGATGCACAAGGTGCCGCTGGACAAGGGCAAGTGCCCTGAGTTGACCGGCGGCGTGACGGAGGTGGTCGCGTTTGAGCCTGGCGGGGCGCGGTTCTGGGGCGAGGCTTCCGGCGAGCGGTTCATGCTTCACTTCGACAACAACGTGCAACCGCCGAAGCTGATCGGCGTGGTTGACAAGCAGGAACTGAAGAGCAAGCACGGGTATAAGCCGATGGGCCACGGGCACGGCCACGCCATGGTCAGCGGGGCCGGCGACTTCGTCTGGTTCTCCACCGGCATCGTGCTGGATGCGCGGACCGGAGCCTATAGGTGCCAGTGGACAGCCGAGGACGGCAAGCCCTTCCAGAGCGCCAAGATGCTCGAGGTGGACTTCCTGAGCGGCGAGGTGATCTGGACCGGGCAGGACCAGGGCCACGGCTTCATCTACAACGACTATCCACTGGACAAGGTACGCCCGCTGCTGCGGATCGGCGGGGCGACAAAGGACTCGGCTCCGGCTGTGACCGACCAAGGCACCAAGCGGGATTGAGGCAAATCGCATGCCACGAACGCTCCATATCGCGGCGATCGCGACCCTGGCATGGGCGGCCGCGGGTCCGGCGTATGCGGCCGCGGGAGCCGAGAACTCCGGCGGGTTCCGTGGGCCGCAGCGCAGCGGCATCTTCCCTGCAATGGGGCTGATGAAGAAATGGCCCGAGGGCGGGCCAAAGCTTCTGTGGGAGGCCAAGGTCGGCGCCGGCTGGACGGCCGCCAGCGTCGCCGACGGGCGGGTCTTCTTCTGTGGGCTGGACGGCAACAGCCGCGACGGCGCGATGGTCGCCTTCGACCTCGACGGCAAGCAGCTCTGGCGAACCGTTTGCGGACCGGACCGGTATCGCCCGCGAGGGACGCCGGCTGTGGCCGATGGCGTCGTGTACTACGAGGCCACCGAACCGGTCTTGTATGCCCTGGACGCGGCGACGGGGAAGGTAACGTGGTCGTCTGACGCCAACACGCTGGGCGACACGCTGGCCAAGTCCGGCGGCAACTCGGGTTCGCCATTGGTCTAGGGCGATCTGGTGGTCTTCGCGACTCGCAGCCCCGGCAACGGGGTGCCCGGCGGCAACGACGTGCCCCCGTTCATCGCAGTGAACTGCAAGGCCGGCAAACTTGCATGGAAGGGCAGCCTGGGGCCGTGCCCCGTCAAGGGCAGGGGCTGGTCGAGTTTCCATTCCTCGCCCATCGCGATGCAGGCGGGCACGACGCCGATCCCTGTCAGCCAGTTCTTCCGCGCCGCCGGCGCGGTGCGAGCCGACACGGGCGAGAAGTATTGGCTGGGGATGAACGATGGGAGAAAGCAACCCGCCAACGGATGCCATCGCACGCCGGTGGTCGCAATGGCTCACTGTATGTGGGGGGAAGGGGATTCCTCGCCATCGACTGCGCAACGGGGAAGGGGAAATGGGGCGTTCCTGGCTTCGGCAACCACACGACGGCCGCCGTGGATGGTGGGCGCGTTTGTGTGCGAGGCGAATCAACGGTGGTCTGCCTCGATGCCACGGACGGCAAGGCGATCACGCTCGTTCTGACGGGACCGGCGCCGCGGAAGCGGGTCGGCCTTCGGGTTCGGGGCTTCTTCACGCTTGGCCGGCGCGGATGAACTGGCGGTAGAGTTCGGCGTAGGTGCCGCCCAGGGACAGCAGTTGGTGGTGGAAGCCCATCTCGATGATCCTGCCATGCTCGAGCACCAGCACGAGGTCGGCGTGGCGGATCGTGCTCAGGCGGTGGGCGACCACGAAGCTTGTCCGCCCGCTGAACAGGCGGGCCAGGGCGGTCTGGATGCGTGCCTCGGTCATGGCGTCGACGCTGCTAGTCGCTTCGTCGAGCATCAGGATCTGGGGGTCGGCGAGCATCGCCCGGCAGAAGCAGATGAGTTGGCGCTGGCCGAGGCTGATGCCGCTGCCTCGTTCGCCCACGGCCGTGTTGAAGCCCTCCGGCAGGCTCTCGATGATGTCCAGGCAGTCCAGCCGCCTGGCCGCGTCGATGACCTGTTCGTCGGTCGCGTCGGGCTTGCCGAGACGGATGTTGTCGGCCACGGTGCCGGTGAAGAGGAAGTTTTCCTGCAAGACGACGCCCATGCGTCGGTGGAGGCTCTCGGAGGCGACCTCGGCCAGGGGATGGCCGTCGATCAGGATCTGGCCGGAGGTGGGCTGGTAGAACTTTGCGGCGAGGTTGATGATGGTGCTCTTGCCGCAGCCGGTGTGGCCGACCATGGCGACCATCTGCCCGGGCAGCAGGCGGAAGGTGATGTTGTGGAGGACCGGCCGGGCGGGGACGTATTCGAAGGATACGTGGCGGAACTCGACGTCGCCGCGGACGGCGGGCAGGCTGTGGGCGTTGGGGGCGTCCTGCCAGTCCGGTTGCGTGTCGAGCAGGCCGAAGACGCGTTCGGCCCCGGCCATGGCGGCCAGGGCGTGGTTGTACTGGTTGGCGAGGGCCTGGACGGGGGCGAAGAACAGGCCCGCCATGAAGAAGAAGGTCACGAGTTCCTGGACCGTGGCCAGGTGGCGAGCATGGAAGGCCAGTGCCGCGCCGACGACCAGGAGGATGGCGATGAAGAACTGGCTGTTGAACTCCAGCAGGGGCAGGAAGAAGCCGCTGACGCGGGCGGTTTCGACGTTGAATCGCGAGTGGTCGAAGACGAGTTCGGAGAAGAGGCCCGCGTTGATGTCCTGCCGCACGAACCCCTGCGTCACGCGGATGCCGCTGATGGCCTCGGCCAGCGAGGAGGTGATGCGGCTGAAGCTTTCGCTGACGGCGCGGTAGACGCGGCTGATGCGCTGACGGAACGCGCGGTTGAGATACCACAGGATGGGCGCGATGGCGAGGACGACCAGGAACAGCCGCCAGTTCGCCCAGAGCATGGCGACGGCGGCGACGAGCATGTTGCCGATCTGCACGATGCTGACGAACAGCACGTCCTGCACGCCGACGCGCATGGACTCGATGTCGCCCGTGACACGGCTGAGGATGCGTCCGACGGGCATGCGATTGAAGAAGCTCATGTTCATGCGGTGCAGGTGGGCGAACACTTGCTGGCGGACGTCGCGGATGACCATCTCGCCCAGTTTCAGGGCCAGGTGGGAGCGGAAGTGGAACGTGAACTGCGTGATGCCGGCGAACGCCAGAAACCCGGCCGCCGCCCAAAGCGTGCCGGTCCAGTTGCCGGAGAGGATGGGGCCGTTGATGGCCGAGCTCAGCGCCAGGGCCAGCAGCGGGAGTTGGACCGACCGGAGCACGACGCACAGGGCCAGCCAGTTTCGCATGGCGCGGTAGGGGCGCGTGTAGCCGAAGAGCCGGCTGATCATGCCCAGGCTCAGGGGGCGCTGAGCGGCCTCGCCGGAAGCGCCGTCCATCGGGATGTAGAATCCCTTAGCCATGGGCCCTCCCCGAGGCAGTGGCAGTTGTCACTTGGCGACCTCCTTGCCCATGCCCAGCAGCATACGGCTGGTGTCGTCGGCCACCTGGAGTCTGGCGGCCAGACGGTAGGCGCCGTCCTGGTCCATGAGTTGGTCGTGCGTGCCGGACTGGACGATCCGTCCGCGATGCAGCACAAGGATCAGGTCGGCCGTTTTCAGGGTGCTCAGGCGGTGGGCGATGACGAAGGTGGTGCGGCCCTTCATGGCGTTCTCCATCGCTTCGAGGATCTCGTGTTCTGTGCGCGGGTCGATGGCGGCCGTGGGGTCGTCCAGCAGGAGAATGGCCGGTTCGAGGAGCAGGGCGCGTGCGATGGCGAGGCGTTGGCGTTGCCCGCCGGACAAGTCGGCGCCGGCTTCATGGAGGACGGTATCGTAGCCGTTGGCCAGGGCGACGATGAAGCGGTCGGCGGCGGCGATCTTGGCCGCGCGCTGGACTTGCTCGCGCGTCGCCTTTGGGTAGCCGAAGCTGATGTTCTGCGCGACGCTCTGGCTGAACAGGAAGCTTTCCTGGAACACCACGCCGATGTTCCGGCGCAGGTCGTCCAGGTCGAGGTGGCGCACGTCGGTGCCGTCGACGAGCACCGCTCCCTCCCGCACGTCGTAGAAGCGGGGGATCAGGCTCAACAGCGTGGTCTTGCCCGAGCCGGTGGTGCCCAGCACGGCGACGCGCTTGCCGGGTTCCACGCGGAAGCTGACGTCGCGGAGGATGGGGGCGTTGGGGGTGTAGCCGAACGTGACGCCGCGGAATTCGACGGCGCCGCGGGCCTTGTCGAGGCGGGTGGCGCCGCTGCGGCTGAACACTTCCACGGGCGCGTCGAGCACCTCGAAGACGCGGCGGGCGGCGATCAGGCTCTGCTGCATCGTGTTGGCCACGTTGGCCAGGTTGGTCACCTGCCCGCTGAACTGCTGTAGCAGGCCGGCGAAGACGACCAGGCCGGTGCCCAGCGGCAACTGGCCGCCGATGACCAGCCAGCCGCCGTAGGCGATCAGCACGACGATGTTGAATTGCGTGAGCGCGCCGACCACCTGCGGGTAGGTCGTGGCCCGGAAGAAGATCCATCTCTTGTGGTCGGTGAGCCGCTGGTTGCGGCTGGCGAACTTCAGCATCTCCTCCTTCTGCCGGGCGAAGCCTTTCACCACGTGCATGCCGCGGATGCTCTCGTTGAGCGTGAGGATGACGTCGTCGAACAGGTCGCGTTCCTTGCGGTAGGCCGGCTGCACGACCTTCGAGAACCGCCGCGTGATGACGTAGATGAGGGGAGTGGTGGCCAGGCAGGCGGCCGTGAGGGCGAAGTGGATGTTGGCCATGTACACCAGGTAGATGCAGAGGCTGACAGTGAGGATGACCGTCTGGACGACGACGCCGTCGATGAACAGGCGGACGTTCTGCACGTCGCCGGTGACACGGTTGATCAGCGAGCCGGTCGTGTTGGCGTCGAAGAAGCGGAAGCTGAGCCGCTGGAGCTTGTCGTACACCTTCGCCCGCAGATCGACGACGACCCGCCCCTGCAACAGTTCGGCCAGGGCGATGGTGTACCAGCCGTTGAGCAGGGCCCGCAGGATGGCCAGCACGAGGATACCGGCCGCCACGACCCAGATGCCCTGCATCGGCGACCAGTCGGACGGCGGGGCGAGGCCGAAGGGCCAGCGGGGGGCCTTGGCGTCCGGCTGAAGGTTGTAGCGGACGATGTCGATGCCCAAGCCGGTGAGTCCGAGGCCCGACAGGCCCATCACCAGCAGCGTGAACTGGATGCCGAGGATCTTGAGGCATCCCCGGCGGTATTGCCAAGCCAGGCCCAGCAAGCGCACGACCAATCGGTCGCCGCCGCGGCTGCGTTGGCCTCCGTCAGGGGAGGACTCTCCGTCGCCTGGTTTGTCTGTGCTGTTACCCACCGCTCCGTCGCCGGAGGCGAAAATTTCCGGCGTCCTGCGCTTCCGTGCGACAAGGCATGATACACAAGGAAGACGGGCGGGGCGACGGTTTTGTTGCCTCGGCTGTCGATCGCCGGTATCGCTCGACCGGCAACGGCCGCCAAGGTCGCAACCAAACAACGAGCCGCGAAGGACGCGGCGTGGGCTTTGCCCGCGACCCAAGGGAGCAGGCAGCAGGGAGCAGGCAGCAGAACCGACTGCGGCACCATCGCGCACACGATGGTGTTTCCCCCTTGTGATGCCCAGGAGGTTGACACTGTAGCAACGTTACGGTGACGTTCAGCCTGAATGGCTGACAGACTACAGCCCAGGGCAACGCCCTGGGAACCCGTATCTCAGCGCTTCAGGCTGAGGAGCGGACACCGGCTCACCGGGCACGCGGGCAAAGCGGTACTATCTTCGTTTGCCGTGTTCTGAGCGGTACTCAGATCCCCAGAATCCCTGTAACGTTGCTGCAGTGTCAAGAATGCTATGGGAAACTGCCAGAAGTCGAGATCAGGCTTGTGATACAGAGGGCCGGGGCGCGCCGGCTGTGATGCGAACTGTTCCGCTGCACCCAGCGCCGGCGCGTCCGGCCCACACTGTCATCGGCTGTCGGCGGCGGGGCTTTAGCAGGCGAGGGACATGGACGATGGGGCCTGGCCGGCGCGTTTCGTGCCGAAGCAGAAGATGAAGATGAGCGTGTCTACTGGAATCCGGTTGCTCCCGGGGAACTCAGGGGTATAATTCCTGTTGTTCCGCTGCGCCCGGAATGATTCAGGTCTCCCTCCGCCTGGGTCGAGGGCGTGGCTACACGGGCGGTGCCTGGGTCTCCCCCCACCTGGGCATCGCCCTTCTTCTGCGTGGTCGCCGTAGCGGGCGAGCCGATCGCCCAGGGTCCAGAGGTCCAGGCTGCCTGTCGGGAATCCGATTGACTGCGGGCGGCGGCGGCAGGATAATTCGGCCAGCCGGTGGCGCGAAGGCAGGCCCCCAATGAAGGCGGGCGTCGCGGGGACGCAGCCCGCCCCGGAGGGCCGGCAGGGACTGGGCGACGGAGACCGCCGACGGTCTGGCGGTCCGGTTGCGTGGTCGAAGAGGACGAAGGCTTCGTTCGCGACCAACCATGGTTCTGGCAACCATCGTGAGGATGTCTGTGAATATCTGGATACAGAAGAGCCGATTAGCACTCAAGGGCGGGCGTCGTGGGTGGCACTGCAACGCATACCTCGATGCGGCAAAGAGCGGTTCCATGGAACGGTTCGCCTCGGGGGGGCGAAACTCCACGAAGAGTCCGCAGAGCATGGCGTATATCCGGCAGATTCAGGCCGGCGATTGGGTAGTGCTGTACCAGGTTGACGACGAGTCCATCCACGCGATCAGCCAGGCCGATTCCTGCGGCATGGAGGCCGACAAGGGTTCCAGGCAGTACAACCTGTTCTACTTGAAGCCGGCAGCCATGGCATTCCGGCTGCGGAAGCCGCTGGCCCTGGCCGAGCTTCGGTCGGGGGGCTGCGATCCTGAGTGCTTCGGCCCGGGCACCGCGGGGCGCATATTCCGGCTGACGACAGAGGAGTTCACTGGAATCGTGAAAGCCATAGCGCGGGTCAACCCCGAGCAGAGCGAGGAGTTGATGGCGTGGCTGCGGGAGAGGTCCGCACGCGCATGACGGCCCGTTGTCCCTGGGAGTGATCCGACGAGCATGTACTTCGGCTGTGCGTGGTATCCCGAGCACTGGGACGACGAGAGCACCTGGGCCGCCGACCTGGAGTTGATGAGGGAGGCCGGGATGAACGTCGTCCGCGTGGGCGAGTTCGCCTGGAGCCGCCTGGAGCCGCGCGACGGCGTGTTCGCACTCGACTGGCTTGCTCGGGCGGTCGACCTTGCCGCCGAACACGGCATCGGAACTGTCCTTGGCACGCCCACGGCCGCGCCGCCGGCCTGGCTGACGGCCGCGCACGGGGAAGTGCTCCGCGTCAACCCCAACGGTCAGCCGGCCGGTCACGGCGCTCGCGGGCACTTCAACCCCGCCAGCGAAGTCTACCTCGCCTACTGCCGCCGCATCGCCGGCGAAATGGCCAAGCGTTTCGGCCGTTGCGGGCACGTCATCGGCTGGCAGATCGACAACGAGTACTGGCCGTTCTCGTACGACGCGGGCACGCGGGCGAAGTTCCATCAGTTCCTGCGCGACAAGTACGGTACGCTGGAGAACCTCAACCGCCGCTGGTCGGCCGCCTACTGGAGCCAGGAGTATTCCGACTGGTCGCAGGTGCCCATGTCGACGGAGTGGCAGAACCCGTGCCTGGTGCTGGATCTCCGGCGGTTCATCACCGAGGTCCAGCGCCGCTACCAGCACAACCAGGCCGAGGCGATCCGCGCCCACGCGGAGGGCCGACAGTTCATCACGCACAACTTCCACGGCGACTTCGGCCACTTCGACCACTACATCGTCGCCGGCGAGCTGGAGTTCGCCAGCTACGACCCGTACGTCGGCAGCGGACATCTGGACTTCGGCTCGCAGGGCTTCCGCACCGACCTGGCCCGCGGTTTCAATCGCCGCAACATCTGGATCATGGAGACTCAGCCGGGCTCGGTGAACTGGTCGGGGGTGAACAACCCGCTGGATCGCGGCGAGGTGCGCCAAATGGCCTGGCACCTCGTCGGGCACGGGTCGGACGCAGTCCTGTACTGGCAGTGGCGGTCGGCCCCGGGCGGGCAGGAGCAGTACCACGGCTGCATCGTCGCCCCGAGCGGCCGGCCGCGCCCGCTGTACGCGGAGGTGCAGCGTATCGGGCGCGAGTTCGCCGCGGCTGCGGCCGCGCTGGACGGCACAACCGTGCGGGCGCAGGCGGCCATGCTGTTCTCGTTCGACGACCGCTGGTCGGTGAACGCCCAGAAGCACCACCGCGACTTCGACGTCAACGACCACATGCTCGGCTACTACCGCCCGCTTCACGCGGCCGGGCTGGACGTGGACGTGGTCAGCCCGCTGGCCGCGCTGGATGGCTACCGGTTGGTGGTCGCGCCGAACCTGCACCTGATGGACGACGCCCTGGCCTGTCGGCTGGTGGAGTACGTCGTCGGCGGCGGGCACCTGGTGCTGGGGGCCCGCTCAGGCTTCAAGGACGTGTACAACGCGCTGCTGCCGGCCGAGCCGCCCGGGCCGGTGCTGGCGAGCGCCCTCGGCGGGCACGTGGCGGAATACTACGCGCTGGAGGCCGAGGTGCAGCTCGCGGCCGGGGCGGGCTTCGCCGCCGGCGCCTCGCCCGGCAAGGCGGCGCTGTTCGCCGAATGGCTGGTCGCCGATGCCGCCGATACGCAGGTGCTCGTTCGCTATCGCGGCCACAACTGGCTCGACGGCCAGCCGGCCGCGATTACCCGCGAACTCGGCAAGGGCCGCATCTCGTACGTCGGGTTCGTCGGCGACGCAGCCGCGATGGAGGCCTTGATCGCGTGGGCCATCGACATCAGCGGATGCGTCGCGCTGGCCGAGGACCTGGACGAGGGCGTGGAAGTCTGCCGTCGGGTCGCCCCAGGCCGGGAGGTGTTGATCGTGATCAATCACACCCCCCAGATGCGGTCTTGTCGCCTTCGCGCGGCGATGAGGAACGTCCTGACCGCCGCCCCCGTCGGCCGGGAGGTCTCCCTCCCGCCGCGGGAGGTGTTGGTGCTGGTCTAGGCATCTCGGGCATCAGTCGTCCGTGCGGTTGCTCCGCGACTTCTTCGTCTCGCCGTGGCGTTTCTTGGATTCGAGGCGGCGTTGGCGCGAGCCGGGCGTCGGGCGCGTGGGTTTGCGGCGCCTGGGGCGCACGGCAGCGCGGCGGATGAGATCGGCCAGACGCTCCATCGCGTCGGCGCGGTTCCGCGGCTGAGTGCGGTGGCGGCGGGCGTCCAGAACGATCACGCCCTCGCTGGTGGCGCGCGAGCCCGCCAGGGCCAACAGACGCTGCCGGACGTCCGGCGGCAGCGACGGCGAGTTGCGGGCGTCGAACCGAAGTTCGACGGCCGAGGAAAGCTTGTTGACGTTCTGCCCGCCCGGCCCGGAGGAGCGGACGAACGCGAGAGAGATCTCGCTATCCGGTATGGAGATGGTTGGCGTTATGCGCATTGGAGGGAGTTCGGACGACGTGGATGACGTGGACGCAATGGACAGAAAGGACGGCCGAACTGCCCGGTCCCGTCCATGTAGCGCGTGTAGTCCATTCTTTCCTTATCCATGCACCGGGAGACTTTCGAAGTCCGGCACGTCCACGATGAAGACGTTCGCGTAGCCGTTGTGGTCGCCGGTGTAGACCACGCGGACGCGGCCGTCGCGATCGCGAAACATTCGCGGGTGCGGGTGCTGGTACTGGGTCTGGAAACTGGCGCGGTGTACGGCCAGGCGGCGGGGTCCTTCGGCGTGCCCGTCGCGCTGTCGCCAGAGCAGCAGGTAGGGCAACTGCATCCACCCGTCGCCGACGACCAGGGCGTCGTCGAGGCTGTGGAGGTGCATCGACTTCTCGCCGATGGCGAACTCGCGCCGGCCTGTGCCGTCGGCGTTCACGAAGCCCCAGATGGGCTCGCCGGGGCTGAGCCAGCCGTGGTAGCCCACGCGGCGTCCGTCGGCCAGCCAGTACTCGTGGCCGATGCGTTCCTCGGGCGGCTTCTGCGGGCGGAGTTGCCACACGCGCCCGGCGGGGATGTCCATCGCCCAGAGCCGCTGGAGGCGGTGCCAGGGGCCCTCGTGGCAGAACGTGAGCCGGTCGGCCAGGACGTGCGAGGTGTTCACGTGCCCGATCCAGCAGTTGTCCTCGTGCAGCACGCGCGGGGGGCCGCCGGCCAGCGGCAGGGCCACGATCTGCGAGTGCGGCTTGGCCTCGAACGTCTCGGCGAACCCGACGTAGCCGTGCTGGAGGTCGGTGTTGACACGGCCGGTGAGGTCCTCGACCAGCGCCTGCACGAGCGTGGCGCCGTCGGCGGTGACGGCGACGTTGCCCGGGTTGTAGCCATCCGGCGTGGCGAGGATCGCCCGCTGTTGGAGCGTGCGCAGGTCCAGCGCGACCACCTGGCGCTCGTGGATGAAGTAGACTTCGTCGCGGCGCGGGTTCAGGTACGTCTGCTGGAGGGACGGCTCGTCCTTGGGGCCGAAGCCGGTGATCTGCGTCAGTTCGCCGCCGGCCAGGTCGATGCTGAACAGGTTGCGGCAGTTGTTCCGCTCGGAACTGACGAGCAATCGCCGCCCGCCGTCCCAGAGGCTTTCGTTGGTGAAGTAGACGTGGTGGCTGTGGGCGCGCCAATCGGTCAGTTGATGAATCGCGGCGCCCGTGTGAGAATCTGTGAATGTGTGCCCTTCGTACGGGAAGACATCGCCGGCGGCCATGGTAGGCTCCTGCAACGGGGTTGCGGCGGCAAGCCGAGGCGCCGCGCGGCGCCTCGGGCCCTATAACTACAGGATGGATGCATCGAACGCAACATGGGCGGCGACCCGCTTGGGCGCGGTGTTCGCGGCCGCGGCGGCGGCGAGCGCCGCGCCCCTCGCGGACGGCAACGATCCCGCGGCCGCGGTGGCGGCCTTGACCGGCGCGCGCACGCGGCTGGCGTGGGTTTCGTGCGCGGGCAGCGACGCGAACGCGAGCGCCCTGATGTGCCTGGACAGCAACGATGGGCGCGGCCCGCGCGTGCTCGTCGAGCGGCGCGGCGAACTTGGCCACGTGCACTTCGTCCCCGACGGCAACCAGGTCGTCTTCGGCGATTTGACGGCCGGGAAGATCCGCAGCGTGTCGTGGGGCGGCGGGGCGTCGCGCGAGCTGGCTGACGGTGTGCCCACCCACGTGTGGCGCGACCCGTGCAGCGGCGTGCAGTGGGTCTGCGCCATGCCCAAATGGAAGCTCCGCGACGCCGACATGGTCTTCCGCTTCCGGCTCGACCGCCCGGACGTGATTGAGTCGGTGTGGGAGAAGACGCCGATCAGTTGGGGGTGGTTCTCGCTGTCGGCCGACGGCAGGCGAGCGGTGGGGGCGTTCCCCTGGCCGTACTGCGCACTGGTGTCGCTGCCGGAGCAGGAGTCGGAGAACCGCTCTGGGGGCTGCTGGCCGAGCATCGCGCCGGACAACAGCTACCGTTTCTTCGTGCTGGGCGGATCGCACAGTTCGATGAACCTGTACGACATGGGCGGCTGGCCGCGGCAGGTCGTGCTGCGGGCCGACGGCGGCCCGGTGGGGCAGGTGAGCATGCCTCAGTGGACGAACCACGCGCGGTTCATGACGTTGGCCTCGCCGGTGGTCGGCGACCGGCGGGCCAGCGAGATCTACCTGGGGCGTTTCGACGCCGAGTTCAGCGGCGTCCAGCGGTGGGTCCGCGTGACGACCAACGACGTGCCCGACCTGTATGGCGACGCGTGGATCGAGCCGGGCAAGGGGCCGAAGGAAGGCGTCGTGATGGTGCGAACGCCCGAGATCATCGCGGGCGCGACGACCAGGCCGGGGCGCCGCCAGGGCTGGCCGGACATCGCGGGCGACAGCGTTTTCGTGTGGGAGGACGGCGGCAAGCCCAATCGCGTGGTGGACGGAAGCCGCCCGGGGCATGCGTGCGTGGCCGAGGCGCGCGGCCTGGCGGTGTACGGGCGGCGATGGGAGATGGACCTGTCGGCGGGGGGGTGCTTCGTGGCCGAGGCGCCGCCGGCGATGCTGAAGCGGCTGAGGGCGAGCGGACAGATGACGGTTGAGGCGCTGCTCACGCCGCCGACGGACGACGCGGGCACTGCCGCCGCGGCGACGGCTCCTGCTGCCCGCGACGCTTCGCTGGGACGCGTGCTGTCGTACGGCGCCGCCGGCGAGCCGGCCAACTTCGCGCTGCTTCAGCGGGGAGACGAACTGCTGCTGGAGCTGCGGACCTCAGCCGGGGCGTATGTTGTCGCCTTGGGACGCCTGCACGTGGCCACACCCGCCCACGTGTGCCTGACGTACAGGGGCGGCGAACTGAGGTGGTGGCTGGACGGCGAGGCCCGCAGCCCGGTCGTGCAGCCCAAGGGCGACTTCACCAAATGGAACGACGGCCCGCTGGTGTTCGGTGCCCGATGGGCGGGGGCCCTCGAGGCCGTGGCCGTCACGCCCCGGGCGATGGGCGGCGAGGAGATCGACATTCGTCTGGCCATGTTGGCTGGGCGGATTGTCGGCCGAAGGGCGCCCAGGCGCGTCGTCGTGGAGGCTCGCCTGGCCGAGGTGACGCTCGCGCCGGCGCCGGACGCCATTCTGCCCTACCGCCGGGCGCTGGTGGGGCATCTCTACGAGGTGCGGAAGGTCCTGGCAGGCAGGTGCGACGCCGGCCGCATCGTGGCGGCGCACTGGGCGATCCTGGACGGCAGGACGCTGAGGGCCGAGTGGGTCAGGGGCGGCGTATACCGGCTGGAACTCGAGCCCTTCGCGGACAACCCGCAGCTTGAAACGGAGCGGTTCGTCACCGGCGTTGACGCCGCTAAGTCGATCCCCCTGTACTTCTGCCCGGCGCGGCCGCCGGGGCGTCCGCTGCGAATCGAGATCGGCACGTCACGTCCGGCCAAAGCGAGACCGGGTTCGTCGTAGGTTGATGGGGTGCCGTGCGGAGAGCGCGGCGCCCTGGCGGCGATCGGCTGCGCCGGGCCGGCCGAGGCGGTCATGGAGCCGCTCGGCGAGCGCGGGCAACACCGTGTTTCTTCGCCCGGACGGGTCCGAGGGGATCAATTCTCCGCGTACGTGCCGGGGTCGGGCACGAGCGGGGGCAGATCGTGGCCGTTGAAGCCCAGCGGCGGGGCCGAACCCGACAGCTTGATGTTGAGGTCGGAGTTGTTCTTGAAATCCAGGCCGGCATCGCCATAGATCAACACAGTGCCCAGGATGGTCGAGTTGAGGTTGTTCTTGGCGATCAACGACTTCAAGGCCATGATGCCCCCGACAGAGGTCATGTTGTTCTTGAACTCCATCGTGAAGCCCGGACACAGGATCGTTGCCCCCTCCAGTCTTCGTACCGCGGCGAACTCCGACGAGGCCGGCAACTGCTCCACCCCGCTGAACGTCATGTTGTTCTTGAAGCAGATATAGTTGGCCGAGTCGGGCGATCCCGTCGGCGGGTTCGCGGCCACCATCACGCCGGTGAAGTTGACGTTGTTGTTGAAGTAGATCGTGTTGGGCGCTTCCACGTACAGGATGCCTTGGATGGTCACGCTGCTGCTGAATACGGGGTTCGTGTTGGCCGGGATTCGGATGTTCTTGTAGGTCCCCGCGGGAGGGCTGGCGGAGCTCATGACCGTGGTGGCCAGACTCCTGTATTGCGTGGGGTCGATCGCTGGCATCGTCACCGGCGGAGCGTTGTAGCGGATCGTGCCGTCGACCCTCGTGCCAGTCAGTTGCGTCGTGGCGCCGGGGGCGCTGACGCTGACGTCGCCGGAAATGTGGCCGCTGCCGCAGGTCACCGCGGCGCCCGTCGCCGCCGAGTAGATCGACCCGTCGGAAGGCCGTGTGACGCCCGAAAGGTCGGTGTTCATCCCCATCTCGACCGCCCCCTTGGAGCAGATGCCATACGCCAGCGCCTGGTCCCACGTCGGGTGAAGGTCGATCGCCAGTTCCCGCTGCAACATGCTGGCCGAGACCCCGGCGCCCATGGCGTGCCGGCCCGTCACGGTCAGTCGCACCGTGTCGGCCGCCGGAAGGGTGATTCGCCCGCTGAAGCTCTTGCCGTCGCCCAGGGCGATGGCGGGAACCGTGATGACGGAGCCATCGTAGGCAACCACGCGAGCCCCCAGGTTCGCAGTAGCGTTCAGGTCGGCGCATATCCCACCAGCCAGCGAGTCCAGCAGAGCCTGCCCGCGCAGCGATCCCGATACGCCGCAGTTCGACACCTCGTAGATGAGAAACGACAGGCCGCTCTCGGCCGCCAACCGGGCCTCGGTCATTCCCGCCAGATTGGAGGACTGGGCGAGGTTCATGGAAGTGATGCCGCAGAAGGCCACGCCCAGAGAGACCAGGATGGTCACGAGCACCAGGGCGGCGATCAAGGCCGCCCCTCTTACGCCGCGTCGAGGCCGAGATCGTCTGCACGCCGTCATCGAGTCACCCGCCGACCGTTCGGCACGCCACGTTGGTGGGGGCGTGTTCCTGAAACGGTTGCCTATATGCACAATAGGATCGGGATCGGCCCCAGGCACATGATGCGCCGGATTCCGAAGTTCGGGATTCGGCGTTGGCGATCCGGCTTGGGACGTTCGCCCTTCGCCAACACGCCGGTCTCCACGGGCGCGGATGCCCGTTCCACCGACGCGGTCGGTGATTCTCTTGGGGGGGGAGGCGACGCGCGTCTCACCGGGATCTCAGCGGAGCGACATGCTTCGGGCGTCGCCGTGATCCAGCCTCAGCACCTTGGCGAACTGCTGCTCGTAAAGCCTGGCGTACAGCCCCCGTCGCTCCATGAGTTCCTCGTGCCTGCCGGCATCGACGATGCGGCCGCCTTCCATGACGATGATCTTGTCGCAACTGAGGATCGTCGACAGGCGATGGGCGATGATCAGCGACGTGCGCCCCCGGAGGAGCTTCTCCAGGGCCGACTGGATCAGGTACTCCGACGTGGCGTCGAGGCTGCTGGTGGCTTCGTCCAGGACCAGGATGGCCGGATCTTTCAGCAGGGCCCGGGCGATCGACACCCGCTGCCTTTCTCCGCCGGAGAGGCGGAACCCGCGTTCGCCGGCAACCGTATCGTACTGATTGGGCAGGGCGCGGATGAACTCGTCGATGTTCGCCGCCTTGCAGGCCTCGACCAATTGGGCGTCGGAGGCCCCCGGCCTGGCGTAGAGGAGGTTCTCGCGGATGGTGGCGTGGAAGAGAAAGGTCTCCTGCGTCACCATGCCGATGTGCCGTCGCAGCTCTTCCTGCGGCAGGTCGCGGAGATCGTGTCCGTCCACGGTGATACGCCCCGAAGCGGGATCGTAGAAGCGGGGGACCAGGTACGTGATCGTCGTCTTGCCCGACCCGCTGGGCCCCACCAGCGCGACGCGCTGGCCGGGGGCGATCTCGAAACTTACGTCGCGCAACGCGAAGATCGAGGACCGGCTGGCGGTCGCCGAGCCGCCGGCGCCGTTGCCCTCGTCGCCGGCGGATCCGGCGCCGGCGGGCGGCGGGTAACGGAAGCCGACGTTCTCGAACCTGATGTGCCCGCTGGTCTGCGGCAGCGGGACCGGCCGGGGGCTGTCCTTGACGCGCGGCTCCTTGTCCAGGTACTCGAAGATACGGTCGAAAACGGCGAAGGATGCTTGGATGTTCACGTAGACCGTGGCCAACTGCATCAATGGCCGATACAGCAGAGCCAGCAGCGCCGCGAAGGCCACCAGCATGCCGGGCGTGAGTTCCTTCCGCATGACCTGCAGGCCGCCGTACCAGTAGACCAGGGCCGGTCCCACCACGCTGAAGACGCTGAGGATCAGGAACAGCCATCGGCCGACGACGGTCTGCTTGACGTTCAGATCGCGCAGGCGGGCGCTTCGGTCCTGGAAGCCTTCGGCGTCGGCCTGTCGCTGGCCGAAGATGTGCGTCAGCAGCGTTCCGCCCACGTGGAGGCGTTCGCTCAGGAAGGCGAGCACATCCGCCTGGGTCGCCTGGGTCTGCGCGGACAGGCGCCGGCGGACGCCGCCCACGATCCTGGAGGGCAGGTAGAACATCGGCACGACGGCCACCGCCAGCAGCGCCAGCCGCCAGTTCATGGAGAAGACCGCGATCGACGTCGCCGTCAGCGTCGCGAGGTTGGTGGCGATCGCCACGAGGGTCTCGGTGGCCACGCCCTGCACCGCGTTCACGTCGTTGTTGATTCGCGAGAGGATCTCGCCGGACCGGTTGGCGGTGTAGAAGTGCAGGCTCATCCGCTGAAGGTGGCGGTAGAGCTGGTTTCGCAGGTCGAACATGATTCCCTGGCCGACCCGCACCGTCAGCGACTGCTGCAGCACGCCGATCAGCCCGGCCGCGAGGGCCAGGGCCACCATCGCGGCGGCGAGGGCGGCCAGCAGGCCCGCTTGCTGCTGGGGAATGGCGCGGTCGAGGATCAGCCGCACGCAGAAAGGCGGGAGAACGGCCAGGCCTGCGCCGGCGCCGATGAACACACCGATCACCAGCCATTTCACCCAGTAGGGTTTGAGGTACCCCGCGATCCGCCGCATGCCTGCGCGGGTGATTCTGGGGGCGGGTCCCTGGGGGGCCGGGTCGCCGAACTGGCGCTGCAGCCCGTACGTCCGCGCCAGCCCGCCGGCGGTCCCCATCGGACTTCGCATTCCGCCGCCGTTCATGACGGAGGCCCCCCGTGGCGGCGCAGTTGGCGTCTCAACTTGCTCAGCAGGCGAACGAGGGATCTCTTCTCGCTCGCGGAGAAGCACCGCGTCAGTTCGGAAAGGACTTCGGGCGTGGCGGGGCACCGTCTGCTTCAGCAGCGCGGCCCCCGCGTCGGTCAGGTGGATCACGGTGGCCCGGCGGTCGCGGTGCTCGGCCCGCAGCACCAGGCCCTGCCCCTCGAGGCGGTCGATGAGTCCGGTGACGTTGGACTTGGTGACGATCAGCTTCCGCCCGATCTCGCCCATCCGCAGCCCGTCGGCGCCGGCCCCGCGGAGAGCCAGCAGCACGTTGAGCTGGGCCGACGTGAGGTTCTGGCGGCGAAGGTCGGCGTCGATGAACGGGCCCAGGCGGGTGTGGGCCCTGAGCAGGTTGTAGACGACCATGGTGTCCAGGTCGGAGCCCATGCTCGCCCGCACGTCGGCCAGGTCGTCATCGGTTTGGCGCTTCGCCATCGGCGGTCCCTGTTAGTACACGTATGGACTGTTCATCCCTGTAGTATTGCCGGAGACGCGGCGTTTTACAAGGAGGAAGCCGGCGCTCGCGGCCTGCCGGAGCGTTGGTCGCGCACGGACCGACGGGACGATCAACTCGGCCAGCCCTGTTCGCCGATGAGTTTGACGAACCGCACGTCGCAGATGTCGCGGCGGAGGAGTTCGCGGCCGGTCTTCCGAAGGACCACGACGTTCTGGTGCGCCTCGCCGCCGACGGGGGCGACGATCTGCCCGCCGTCGCAGAGCTGGTCGATCCACGCCTGGGGCACGTCGGGCGAGGCGGCCCCGCAGATGATGCCGTCGAACGGCGCCTCCTCCGGCCAGCCCAGGCTGCCGTCGCCCACGCGGAGCGTGACGTTGGCGGCGCCGAGGGCCGCCAGGGCGGCCCGCGCCGACTCGGCCAGGTCCGCCAGCCGCTCGATGGCGTAGACGTGCCCGGCCAGGCGCGAGAGGACGGCGGCCTGGTAGCCGCTGCCGGCGCCGACGTCCAGGATGCGGTGGTGCGGCGCCGGGGCCAGAGCCTGGACCATCAGGGCCACAACGTACGGCTGCGAGATGGTCTGCTCTCGGCCGATGGGGACGGGATGGTCGCCGTAGGGGTCGTAGGCGCCGGCGGGCGGGATGAAGCGTTCCCGCGGCACGGCCGCGAACGCATCCAGCACGCGCGGGTTGTCGATGCCGCGCGCGCGGAGCTGCCGCTGGACCATGTCCTGGCGCTGGCGGCGGAGTTGCTCTTCCGATGGGGGCACTGGGCGACTATTATATTGCCGATTGAGCATTGCCAATTGCCAATTGCCGGTTGCGGACTGGAACTGAGTTCTCGTTCTCTTCAATGGGCAATTGGCAATATGCAATTGGCAATCCGCAATGAAAGAGGAGACGCGATGGCACGCCAGGCTTCGCTAGTGACATTGACGACGGACTTCGGGTCGGCGGGACCGTACGCGGGGGCCGTCAAGGGCGTGATCTTGCGGCTGTGCCCGCGGGCGCAGGTGGTGGACATCACGCACGACGTGCCGGCCGGGGACGTGCTCAGCGGCGCGTACATCCTCGCGCAGGCGGCGCCGTACTTCCCGCCGGGGACGGCGCACGTGGTCGTGGTGGACCCGGGCGTGGGAACGGAGCGGCGGATTCTGGCCGGCGTCTTCGCCGGCCAGACGTACCTCTTCCCCGACAACGGGGTGATCACGCTGGTGGCGGCCGGGCTGCCGCTGGAGGAACTGGTGGTCGTGCGGAACCCGGAGTTCCTGCCGGCGCCGGAGGCGCCCGCGACGTTCCACGGGCGCGACGTCTTCGCGCCGCTGGCGGCCGCGATGCTCAACGGCCTGGACTTGGAGGTCCTCGGCCCGCAGCCGGACACGTACAAGCTGCTGGACCTTCCACAGCCGGTCGAGTCGTCGGCGGAGATCGGCGGGCAGGTGGTCTGGGTGGACTCGTTCGGGAACCTGGTGACGAACATACCGGCCGAGATGGTCCGCCATCGCTGGCACGACGGGGCCGTACGCGTGTGGTGCGCGGGGAAGGCGATCGGCGAACTGCAACTGGCCTACGGGTTCGTCGGTCCGCACGAACCGGTGGCCGTGGTGAACTCGATGGGGGCGGTGGAGATCGGCGTGAACCGTAGCCGCGCCGACCGGGCGCTGAACGCCGGAATCGGCACGGCGGTGCGGATCGTGGGAGTGGAGAGCCAGGAACGCCGGCTGGAATAGGAATTGCGGATTGTCGATTGCGGACTGTCGATTGCGGACTGGGAGGGCGCTGTTCTTTGTTCGTAGTACCGCCGTAAGGCGGGCCGTTGCCCACCGAGAATGTGCCGGGATTCCGCCTTACGGCGGGACTACGAACGGAGAAATCCGCAATCCGCATTCCGCAATAGGAGCACGGGATGAGCATCGATTCGTGGAACAACTGGTCTCAAAGGGATAACGCCCACGTTTGGCACCCCTTCACGCCGATGGAGCCCTGGCTGGCCGGCGGCGAGGAGCCGGGGCGCGTCATCGTCGAGGCCGAGGGGTTTGAGCTGATCGACTCGCGCGGGCGGCGGTTCATCGACGGCTTCTCCAGCCTGTGGTGCAACCTGCACGGGCACCGCGTGGCTGAGATCGACGAGGCGATCCGCGGCCAGCTTGGGCGGGTGGCGCATACGACGCTGCTGGGGCACGCGAGCCCGCCCAGCATCGAACTGGCCGAGCGGCTGGTGCGGTTGGCGCCGAAGGGGCTGACGAAAGTCTTCTACAGCGACAGCGGCGCGACGGCCTTCGAGGTGGCGCTCAAGATGGCCTACCAGTACTGGCGAAACCGGGGGCAATCGCGGCGGCGGCGGTTCGTGGCGTTTCGCGAGGGCTACCACGGCGACACGGTCGGCTCGGTGAGCGTGGGGGGGATCGACACGTTTCACCGCATGTTTCGCCCGCTGCTGTTCGAGGCGACGTTCGTCGACACGCCCAACGCCTACCACAACCCCGCCGGCGAAAAGGCGGCCGAGGCGGTGCTGGGGCAGATCGACGCGGCCCTGTCGGCCGCGAGCGGCGAATACTGTGCCGTGCTGATCGAGCCGCTGGTGCAGGGGGCAGGCGGCATGTTGACGCACCCGGTCGGGTTCCTGGCGGCCGTGCGAGAGTTGACGCGCAGACACGACGTGCTGCTGATCGCCGACGAGGTGGCGACGGGCTTCTGCCGTACGGGCAGGATGTTCGCGTGCGAGCACGCGGGCGTGTCGCCGGACCTGCTGTGCTTGGGCAAGGGCCTGAGCGGCGGCTACCTGTCCGTGGCCGCAGCGATGGCGAGCCAGGAGATCTTCGACGCGTTCCTCGGCGAGCCGCACGAGGGCAAGACGTTCTTCCACGGGCACACGTTCACGGGCAACGCGCTGGGCTGTGCCGCCGCGGTCGCCAGCGTGGACCTGATCGGCAGCAGCGGGTTGCTGGACCGCCTGCCGGCGAAGGCGGAGCGGATTGCCGCGAGGTTGTCGGAGTTGCGTGAGCATCCCAACGTGGGCGATGTGCGGCAGTGCGGGATGATGGTGGGAATCGAGTTGGTGAAGAAGAGGGGAGTCCCAGGGACTCAGGTCCCACAGAGGGGAGTCCCAGGGACTCAGGTTCCTGGGCTTCGGGACGCGAGGGGGAATGAGACCTTCGATCCGAGAAAACGCATTGGTGCGGAAGTATGTTTCCATGCGCGCCGACACGGCGTGATCATCCGCCCGCTGGGCGACGTGGTGGTGCTCATGCCCGCGCCGGCCATGGACCCCGGCACGCTGGAGCGGTTGCTGGACGCGACCGTCAGGACGATCCATGAATACTTCGCGGAAAGGCGAGTTTGACTTCAGCGTGTCGCGCTGGCCGAAGCTGCCGCGCCTGCCGGGCGTGTTCGTGACGGGCACCGACACGGGCGTGGGCAAGACGGCGATCGCCGGGGCGATCGCGCGGCGTCTGCGCGTCGGCGGGCGGCGGGTCGAGGTGTTCAAGCCGGCCGCCACCGGCTGCCGCCCCAGCCGCGGGCAACTCGTCAGCGCCGACGCCGATTTCCTGGCCGCGTGCGCCGACAGCCGGCGTCTGCTGGCCGACATCGTGCCCGTGCGGTACGCCCATCCGCTGGCGCCGAACGTGGCGGCGGAGTTGGAGAAGCGCCCGGTGGACCTGGAGCTGATCTTCGAATCGTGGCGGCGCCTGGCGGCCGAGGCGGAGTGCGCGGTGGTGGAGGGGATCGGCGGGCTGCTGTGCCCCATCAGCGACGACTTCTGGGTGATCCACATGGCCCGGATGCTGGCCATGCCGGTGGTGATCGTGGCCCGTCCGCTGCTGGGGACGATCAACCACACGTTGCTGACGCTGCACGCGGCGCGGTCGGCGGGCCTGGAGGTGGCGGGCGTGGTGGTGAACCGCTTCCGGCGCGACACCTCGGGCGAGCCGGACATCGACATGGCGATGCAGACGAATCCCGACCAGATTGCCCGGCGAGGGCGGGTGAAGGTGCTGGCGCTGGTAGGCGAGGACGCCGAGACGTCGGTGGAGAAATGCACGATGGGGCGAGCGACCCGGTTCGCCATCGACAACGTGGACTGGGAGAGCGTGGTGTTTGGCGGGCGGGGGGGTCTTCGTTCGTAGTCCCGCCGTAAGGCGGAATCTCGGTTCGTATACGCACGGGAAACAGCCCGCCTCACGGCGGTACTACAAACATTGACCAGCCCTTGGAGAAGACATGAAGTGCCCTGCATTCGTGATCGGGGTGGCGTGCGCGTTTCTGACGGGTTGCGCCGAAACGGGCGAGGTCAAGCTCTTCAACGGGCGCGATCTGGCGGGCTGGACGGTGCTGAAGGAGGAGCACTTCGCCTCGGCGGGCAAGGTGTACGCCAGCGACGGCGCGCTGCACCTGGAGGCGGGGCGGGACATGACGGGGGTGACGTGGACGGGCCGCCCGCCGACGGACGACTACGAGATCGCGCTGCAGGCGATGAAGGTGGACGGCGACGACTTCTTCTGCGGGCTGACGTTCCCGGTGGGCGGCGAATTCGCGACGCTGATCGTGGGCGGGTTCGGCGGGCGAGTGGTGGGGCTGTCCAACGTCAACGGTTGCGCGGCCGACCAGAACGAGACCACCAAGGTGATGGACTTCGCGAAGGGGCGATGGTACTCGATCCGGCTTCGCGTGGCCGGCGGGTACGTGGAGGCGTGGATCGACGACGAGGCGGTGATCGAGTTGGGTCGCGGCGACAAGAAGTTCTCGGTCTGGGCGCAGCAGGAGCCAGCCCGGCCGTTGGGGATCAACACGTGGTGCACGCACGGGGCGGAGAGGGAGATCGTCCTGCGGCGGCTTCGGTCGACGTCGTTGGCTCGTGGTGTCAGCGAAGCTGCTCGTTGAAGCGCCGAAGCGCCGCTTCCAGTTCGTCCAGCACCCGGGCCAGGTAGGCGCGGCTGTGGGCGGGCTTGCCTCGCCGCTCCACGCGCAGCCCGTCGCGCACCGAGGTGAGGAACTCGTCGATCTCTTCGGCGGCGAGGCCGCACGGCTGGGTGCCCCAGGCCACCAGGTCGTCGAACGTCTGGCGGTGGCGCGGCAGTTGGCGGTACTGCGAGGCGGTCATGAACGTGCCGGGCAGGTTGTGTATTTGCAGGCCTTTCAGCGCCATCGCCAGCAGCTCGTAGTTGATGTCCTTCGCCAGGCGCAGGAACTTGAACTGCTGGACGTAGCGTCCGCTGGAGGCCGGGGAGCCAACGCCGGCGATGGCGTCGTCGGCCTCGCTGCTGTGGCGGCGGCTGACCTCGGAGAAGAGCATGTGGGGGCCGCCCTCGTCGCGGCGGATGATCTCGTCGTCGGTCAGGCGGCGGATTCGCACGCGGCCGTCGCCGAGGCGGGCGGGGTCGCCGCCGATGGCGAACAGGCACTTCAGGGCGGCCAGGGGGAGCAGGTGGTCGCGGGCGGGGCGGTGCTGCGTGCGGAGTTGCAGGGAGATGTGCACGCTGTGCGGGGCGATGCGGTAGAACCGCCGCGCCTCGTGGATGAACCGGTTGAGCACCCACGGGTCGCCCGTCAGCGGCTTGGAGATATTCGCCTCGATGGAGAGGTTGCCCAGGGCGACCTCGAAGAACCCGCGGCGGCGGCGCGGCGACGCCTTGTCGTGGTGGTCGTCCACGTGCCCGCCGAGCTTCCACGTCAGGGCGTCCAGGCCGAAGTCCGGGAAGTACAGGAACCCGTCGTAGGCGCTGTCGCGGATCGTCTTGCCCTCCGGATCGCGGATCACGCCGTGCCCGATGTTCGAGAACTCCAGCTCCGCGCCCATCGGCGTGTAGCCGCCCCCCATGTGGGCGCGGATCAGCCTGAGGTGATTGCCCGCCGTTGCCGCGTCGTAGGCCGCATCGGCCGCGATCACGGCGTACCGCACGAAGTGCAGCAACTGGTTCCGCCTGAAGCTCAGGTCGTGATGGCAGTCGGCCGCCAGGAGGTCCATGAACGTCTCGGAGGAGTTGATCATATGCAGCGCGACCAGGGAGCTGATGGTTCGGGGATAGAACTCCTCGCCGCCGCGCATCTGGTCCAGCTCGTAGCGGAAGTCCTTCTGCAGCCGGTCCTCGAACTGGTTGAAGATCACCTGGCGGATCACCATGTCCAGGTAGTTGGCGGCCACCGCCTGCGCGGCGGGGTCGCGGCGGATGGGGCCCAAGTCGCGCAGGTCCTCGTCCACCAGCGAGCGGCGGATCGCGTAGTCGCTGATTCCGCCGGCCTCGAAGTGCCGCCGCTTCAGGTCGCGAATCGCCGGCCCGTGCAGTTCCGCCACCGCCCGCCGGGCGGCGCGCTCGGTCCACCCCAGTTGCCGCCTCTCGGCCTCCAGCAGGGCGGCCTCGATCTTCTCGTCCAGGAGCACCTCCTGCTTCAGCGGGTCGTGGAAGTCGTATCCGAACGCGTGCTGCAGGTTCTTCATGCGCCCCACGAACGCCACGGCCCGCTGACGCCCCGCCGCCGTCCACACGTCCAACGTGCGTTTGGAGTAGTTGCGCCCCTCGTAGTGGCGAAGCGCCACCATCACCTCGCCGGGCAGCGGGCCGATCAGCAGCCCGTGAATCCGCCCGTGCTCGGCGGGAACGGCGTACAGGTACGCGCTGTCCGGACTGATCTTCTTGTAGCCGCTGAGAACCGCCGCCTGGCCATGGAACGTCGCCTCGCCGTCGGCGTCCTGCCACCGCGTGGTCAGGCGCAGGCCGGTGACGGCGCGGAACACGGCCGGATCCATCAGCGTCCCGTAGACGAAGAGGTGGAAGGCCTTGGCCCGGCTCGTCCGATGCGGCTTTTTCTCAGTCAACGCCATGGGGTCGCCAAGGTATACGTGATGGGGAGACAAGGAGCGGCGCCGGTGAAGGGGGCCGGTCTCTAAGGGATCACTGCCACGAAATGGGGCAGGGCAAGCAAGGTGGACTCGCCCTCCAGCATGGCGGCCAGGTTCAGCAGGTAGGCGGCGCCGGCCAGGCGGCCTGAGCGGGCTGCGCCTCGGCGGGCGCGGGCCAACAGTTCCAGGGCCTCGGTCCGGCCGGTGGGCAGAGGCGGGGCTGAGACGCCGTCGGCGCCGTTCAGCAGGTCGGCCAGCGTCCTGGGACGCGGAAGAACGATGATGAAGCTGCTGTCGATCTTCGCGGCCTGTTGGGCGGCCAGCACCGCGTCCTTCAGCCCGCCGACGCCGTCGATGAGGCCGTTGTCGGTTGCCTGGCGGGCGGTGAACACCCGCCCCTGCACGACGGCGTCGACGTCCTTGATCCGCTTGCCGCGGGCGGTCCGCACGCGGTCCACGAACTGCTGGTACGTCCTCTCGGCCAGGCCGCGGACGACGGCCTCCTCGCGCGGCGTCCATTCGCGGCTGGTCCGCAGGCCGGCGTTCTGCCCGCGGGTGATCTCGTACGTCGTGATGCCCAGCTTTCCCAGCAGGCCGCCGATGGCCATTTTGCCGCTGATGACGCCGACGCTGCCGGTGATGGCGGCCGGGTCGGCGATGATCCTGTGCGCTCCCAGGGCGATGTAGTAGCCGCCGCTGGCGCCCAGGCCGGAGATGCTCGCGATCACGGGCTTTCTCTTGGCGCACGCGGCGACGGCCTGGTGGATGCGTTCGCTGGCGGCGGCCGAGCCGCCCGGCGAGTTGATCCGCAGGATGACGGCCTTGACGCGGGCGTCGTCAGCGACCTCGTCGAGGCACTTCACGAGGGTGCGGGCGCCGGCCATCTCGCTTCCGAGCAGCCCCTCGCCGCTGGCGCCGGAGGTGATGGTGCCCTCGGCGTGGACGATGGCGATGGTGGGGTCGCGCGGTTCCTGGGACGGCGGGCCGCCCACCAGCAGCCGCAGCAGCGCGAACGGGTTGCCCAGGTCCAGCGACTCCTTGTCCTTCTTGCCATACTCGCCCGCCCACAACGAGGCCGGCTTGCCGCTCCTGGCGACGGCGGCGATCACGTGCGCCTTCCAGTCGGCCGCGGGCACCAGTGCGTCGACGAGGCGGTGCTGCCTGGCTGCCTGGGCGGTGAGCGGGCCGGCGTCGACGGCCTTGCGGGCCTGGGCGTCGGTCAGCCCGCGGTGGCGGGCGAGTTGCCCGCAGAGCTGGGCGTACAGGTCGTCGAAGAGCTTCTCGTATTCCTGCTTCAGTTCGGGCGAGGGCTCGGTGCGGGTGAACGGCTCGGCGGCGCCTTTGTACTTGCCCACCTGGATCATCTGCGGCTTGACGCCGATCCAATCGAGCGTGCCGCGGAAGAACATCAGCTCGCCGCCCAGGCCGACGATCTCCAACTCGCCGGATGGGTCGATCGCGACATGTCGCGCGGCAGAGGCGACGAGGAACGGCACGGCGCCCACGTCGGCGACGTGGGCGTACACGGGCTTGGCCTCGTTGAGGCGCGCCACGGCGTCGGCGAGTTCCTGGGCCTGCGACCAGTCCAGGCCGGGATCGTCGATCTCCAGCGCCACGGCGGTCACGGCGGGGTCGTTGCGGGCCTTGCCCAGCCGCAGGAGCCAGTCGCGCAGGGTGTTGCCTTCGCCGCTGGGCAGCAGCGAGAACTGCGGCGGCGCGCTGAGCACGGGTCCGGCCAGGCGCATGTGGGCGATCTTGCCGGCGTTCTCCGCGGCGGCGGGCCTGGTGGCGGCCTTTCCCGCCGCCGCGGCGGCGCACGGCGCGGCGAGAAGAAAAGCGGCGGCGAGGACGGCTGCCGGGGCGAAACGGATGCGGTTCATGGCGTTCCTTTCGTTGTGAACGGGCACATTGTATCGGCCGGGGCGCGAACGTGGAAGCGGCGGGGCGAGTAGAAGGGGCGTGGCGGTTTTGCTTCGGTGGCGGCTGCGTTCGTGTCGATAGAGGAACGTAAGCGCCGGGAACGCGGAGATCGCGGAGCCGAAGAGAAGGGAAAGCCGCGACGATGATGAACACGGATGGGCGCGGATGAACGCGGATGGGACGGGACGAGTTCTCCGTATCCGCGTTCCTCGGCGTTCATCACCGTTGCAGCTTCTTCTTCGGCACGGAGACGCCCGTGCGGATGACAGCGAGTGAGCCAGTCGACCAGTCAACCCGGTAGCCAGATGCGGGCGTTGCTGGAGGCCATGCGCCTGCCGCAATGGATCAAGAACGCGTTCGTTCTTGCGCCGGTGCTGTTCGCGCGGAAGTTCACGGATCCGACGGCGTGGGCGCTGGCGCTGTGGGCCGTGGCGGCGTTCGGTCTGGTCAGCAGCGCCGTCTACCTGTTCAACGACATCTGCGACCGCAAGGCCGACCTCGCCCACCCGATGAAGCGCCGTCGGGCGATCGCGTCGGCGCGTCTGAGCGTTCGCGTGGCGGCCGTGGCGGCCGTGGCGCTGGCCGCGGCGGGCATGGCGGCGGCCGGGGCGCTGACGCTGCTGCGCTGGCGGTGGGAGGCCGGTCCGCCGGCCGTCGCCGTCACCGTGTGGGCGGGCATCTACCTGGCCATCAACGTGCTGTACTCGGTGTGGCTGAAACGGAAGTTCGTGGTGGACGTGATTGTCGTCGCGCTGGGGTTCGTGCTGCGGGCGATGGCGGGGGCGGCCGCCATCGGCGTGGGTGTGAGCCCCTGGCTGGTGGTGTGCACGTTCTCGCTGTGCCTGTTCCTGGCGCTGACCAAGCGCCGCGGCGAAGTGGCGGCCCTGCCTGCCGGCGAGGCGGGCGACGCGCGGGCGGTGAACCGCGCGTACCGCCCGGAGGACTTGCGGCACATGCTGGCCGTGGCGGGCGCGATGGCGATCCTCACGTACACGCTGTACTGCCTTTCGCCGGCGACGGTGCACCGCATCGGCTCGGCCCACATGATCTGGACGATCCCGCTGGTGGTGTACGGCATGTTCCGCTATAATCGTGTGATCCAGGCTGCGGGTGCCGACGACCTGACGGCCGTGCTGCTCCGCGACCGCGCCATGTGGGGCGTGATCGCCCTGTACGTGCTGCTGGCCGGGCTGATCGTTCAGTACGGCCACCTGCCGATGATGGGCGTGCTGGAGGCCGACGGGCTGTGGCAGGGGGGGTAGTTCGCTACGTGTTAGGAGCCGCGCAGGAGTAACTGGATGGTTCCTGTGGTGCGGGCGTCCCGCCTGATCCCAGAAACGCAGGCGTGACGCCTGCACCACAAACTGAGACTTGCACAAGCTATTCCTGCGCTAAGCCTTACGGCAAGCCGGGGGCGGCCCGAGCACACTCCATGGCGTGACCCGATCTCGTCAGGATGGTTGAATGCACAGGCGACCGCGATAGACGGTCGTGACAGGAGCCTCGTGCCATGCGACTCATCGGACTGGCCCTGGCGCTGTTGGCTTCGGTTGCCTTGGGCGGCGAGGTGAAACCGGGCGGCGGGTTCGGCTACCGCGGCGACGGGACGTGCGTCGAGCGGACGGGCAACCCGCCCATCGAGTGGGACGGCGCGACGGGCAAGAACATCCTCTGGGCCGCGCCGCTACCCAACTGGAATCTCGGCTGCCCCATCCCCGTCGGGGATCGCGTCCTGGTGATGTCCGAACCTGACCGCGACAGCGACTGGCCGTCGCTGGTGTGCCTCGATGCCAAGGACGGGAAGGTTATCTGGAAGAAGGAACTCGACCACTTCGCGATGGCGGGCCTTCCCGAGGCGCAGGTGGCCGAGGCGCGGAAGGCCTGGCACGACAGCCTGGAGGCGTTGCGGAACCTGTACCGCATGAGGCACGTCTACGCCACGGCGACGGACAAGGAGGCGGCGAAGAAGACGCTGGAGCAGAAGGGCTGCGAGGTGAACGACGCCGGCGCGGTCACGTGGAAGAGCGACGGCACCAAGCGCGGCGGCCGCGTGGACGTGAACCTGGCGCGGGTCTTCAACCGCGCGGGGCTGTACTTCGACGTCTGGCACCTCGGCGGCATGGGGCGGATCGGCTATGCGTATCCCACGCCGGTGACCGACGGCGAGCGAGTGTACGTGGGCACGGGCATGCACGGCTTCGCGTGCTTCGATCTTGAGGGGCATGCGGTCTGGCAGAGGCGTGTGCTGGGCCAGGGCAGTTCCAACGCCGGCTACGGCGGCGACGACTTCTGCAAGAACGCCCGCTCGCCGCTACTGTACGGCAACCTGTTCATCTCCGACGTGGGCAACCTGGTGCGGGCGTTCGAGAAGCAGACCGGCAAGCTGCTCTGGTCGGACAGGACCAAGGCGCACGAGATCGTCACGCCGGTGATCCTGACGGCCGGCGGCAAGGACATCCTCCTGTGCGGCGACTCGGGGACCGTGGCGGCCTACCTGCTGCCGGATGGCAAGAAACTGGCGGTCGAGGGGTGGAAGGATCACGGGGGAACGATGTTGGTGAAGCACGACGAGCGCGACGTGGTGTTCTTCACAGGCGGCGGCGAGCACGGCGGCTGGGAAGGCAAGGGCAACTGCGACCACCCGCCCCCGGCGGCCGTGCGGTTCGCGCTGGAGGGCGACCCTTCGGCGGGCTCGGGGCAAGCGAAGCTGAAGGCGAAGGTGTTGTGGAGCGGGATCGACGGCAAGAGCTCGGGCGAATGTCACACGGGGCTGCTGTACGAGCAGGGCAGGCTGTATCACAAGAACGGGTTCATCATGGAGGCGGCTACGGGCAGGATGCTCAAGGTCGGCGATCGGCATCGTGTGCGGTACACGCCGAGCACGAGGCACTTGATCTGGCTGGCCGGGGGCAGACTGTACGGAGTGAACGAGGGCAGGCTCGGCGGGCAGAGGGATGGGCCGATGGGTGGGCTGTGCCAGGTGTACGACCTCGACGGGAAGAAGCTGGCCGAGAACTTCCTGCCGATCCCGAAGCCGGCGGGCGAGCGATTGGAGCGGGCCATCGAGATCGGTTGCGCGAATTTCTCCTATGGCTGCCCGTTCACGATCGCCGGCGACCGCATCTACGTCCGGGCCAGCACGGTGCTGTATTGCATCGGGAAGAAGTGAGGCGGGCGAGGGAGATGAAGATGCCCCGGCCACGCCGGGCCGGGGCTTGGGGGGCGGGGGCCGGAAGCTGGGCGCTGGAAGCTTCGCCGCTCATCTGCTATCCTGGCGCGCTATGTTCGAAGCCCTTACCGACAAGTTCAACGACGTGTTCCGGCGGCTGTCGGGGCGCGGGCGGATCAGCGAAGACAACGTCCGCGAATCCATGCGCGAGGTGCGCACGGCCTTGCTGGAGGCCGACGTCCACTACGAGGTCGTCCGCAAGTTCTGCGACGACGTGGTCGCCAAGGCCTTGGGCGCCGAGGTCATCAAGAGCCTCCACCCCGGCCAGGTGATGGTCAAGGTCGTCCACGACGAGTTAGCTGCCCTGATGGGCCCGGTGGACTCGCGGATCTACTACGTCAGCCCGCCGCCGACGATCATCATGATGGCCGGACTGCAAGGCAGCGGCAAGACCACCACCTGCGGCAAGCTGGCGCGCAAGATCGTCCAGCAGGGCAAGCGCCCCGTGCTGGTCGCCTGCGACCTTCAGCGTCCCGCGGCCGTGGACCAGCTCTGCATCGTGGCCGAGCAGGCCGGCGTGCCCAGCTTCCGCATCGAGGGGGAGAAGAACCCCGTCCGCGTCGCCCGCAAGGGCGTCGATTGGGCCATGGCCAACGATCGCGACGTGGTCGTGATCGACACGGCCGGGCGGCTGCACATCGACGAGGAGATGATGAAGCAGGCGGAGGAGATCGCCAAGGCGGTCAGCCCGCACCAGATTTACCTCGTTTGCGACGCGATGACGGGGCAGGACGCGGTGAACAGCGCCAAGGCGTTCAACGAACGCCTGGAGTTGGACGGCGTGATCCTCACCAAGTTCGACTCCGACGCTCGCGGCGGCGCGGCTCTCAGCGTCAAGGCCGTCACCGGCAAGCCGGTCAAGTTCATCGGCGTCGGGGAGAAGCTCGACGCCCTGGAGGAGTTCCACGCCGACCGCATGGCCGGGCGAATCCTCGGCATGGGCGACATCGTCACGCTGGTGGAGAAGGCGCAGGGGCAGTACGACGCCGAACAGGCCGCCAGGCTCCAGGAGAAGATGGCCAAGGGGAAGTTCAACCTGATGGACTTCCTGGGGCAGATGCGGCAGATGCAGAAGATGGGGCCGCTGAAGGAAATCCTGAAGATGATCCCGGGCGTGGGGGCCGACGTCGGGGCGATGCAGATGGACCCCGACGAGATCGCCCGCATGGAGGCGATCATCCTTTCGATGACGCCGGAGGAGCGAGAAACCCCCGACCTCATCGAGGCGAATCGCCGGCGGCGGATCGCCCGCGGCAGCGGCACCGACCCGCAGGACGTATCCGGCCTGTTGAAGAGCTTCAACATGGCCTCGGGCATGATGAAGCAGATGGCCGGGCTGGGGATGAAGGACCGGATGAAGTTCGCCCAGCAGATGGGGCAGATGAGCATGTCGGGCGCCACGCCGCGGTTCAAGGTCAAGCAGCGATCCAAGCGGCTGACGAAGAAGGAACGAGAGAAGATCAAGAAGGCCAAGAAGCGGCGGAAGTAGGGGCGCCGCCGGCGCGCCTATCGCACGACCGCGGAGGGGGCATCCTGCAGGGGGTGCGTCCGCACCATGATCGAGAAGATGTACGGGTAGGCCTGCTGGAGGTGGCGGCAGTAGAGCAGCCATTGCACCGTCAGTCGCGAAAGCACGCGGCGGACATCGCCGGCCAGGTGGTCCAGATCGCTTGGCGGCAGATGTTCCAGCGAAGGCCGGGCGTTGAGTTCCTCCAGCAGGTGCGACACCGCCCAGAGCAGGTCGGTGAACCGTTCATGCTCCATCAGGTTGGGGTTGGCCAGCAGCAGCGTCAGCAGCTGGCGATTGGCCGCAAGCACGTCGCGAGCCGCGGCCAGGTCCATGCGATCCAGGTCGACCTGGCAGTGGAGTGTGGTTGCCCAACCGACGGCCCGCTTCCAGTCCTTCGCGGTCCACTCGGTCTTGATCGCCAACTGCGACCGCAGTTCCTGGCCGTTGCGCACGAACTGGGTGAGCAGGCCCAGCAGCCGCGTGCCGAGTTCGCTGAAGAACGTGCCGATGACCATGTTCATCTTGTTCAGCAGGCGGTTCTTCTCGCGGCGGACGAGGATCCGTTCTACGATGACGGCCACCAGGAGGATCTGGATGGGCAGGAAGCCGAGGTCCTGGAGCAGGTAGAAGATCGTGTCGCGGACGTTGTGGAAGATCTCCGCCTGGATGACGTAGGTGACGACCGACGCGGCGATGAGCAGCACGGCGATCAGCACGAGTTCACGGTAGCGCCTCATGGCAGCGGCCTCGCTTCACGCCCGGCACCGGGCGGACGTATGAATCATAGCCCGCCGTCGAGGCGGGAAGTTCTTTGTGCCGCGAGATCGTACCGGGTAGAATGCAACACCGCGCGGCGACGGTTCGCGCTTTGCTCCCCCTGTGAAGCCCCCAGAGAGAGAGAACAGGAGTTCCATGCCATTCAAGACGCTACGCCTCATCGAGCCGCTGGTCCGCGCGGTCGCATCCGAAGGCTACACCATCCCCACCGACATCCAGAAGCAGGCCATTCCGCACTTGCTGGAGGGCAAGGACCTTCTCGGCTGCGCGCAGACCGGCACAGGCAAGACGGCGGCGTTCGCGCTGCCGATCCTCCAGCGGCTGCACGGCGACGGCTCGGCGCGGCCCGGGCGCGCGGACAAGACGTTCCGCCCGATCCGGGCGCTCATTCTGACGCCGACGCGTGAGTTGGCCGCCCAGATCGACGAGAGTTTCCGGGTGTACGGGCAGAACCTGTCGCTACGGCACACGGTGATTTTCGGCGGCGTGCGGCAGGGGCCGCAGACGCAGGCGTTGCACCGCGGGGTGGACATCCTGGTGGCCACGCCGGGTCGCCTGCTCGACCTGCACAACCAGCGGCTGCTGTCGCTGGGCAGCGTGGAGGTACTCGTCCTGGACGAGGCGGACCGCATGCTGGACATGGGCTTCATCCACGACATCCGGCGTGTGGTCGGCCTTGTGCCGCAGCGCCGCCAGACGTTGATGTTCTCGGCCACCATGCCGCCGGAAATCCGCTCACTGGCCGACACGATGTTGCATATGCACAAGCCGGTGTACGTGAAGGTGGCGTCGGAGTCGCCGGCTGCCGACACGGTGAAGCAGTCGCTGTACTTCGTCGATCCGCTGGCGAAGGCGGCCTTGCTGGAGCACCTGCTGAAGGACCCCAAGTTCACGCGGGCGCTGGTGTTCACGCGGACCAAGCACGGGGCGGACAAGGTCGTGCGGAAGCTCGTCCGCGCATCGGTCGCGGCGGAGGCGATCCACTCGAACAAGTCGCAGAACGCGCGGATGCGGGCGCTGGCGAACTTCAAGAGCGGCAAGACGCGCGTGCTGGTGGCCAGCGACATCGCCGCCCGCGGGCTGGACGTGGACGGCATCTCGCACGTGGTGAACTTCGACCTGCCGAACGTGGCCGAGACGTACGTGCACCGCATCGGGCGCACGGGGCGCGCCGGCGCGGTGGGGGAGGCGGTCTCGTTCTGCTCGGAGGAGCAGCGCGACGACCTGCACGAAATCGAGAAGCTGCTTGGCAGGCGGATCCCGGTGCTGCAGCACTCGATCCAGGCGCCGCCGGCGCCGGAGCATGCGATGCGGGAGGGGCTTGGGTCGTCGCACGCCGGAACTCAGGTCGGAGGCCATGCGCAGCCGAAGCGGGCCAGGCCGCAAGGCGGCGCGACCGGACAGGCTTCGCCGACGCCCGAGAAGCAGAAGGAAAGTTTCTGGCGCGGCCGGGCGCGAAGCAGTTCTCGTGGGGGGCGCGGGCGGTTCGGGCGCGGGCGGTAGCGAGCCGCCAGGGGCCACGCGATCGGGGTCGGGCGGAGGGCGCGGCCGGGAAGCGCGCTATTCGGGGCTGGGGGCGGCGATGCCGCCGCGCAGGAGGTCAAGTTTCGCGTAGCTCCTGCGGGTCAGGCGCGAGTTGTTCCGGTAAGAGAGATTGGTCACCAGCGATATGAGGGGGCGGCGCCTGCGCACGATGTTCCTGACGAAGCGGCTCAGGATCTGCCATCGCGAGTAGAACCGCCCATCGCAGGAGTTCATTTCGTCCAGCAGGTCCGACCAGGAGAAGTTTCGGTAGTGGGCGGTGGGGAAGCCCAGCGTGTAGTAGCGCCAGTCGCTGGGGAAGTTGTCGGCGGCGATGCGGTGCTCGGCCGTCATCTGTTCCCAGAGGCGGGTGCCCGGCAGCGGGGTCAGGAACAGGGCGTTGAGGATGTCCACCCCGTAGCTGGCGGCGGCAAGGGCGATTCGCCGGCCGATGCCGGGCTTGTCGGCGTCCAGGCCCATGATGAAGGAGCCGACCACGAGGATGTTGTGCCGCTGAATGCGGCGGACGGACTGCCTGAAGTTCCGCCCCTGGAGCAGGTTGAACTTCTTTCCGATCTCGGCGAGACCCTCGGCCGTGGGCGACTCGAAGCCGATGAACACGCCGCGGCACCCGGCCCGCACGGCCAAGGCCAGCAGTTCCTCGTCGTCGGCCATGTTGATGGTGACCTGGCAGATCCATTGCTTGCCGAGCTTGGCGTCGATGATCGCGCGGAAGAGGTTCTTGGCGCGCGCGATGTGCGTCGCGTTGGTGCCGATGAGGTTGTCGTCCACCACCAGCACCCGCTTCTCCCGGATGGCGCGGAGTTCCTGGATGACGTGCTCGACGGGGCGGTGCCGATAGCGGTTGCCGTTGAAGGCCGACACGCTGCAGAAGCTGCAGTTGAGGGGGCAGCCGCGAGTGGTCTGGACGGCCCCGAACGCGTAGCCGTCGGGCAGCAGATCGTGCCGGGCCTGGGGCACGTCGGCCATGTCCACGTGCGTGCCGGCGTAAAGGCGCTGCAACCGTCCCCGCCCGGCGTCGGCCAGCACCTGCGCCCAGACTCCTTCGGCCTCGCCGGTGACGATCGCATCGGCGTGCGCGAGGGCCTCGTCGCGGCACATGGTGGCGTGAATGCCGCCCATGACGACCTTCACGCCCGTGGCCCGGAATTCGGCGGCCAGGCGGTAGGCTCGCTCCGCCTGGGACGTGAAGGCGGTGATGCCCACCAGGTCCGGCCGCGGCATGGCCGAGTAGTCCGGGAGACGTACGTTCTCGTCAACGATGGTGACATCCCACTCCGGCGGGGTCATGCCGGCCAGGACCAGCAGGCCCAGGGGCTTCCAGACGCGGAAGTGGTTCCACCGGCTCTCATGGACGTTGGCGAGGCTGACCAGTGGATTATGCGGATTGATCAGGAGTAGGCGCATGGGTTTCTCCCACAGTTCCTCAGTATAGGCGCACAACGCCATGGCCGCCGTGGGCGCCATGAAAAAGAGACGAACGCCGCCCGATGCGGGAGCAGCGTTCGTCCTGGTTCGCGGCAGAAGCCGAGGCCTACACTTTGCTGACGTTGATGGCCTTGGGGCCCTTGGGGCCCTGGGTCACTTCAAACGTCACGCTCTCGCCTTCGGCGAGAGACTTGAAGCCTTCTCCCTGGATATCCCCGTGGTGGACGAAGCAGTCCGTGCCGTCATCCGCGGTGATGAACCCGAAGCCCTTCGACTCGTTGAACCATTTCACCTTGCCGTTTGCCATGCTTGGCTCCTGTTGGGCAATGTTCGTTCGCGAGCATTCCCTCAAGTGGCTTTGCCGCAACGGTGAAGAGGTGCTTGGGGCGAGAGGCCTGAGTTTGTGCTGTGGAAGAACGCGTGCGCCAATCGTATTCGCCGACGACGCGGAAAGAACCTTTCCTTCCCCGTCGCCGACCATGAACCGCCAAAATAGACTCGGCGGGCCGGGAAGTCAAACGAAATCTTGCCTGCTTCGGGCATGGTTCAGGAAGTGCCGCTTCCTGGCGGCACAGATGTCCAGAGTTGTGGATCCCGGCAGCCGCAGCTCCGGGAGTTGCGCCACCAGAACCTGAACCATGCCCTGCTTCACAGAGCCGGGCCGTGTCGGCCCGGTCGCCTACTGCCGGTGACCGCGCCCGCGCCTGTCCCCGTGCTCCGCCAACGTTGCCCTGGGAAGATCCCAACAGAGCCGGGCCGTGTCGGCCCGGTCGCTCACTGCCGGTGACCGCGCCCGCGCCTGTCCCCGCGCTCCGCCAACGTTGCCCTGGGAAGATCGCAACAGAGCCGGGCCGTGTCGGCCCGGTCGCCTACTGCCGGTGACCGCGCCCGCATGCCGCCAACGACGCCGTCAACTCGCCGTACTCGTATGGCACGCCATGGCGCCGATGCAGTTCGCCCAACCGGCGGTGATACTCCTCGTACAGCCGCTGGAATGCTTCATCGGCGCCCGGGGCGCAGAAGTACAGTCTGCATCCCAGGCACCGCGCTGGCCGGGCGGAGCACTTCGCGCCGGCGCGGAAGGGGCACACGCCGGCTTGACGAACAACCCCGCAAGGCAGGCCGCCGGCGGGCCGGCTCGCCAGATCGTCGGCGCGGCCGCAATCGCTGTCGGCTTCGTCTCGCCTGGCATGGTTGAGGGCGGCATGGGGCACGGTTCTTGGCTGACTCAGCAGCAAGGCCAGCTCGCCCGGGGTTGCGAACAGCATGTGCCCTGCCTTGGCGAAGTCGCAGCACGTCCCGCACGAGCGGCACCCGAAGCCACCTCGCGCCCCCTCGGCCTCGGCAGCCTCCAGCAGGTCTCGCACGGCCGTGAGAAACTCCGCGTTGCCCGCGGCGGCGTGGACGGACTGGGGCGAAACCGGTTTGCGCCAACTGTCTGCCATTTCAGTTGCTGCCTTCTGTCGCCCCTTCGGGGCTCTATGCTTAATTGCTTGTATATCTGTGGCTTACGCCCCCGGCTGAATCCTCGACGCCCCTTCGGGGCTAAGAGGGAGGAAGACCGTTCTCGCGATTCTTTCACAACCGCTCACTGCTTCGTTTGCCGGCGGCGCTGCTCGATGTGCCCGAAGTCCCACGACGTGCCTCGGTTGATGCCGGGGCATCGGCTGCCGGCCTCGGCCCAATCGTCGCTGGTTGCCAGGTTGTCGGTCCAGAACGGCCAGGTGCGGCATTGTGTGGGGCGCGCATCGTACACGCTGCATCCGCGGGCGCCGGTGGAGTTGGGCTGGAGGAAGATGCAGTCCATCGTTTCCGGCTGCTCGATGAGGCTGAATCGCCCGCGAACGCGGCGCAGATACAGTTGGCCGAACTTTTCGACCGCCATGCCGAGGTGCGAGGCCAGAGCGGCGATTTCCTCGTCGTCGACCCAGACGTACCCTTCGTTTGGGCCGGCGCAGCACCGCCCGCACCGCGCGCACTCGAACGCCAGTCCGCCGGCGTACCAGGGGTGTCCCGCGATCGTCTTCACCGCCCGCAGTATAGCGACCGGCTACCCCGCCTGGAACAGCTCTTGGAGTTCGGCAATGGCGATCCCCGACTCGCCGGCCACGGCGTAGAGCAGGTACGTTCGCCCGTCGTCGTCGTTGAACAGGTCGGGGTCGCGGAGGGCGTTCTCTCGGCCGCGGGCGGCGCCGGCCAGCGAAGGGCGGATGGGCAGGTCGGCGCCTTCCCATGCTTCGCGTGGGCGGAGGACTTCGACAGCCTTGCCGGCGCGCCACCGCCGCCAGTGGGGATGCATCGCGATCGTCGCGTACAGGATGCTTTCCGGCGCGTCGCCGATCCGGGTGAACAGTACGTGCAGCGTGTCGCCGACAGCTCTGGCGGCCACGTGGCGCACCGAACCCGGACGGTTGGAGTCGCGGTCGCCGGCGAGGCGCCGGCCGAAGGGGCTGTGGCTTTCCTCAAAGGCGGTCAGGCCGTCACGCGATCGATACAGCAGGCCGCCCTTGGCCATGCCGTACCAGCAGTCGCCCCATCGGAACATTCGCATATAGAACATGCCGAGGTTTTCGTCGCGGGGCTCGAAGCGCAGGCCGTCGCCCGAGAGGGCGAGAAACGTCCGTTGCCCGCCGCCGGCCGCGGCGGGACCATGAAAGTACATGCGTATCTGCCGCGAGCCCTCGTCGACGTGCACGTCGGGCGAGGCGATGTGTTTCTCGCATGCGGAGACCTGCTTGAGGTGCAGCACGCCGGGCGGGTGGACCGTCCACGGCCCGGCGAGCGAATGGGCATGAGCCATGCGGATGTACGACCCGCCGTGATGGGCGAAGTAGAGGTAGTATCGCCCACGCGGGCGATCGACCCACGCCGGCACGCGGATCAGCGACGGCCCGTTGATGTTCGCGCCGTCACCGTCCGGCAGCATCTCGGGGCGGATGATCGGGTTGTTCGCGAGGCGCAGCACCATGAGCGGACACTACTTCGCGAACGTCGGTAGATCGATCCGCCGCACGCAATCGAGGTACGCCAGGTCTTCCAGCTTCTTCACCTCGATCGTGCCGATCACCATCTGTACCGAGGAAGCTTCCAGCAGCTTCACGAAGCCGAGCTTCTCCAGTTCCTTCAGGGCAGCGGCGTCGAGCTTGTTGAGATACACGGCCACCTCGAGCTTGCCGCCCTTGACGGCGAGCTTGCCCTCGGTGAAGTTGCCGCTGCTGTCGAGCCTGGCGGCCAGGCCCTGGAGGACCTTCGCCAGCTTCATCTCGCCGACCTTCGTCTTCTTCTCGGCGTCGGTCAGCTTGGCGTCGTCCTTGATGGCCTTCTCGCCGCTGGCATGTTCCCAGTCCCGCGAGTCGACCTTGTCGCCGGCCTTGTACTTGGCGGGGTCGGGCCTTCCGGTGGGCATCGGGCCGCCTGCGGCGCCCGCCGCCGCACTGGCCATCGGCCTGGGCGGCAACGCGGCCAGCGCCATCGGTGCAGGCATGGCCGCGCCCTTTGCCATGGCGCCGCGCATCATCATCCCGCCGCCGAAGCCGCCGCCGCCCATTGCCTGGCCCTGGGGCCCGCCGAACACGCCCTCGTAGCTCATCCCCTCGGGCATCTCCACCGGCACTTCCACCCGTCGCGGCTCGCCGCCGACTGTGATCTCCTTCATCTCCACGGCCACGAAACTCGTGTACTGCGTCATCAGCCGGTAGGTCATGCCCAGTCCGACGATCCGCTCCTTGTTGGCCGGGTCCGGCTTGCCGCTCTGGGCGCCGATGTAGTCCTCGGCCATCAGTTCCTCGATCTTCGCCCGCGCCCACTGCTGCGGAATGGCGGGGTTCCCGCCGGCAGCTTCGGCCGGTAGCGTCACACCGACTCTCCGCTTGTAGTTTCCGCTCGCGGTTCGGCCGGTGACGGTGACGGCCGCGGTGACGGCCTTTGCCCCAGGCTTGAACTTGCCCTTGAGGGTGACAGGCTGGACGCTGAAGAGGTCGGGCAGCGCCTTGGGGAACACCTCATCGGCGATCACGACGTCCTTCAGGTCGCCCCAGTCGATGCTGATGTCCGTCAGCACGGGCGCGTCGATGCGGTTGTAGAAGGTCTTGACCGCCCGCTCGGCCTCCTTGGGACTGAGGGCGTACTCGACCTCGCCGCGCCCCAGGCGGGCGATGTTGTCCAGCAGGAAGCGGTTGGCGCTGTTGCCCGTGCCGTAGACGAACACGCGACTGGTGCCGGCGTTCTTCTTCACCAGGTCCAGCACGAACAGGTCGTGGCCAACCAGGCCGTCGGTGAACAGGACGACCATGCGGAGCTTCTCGGGGTCGTGCTCGCCGGTGAGGGCGGCGGTGAGGGGCTTGTCGATCATCGTGCCGCCCTTGCTCTTGAGGTCCTTGATCCACGCCCGGGCCTTCTCGCGGTTCTCCTTGGTGTTGGCGACGGGCTTGTCCCAGCAGGTGGTGAAGGCGTTCTCGAAGGCGATGACGTTGAACGTGTCGTCCTTGCGGACCTCCTGGATGACCTGGTCTGAGATGGCCTTGCTGGTCTCCAGGGGGAAGCCCTGCTGCGAGCCGGAGATGTCGATGATGAAGATCAACTCGCGCGGGCGAATCTGGGCGGGCGTGACCTTCGCCGGCGGCTGGAGCACGAGCATGAAGTGCCCGCCCTTGCGGTCGGCGTGGGCGATGACGCCCTCGGCGATCTCGTCGGTGGCGGTGGCGAACTCCAGGACGAAGTCCTTGTTGGGCAGTTCCTTCCTGGCGGCCAGCTCGAAGTTGGCGCGGCTCTTGTCTCCGTTCTTGTAGTCGACCTTCAGTTCGTGCAGGCGGCATTGCACGCTCTTGAGGGGCATGCCGGCGTCGATGGTGCCGCTGATGGAGATGTCGTGCCCGGCGCGGGTGCCCTCGGGCGTGACGGGCGGGGTGATCTTGTCGGCGTCGGGAACCGCGGGCGTGCCGCCGACGGGGGCGGGCGGCATGCCGCGTACCGCGCCCGGCGCGCCGGGCTTTGCGGCGGCGCCATTGGCGCCAGCGGGCATCGGCACGGGTTGCGGGTTGCCGGGGGATGGGATCACGCCGCCCGGAATGAACCGCGGACCCACCACCATCGGGAACACGAACTCGTACAGCCCGTCGCGGTACTTCAGCGACTCGGTGTAGCCGATCGTGATCTGGATCTCCTTGCCCGGCTCGATGTTCGCCACCGACTGCGTGAAGATGTTCGGGCGCTCCTGGTCCAGCAGGCTGGCGACTCGCCCGGCC
>CAYWTX010000028.1:0-15997 GCA_964461295.1 uncultured Planctomycetaceae bacterium | reverse complement strand
CAACTCCAGCACCTCCAGCTGGTGCTGCAACTCGATGCCCACCCGCTGCAGGCGCCGGTTCACGTCCAACTCCTCCAGCAGCTCCTGCTTGACCGGCGCGTCCATCTGCACGTTGGTGGCCAGGAAGTCCGCCAGCGCGCCCGGCTCGTCGATGTTGTTCAGGACCACGACCGCCTCTTCGGGCACGTTGGGCGAAAGCTGGATGATCCTCCGCGCCGCGTTGCGGGCGTTCACCACCAGCGCCTCGGTCTCCGTCGACGTCTGCAGGCGGTCCGGCATCGCCTCCACCTTGGCCCGGAAGTACGGCTCCGTCGCCAGCCACTCCTTGATCCTCACTCGCTTCAGCCCGTGAACGATCACGCTCTGGTTGCCTTCCTCCATCTGCAGCAGCTTGAGGACCATCGCGGCCGTGCCGACGGTGTAAAGGTCGTCGGTCGCGGGCTCGTCGACCGCGCCGTTGCGCTGGCAGACGATCACCAGCACCTTCTGCTTGGGCAGCGCCCCTTGCAGCAGACGTCGCGACTTCTCCCGCCCGATCGCGATCGGCATGATCGTCCCCGGAAAGAGCACGAGGTTGCGCACGACCAGCACGGCCGCATCCTCGGGCACGATCGCCTCCGCCGCTTCCGGCGCGGGCTGCTCGCCTTCCGAGGGACGAATGATAATCTCCGGTTCTTCCTCGCCGATGATCTTGGGCATGCCGCTATCCCTCTGGCAGCTCAGGAGACCTTGGGAATCTGGATCCACAGGTAGCCGTTGCGATACAGGGCCTCGATGGCCTCGATGTCGGCGTCCTCGGGAAGGTTCACCGCCCGGCAGAATCGCCCGTGATCGATCTCCATCGTGTGCAAGCGGACGTCGCCCTTGCTGTCGAAGTGCGGCACCGCACGTTCCCCCGAGATCACCAGCTTGCCCGACTCGGCACGCAGGTCCACCTCCGCCGCCTTCATCCCCGCCAGGTCCGCCACAATCACGTACTGGCGGTCGTCCTCGTAGATGTTCACCGCCGGCTTCCACGTCTCGCCGGGACAGTACTGCTGGTAGCTCTGGCCCAGCACATGGTCGACCCACTTGCCCATCTGGCTGGAGATGGAGGAAGAGAGATCCTCGTGCCCGGCCCTGATGCCGGGGCTGCACCGGAAACGCGCAGGCGATCGACCGACCCGCATGGACCTCGCCACATCGATTGTCGTACTCATGTCCGTGGCCCCTTGACCGAAGTGGACCCGATACCGACCTCAACGCTTGCCTTCATTGTAACCTCCGATTGCGGCCAAGCACAGGCCCAGCCAGGCCCATTCTACGCAGCCGCGTACGACACTGCGCACTGGACACGTTCACGCCAATGACTTACCCGCTTGCACGCGAACGCCACAGCGATATCCCCGCCAATAGCAGAACCCACACTACCGTCGCGGGAAGCGTCACCTTCCATATCGCCCGCATGGGCGCTGCCTCGACACGCACGCCCAACTCCGGTAGGGCCCCCGGCACGGCCGTCGACCACTTCACCGCTTCGATCTCCTCGCCCGTCATCTTCCGCAACGGCGGGCGCCGCGCCGGCCCGGCCGCCAGGCGGTTCTCGTACACCCCCACTGCCGCCGATCGCCCATCCAGCGCCGGCAGTTCGGCCACCTTCCGGTATACCGGCTCGCCGGCCGGCAGAAGGCCAGCCGCCCAGCGCGGCTCAACCGGCGCCGACCGCCCCAGCGACACGTTCCGCACCTCGATGGGCCGCTCACTCATCGTGAACAAGCGGAAATACACCGGCCTGCGCATCTCGGCCGGAGCTCGGAACGTCCACTCAAAGTGCCGCCAGCGAGCCCCCATCTCATCCTCGTTCACGGTCAGACCCAGTTCCTCGATCTGCCGCCCCAGCACGTCGCCAGGCATTTCCAGCAGGTCGGCACGCAGGAAGTTGGCCGCCCCGCCTTCCGGCGCACGAGCGTCCAGGGCGATGCGGTACACCGCGTTGGGCTCCAGGCTCGCGGCGTCCACAGGTTGCTTGGCGATCGACCAATGCCACAACACCGGCGTCCGCAACCGGATCACGCCATCGGCCATCTCCGCGCGATCCAGCCACCAGTCGCTCGTCAGGATCGGACCGGTCTCGCCGTCCACGGCGTCCGGTCCCTCGGTCTTCGCCGGCGCCCGCACCGACTCGATCTCCTCGCGAACGTCGGCGCGGTCCGTCAGGATGTACCGCACGCCGTACAGGCTCAGCAGACGGTTCTCGCGCAGCAGCCACGACCAGTTCCGGTTGGTGCCGAAGATGCGGAAACCCATCAGGTGCGGCAGCGCCGGCGACTGGAACGGCCCGTACGTGTTGATCGTACCCACACCCAGCGAACACGCTGTCTTCGGCAGCAGCAGCTCATTCGCCCGGTTATGATAATCAGCCCCGATCCCCCACACGCGATACTCCGGTTCCCACAAACCGGGGACGCGCCCTGTTCTTGTGGACCCGCCCCCTTGTCCCCAAGCCCGGGCGCCTGGGTCCCTGGGACTCTTCGGACCGCAGTGTCCGGGACTGCCCAACCGCGCGCCATCGCTTCCCACCACCGCCCTCGCCGGCGAGACCTCCGCGCTGGGCCCCCCGTCCATCCAGTCCTTCGGCACGTCCATGAACCGCGTCACGAAGAACAGGTCCAACACGAGCAGGCACACCAGCCCCGGCGCCCGTTCCGCCGGCCGACCAAGCCACCCCCGCACCACCAGCGCCGTCACGCCCGCCAACACCAGCGGGATCCACACCGCCGGGTTGATCGGCACGACCGCTCGCAGCGCGTCCGTCCCGCCGCCGTCGAAGAACTGCAACGTCCCGCCGAAGAACACCACCGACACGCACCCCGCCGCGGCCAGCAGCAGCAGCGTCGCCGCCATCACGGCCGGGAGCACGACCGTCGCCCCGCGACCGATGGTTCCGGCAAGCCCAGGGGGCCTCCCCGGTTCCGCGACGATCGCCCCATGCACCGCCACGGCCGCCAACGTCGCCAACGCCATGTCCACGGCCAGGATCATCCTCGCCGGGCAACGCACCACGCCAAGCACCGGCAGCATGTGGATCAACTTGTACGTCGGCAGGTAGTAGCCCAGCATCCAGATGAACGCCCCAAGCCCGATCCACACCCACACCCGCACGATGGACGACATGGAGGGAGCCGGCCGGATGGACGAACCGCCAGCGGGAGCTTCCTCTCCCTCCCTTCCCACTCGGCAATGGCCCGCAAGGGGGCGTTCGGCAACCGGCAACCGGCAGTTCCGCTTGCGGTACATCGTCCATATCGCCGCGAAGCCCAGCACGAGCGTCACCAGCCCCACGTACCCCAGCGTCTCGCACAAGTGCCACGGCCCCCACCACGGCTGCGAGTAGAACCCCGGCGTCCGCGTGCCGAACAGGAACGGGAATATCCCCAGCGCCGCCGAGGGCGGGAAGAAGCTGTTCTCGCCCGCCATCGCGTACCCGATCCGCTCGCGCGTCGCCGCCGCCAGCAGCTGCCGCGTCAGGTCCACCTGCGGCCAGGCCATCGCGACCGCCAACGCCCCACCCGCCGCCGCCAGCGGCAGCGCCCGCCACAGCGGCCGGGCGCGGAGCAGCAAGTACGCCGCGATGATCATCCCCATGTGGATCAGCGTCGGCCAGTGCCCCGCCGCAATCATCAGGAACCCAACCGGCGCCAGGGCCGTCGCGCCCGCCAGCGGGCGATGCCGCAGCAACTCGATCGCCCACAACGCCCACGGCAGCCACGCGCCCGCGTGAAGCACCGACCAATGCACCCGGTGGCCCACCAGGAACCCGCAGAACATGAACGCCACCGCGCCGAAGCACGCGGCCGGCCGCACCAGCCCCAACCGCCGCAAGTACAGATACGCCCCCGCCCCCGCGATCGAGAACGCCATCAACAGCGTGATGCTGTACGCCAGCCGCGCCGGCGCCGCGGCGAACAGCCATGTCGGCGGGTACATCACGGCCGACTGGGGGTCCGCCATCAGCGGCATGCCCGTGGCCTCCAGCGGGCTGTGCAGCGGCCAGCGACCCTCGCGCAGCGTCTGGCCGACCATCTTGCGAAGCGGGTAGTAGTAGATCAGGTCGTCCTCGCCGGCCGAGGTGGGAGCGACCCACAAGTGATGCAGCATGAGCGAGGGAAGGACGAGCACGAGTGCGATGACAAGCATGCGGGCGCGGTTCGCACGCCGGAAGAGCCCCAGGGACTCAGGGCCCTGGGCTTCCAGATCGCTGATGTCTTCCCGTGCGCCGTTGCTCACTTCGGTCTCCCTATCCCTCCAACACGCCGGCACGCCGCAGCGTGCGGAGCACGAGATCCTCGAAAGGCGCCTCCGTCGGCGCCGAGACGTACGTCGCCCCACGCGACAGCGCCACGCGCTCCAGGCCCCCCACCATCCGCTGCCATCGCTGCCGGTACGCCGTCAGCACCTCCTCCGTCGCGTCCAGCGCCAGCGCGGCGCCCGTCTCGGCCGATCGCAACAGCACCGGCCCCGCCGGCGCCGGCGCCGCATCCGCCGGGCTGTACACCTGCACGACGATCACGTCGTGCCCGCGCCCGCGAAGCATCGCCAGCGACTCCGACAAATCCCCCCCGCACTCCAGCAGGTCGCTGAGCAGCAGCACCGTGCCCGCCTCGGCGCGCCCGCGGGCCAGCCGCTCGCAACTCCGCCGCAAGTCCGTCCCTCCCGCCGCCGTCAGGCCCGATAGGAAATCCAGCACGTGCAGGATCTGCCCGCGATTGCGCCCCGTGTGCAGCGGCTCGCCAAGGTCCTCGGCGAACGGCTGCACGATCACCCGCTCCAGGCCGCCCATCGCCACGAACGCCAGCGCCGCGGCCGTCCGAAGCGCATACGCGAACTTCGCCTCCTCGCCGCCGGGCGCCATCGAGGCCGAGCAGTCCACCATCACGGCCACGTCCGCCTCGCTGCGCTCGTGGAACATCCGCAGCAGCAGCTTCTCCATGCGGGCGTAGTACGGCCAGTCGATGAACCGCACGTCGTCGCCGGGCTCGTACGAGCGGTGATCGGCGAACTCCAGTCCGTCGCCGATCCGCCGGCTGCGGCGCGCGCCGCCCGAGCGGCGCGCGCCCAGGCCCTTGGCCAGAACGCGCAGCCGCTGCAACTTGGCCAGGAACTCGTCGCCAAAATAGTCGCTTCGCCGCGCCATGCTGGTATTTACGCCCAATGCGCGGTGATTTGCATCAGGATTCGTCAGCCGGTACAATCACCCTCCTGATGTCCGCCCCAAATCTCACCTTCCACGGGCTGCTCCTGCTCGCGGCCGTCGCGGCCACGGGATGCCCCGGGGCATCCAGCACGTCGTGGCCGACGATGGGTGCATCCTCGCGACGTACGCCCCTGGCGGCCTGGGCCGTCAACGACATGGCCGCCCTCGCCGACCGCACCCCGCGCATCAACGACACCATCCTCCGCCCGGCTGACAACGGACCCGCCGAACTGCTCTCCGCCGCCAACGAGACCGTCAGCTTCCAGATCGTCGTTGACGCCGGCGAGCAGGCCGTCAGCGGCCTGCGCGTGACCTGCACCGACCTCGCCCACCCCGACGGCCCAAAGCTGCCCGCCTCGGCCCTGCGGGCCTTCCGCATGCTGCCCATCGGCGTGAGCGACTACCCCACGTGGTACCTGCGCTTGGCGGCCGGCCCGCCGCGGCCCGCCGGCATCTACGACCCGCTCGTGCCCGTGGACCTGGCCGCCAATGCGGCGCCCCTCGACGCCCCCGCCGGCGGCCGACTCGCCCTCTGGATCGACGTCGCCGTGCCGCGCGACGCCGAGGCCGGCACGTACTCCGCCAGCCTCGCCTTGCGCAGCGACTCGCACGAGACGTGGGCCCTGCCCCTGCGGCTGAAGGTCTACCCCTTCGTCCTGCCCGAGACCCGGCCCGTGCCCGCCGTCGGCGCCTTCGGCCATCGGCAGCTCTTCGCGTCGCTGGTGCGGCGTGAGGGCAAGCCCTTCGAAGCCGTCAACCTCGACCGCGACAACCCGTTCATCCGCCAGGGGCTGGGCCACATGCGGCAACTCATGCGCCTGGCCCACGAGCACCGCCTCGACCTGTTCGATTCCGACCTGCGCCCGCTGCTGAAGCGAGACGCCGCCGGGAAGCTGCGCCTCGACTGGGACGACTACGACGCCATCGCCCTGCCCTACCTCGACGGCTCGGCCTTCGACGACCGCCTCGGCGTCGCCGCCTGGCCGCTGCCGCTCAGCCAGCATTGGCCCGATCCCGCCAACTACGGCGGGCGCGACACCAGCCAGTACGCCGACCTCGTGGCCGAGATCGCCTCCGCCGCCCGCCAGCACCTGGCCGCCCAACTCAAGGGCGGCGAGCAGGTCTTCCTGTGGCCCTGCCGCGCCCGCGCCGCCGGACCCGAGGACTGCGCCGCGTTCGCGAAACTCGCCGCCCTCCTGCGTCGCGGCGACGCCGACTCACCCATGCTCTGCCCGCTCCCGCCCAACCCGCCCCCCGAGGCGGGGTGGAAGCCGACCACCCTCCCCGCCGGCACGTGGGACATCCTCGCGCCGCCGATGGAACTGTACGACCCCACGGCCCCCGCCTCGGCCGCCAAGACCCGCCACCCGCTCAAGGGCGTCTGGATGTCGCCCGCACCGCCGCCGTACCTGCCCAGCCTGGGCATCCTCGCTTCGCCGGCCGACGTGCGTGCCATGCCCTGGTTCGCCATGCGGTATCGCTGCACGGGGCTCCTGCTCCCCGACGTGCTGCACTGGGACGCCAACGCCCTGGCCCCGTCGCAAGGCGGCGATAGCCGCCTGTTCTACCCAGGGCCCCTGTTCGGCCAGGAAGGCCCCCTGCCTTCCGTGCGCCTCAAGCGCCTCCGCCGCGGCCTGCAGGACCTCGCCTATCTCTGGATCCTCCAGCGCCGCGCCCGCGAAGGCGTCTCCCGCGACGTCATCAACTCCATGGTCCGCTACGCCGGCCTGGCCGCCGCCGGCGACAACTATCTCGACCCGCGCCTCGACGGCTGGGTCAGCGACGGCGCCACCTGGATGCTCGCCCGGCGGCTGCTCGCCGAGGAGGCCCGGACCGCCGTCAACCCCGACGCCGCCCTGAAGGGGCCGCAGGCCGAGACACAGGTCGCATGGGCTCGCTTCCACGAAGCCACGCGGTCGCTCCGCGTCGAGCAGGTCCGCGCACACGTCACGCCCGTCGCCGACAGCGGCAGCCCGCCCAGCCGCGTCGAGATCACCGTCCTGGCCGAACTGTTCAATGAATTCGCCAACCCCGTCGACGTCACCCTCGATATGCCCAACCCGCCCGCCGACTTCAAGGTCAACCCGCCGGCCGCGAAACTCGACAAGGTGCCGCCGGGCTCCAGGGCCACGGCCCGCTTCGCGGTGCGGGCGCCCGGCCCGCCTCCCATCGGACCCGACGGCCGCATCGCCCTGTCCCTGCGCCTGCGCACCGACGCCGGCGCCGTCGGCGACCTCGCCGTCGGCGTGCCCATGCTCGTCGTCGCCCCCATCGGCGCCCGCCCGCCCGCCATCGACGGCTCGCTGGAAGACTGGCCGGTCCGCGCCGGCAACAGCGGAACCGGCTTCCGCCTCCTCGGCCGCCGCGGACAAACCGGCGACGGCCTCGCGAAGCGCCAGACCGCTGTCTTCCTCCTCCGGGACGACACCAACCTCTACGTCGCCTTCCGCTGCAACGAACCCGATGCCGCCGGCATGGTGGTGCGCCCCAACAACATCGTCCGCTGCGAGCAACTGCTTACCGCCGGCGAGGACCTCGTCGAGGTCCTGCTGGACCCCGGCGCCAAGGCGGCCGGACCCGAGGAACTGCTCCGCCTGGTGGTCAAACCCAACGGCGTGGTGGTTTCCGACCGCGGAATCCGCTGCCAGCCGCCCCTGGGACGCGTCGAGCCCTGGCTGTCGCAGGCCACGGTCGCCTCCGGCAGGCAGGACGGCGTTTGGACCGTGGAGATGGCGATCCCGCTGGCGTCGTTCGGCGACCGCGGCAAGGAAAGGTTCTGGCGGGCGAACTTCACCCGCTTCGCCTCCCAGGGCGCCGAGGCGTCAAGCTGGTCCGGCGCGGCCAGGCACTTCTACGACCCCGGAAGCCTCGGAACCATGTACCTCGAAGCGGACAAGTAGAGGCGAGTCCGCATGGATCCCTCACCCGATGCTCTTGTCCAGCCGATCCCGGTGATACGTCAGGCGCTGCTCGGCGGTCATACGCTTGAAATCGGGCAAACCGTCGGGTTTCACCGGATACGCGCCGTTCTCACCCACCGACGTGACACCGTTGCCCTTGGCGTTCTTGAGTCCCGGAGCAGCTTGCTTCGCGGCGTTCCTTCCGCTCCCCGCGCCAACGATCGCCTTGCTCCCGATGCTCACCTTCGGTCCCGTCCCGCCGTAGCTCAACACCGTGTCCGTCAGCTTCCTGTCCTCCTCCAGCGAACGTTGCGGCTTGACGCCCATCCCTTGCAGCGCGCCGTGGTAGGCCGTCACGGCCTCCTCGGGCGAGACCTCGCCGTCGGCGATCCAGCGCAGGAACTGGATGAACACGAGCTGGTCCTCGGCGTTGTTGATCTTGCGCCCGAACAGCGCCGCCCGCGCGCCGTGTGCCTTCGCGTCGGCCAGAAGCTTGAAGGCGTCGTACGTGGTCCCAGCCGAGCCGCCCAGGATGCCCGGCACCAGGTGCGGGTCGTAGCGCACCAGCTCTTCCATGTCCTCCGGGCCGGTGTAGGTCATCTTGAGGAACAACGGCCGGGCCGATTGCGGCACGCCAGCCAGTGCCCGGCAAACCATGTCGTTGAGGAACTTGCCGACCCTCTCGGGCGCGATGTCGTGGATCGGCGCGTTGGGCGAGAAGATCTCCAGAAAATGCCGGAAGCCCTTCTCCTCCGCCTCGACTCGGAACTGCTTGTACGCCTCGAGCATGGCCTGGTCGTGCGCGATGTCGTTGTTGAACGTCATGCTGAACAGGCCCAGGTTCGCGCCCAGGTGCCGTCGCGAATCGTCGCAGCCCAGCACGCCGCACTGCGCGTGGTCCAGCAAAGCCGTGCGGAACGGCCGCGCCGGCTCCTTGGGGTAGCTCGCCCCGCGAGCGACGTGGATGTCGGTGGTGTCGTTGGCCCGAATGGCCGGGGTGACGGGCGAGGCGTCGAACAGCCGCTCGCGGATGGTGAGCAGCTCGTTGCTCGACACGCTCATCAGCATGATGTCGACCAGCCCCTGCCGCGCGTTGCGGCGGATCTGCTCGCGGTAGTCCGCCAGGCTGCGGAAGTCGCCGTCCTGGTGCTCGGGGCTGCGCCCCGGCGCACCCACGCCGAACGCCATGTCGGCGTCCTTGGCGTCGGCAAGAATGAAGGCCTTCGACCCGCCGGGGTCTCGGTGAATGTCCGCCAATTTCACGTCCAGGCTCTTGGGCTGCTTGTCTGCCATGTCCGTCTCCGAAGGAGTTCAGCTGGGATGAAGGGGATGAAAGGGATGGGAGAATAGAACTCTTATCCGCTTTCTCCCATCCCTTTCGTCCCTTTCATCCCAGCCAATCCTCAACTCTTCTGGCTCGCGATAATCGAATCCGTAATCACCTGCACCAATCGCTCCGTCTCGTCTTCCATCGCGCGGCGGCGGGCGGTCTCGCTGCTGCTGCCCAACCCGCTGCCCGGGATCGACTTGCCCGCCACAATGGCCGGAAAGCGAGGCGGCCCGTTCGGCATCGGCTGCGGCTCGTTCCGCTGCGACGGCTGGCCCGCGATGCCGCAGCCGCGCCCGTGCCCGCTGGCGTCGGCCATGTGCTGCGGAATCGCCCGCGTCGAGAACCCGCGCAGGAAATCGTCGCTGCCGCCGATCGCGCACAACTCCTCCGTGCCGTCCAGTCGCGGGTCGGGGATGCCCAGCCGCTTCTTGATGTCCAGAAGCTCCCGCACCTTTTGGCCCGGAAGCTGCTGCAGATTGCCCACCTGCTTGCTCAGCAGAAGGATCTTGCAGTACATGTCCAACGTTTCCAGGTGGAAATACGCGTGCTCCAGGCTCTTGTCGCACGACACCGCCCCGTGGTTGGCCAGCAGGATCGTGTTCGCCTTGTTTCGCAGGTGCGGCAGGATCGTCTCGGCGAAGGTCTTGCTGCCCGGCGTGTCGTACTGGGCGATCGGCACGCGCCCGATGAAGATCTCCACTTCCGGCAGGACGCAGGTGGGCACCTCAACGCCGGCCACCGCGAACGCCGTCGCATGCGGCGGGTGGGAGTGCGCCACGGCGTTGATCTCCGGCAACTCGTGGAAGATCTCCAGGTGCAGCAGGATCTCGCTCGTCCGCGGCTTGGTGCCGCCGATCTGCTTGCCCTCGTCGTCCACGACGGCAATGTCCTCCGGCTGCAGGAAGCCCTTGGACACGCCCGTGGGCGTGCAGAGGTACCGCCCGTTGCCCAGGCGGAACGAGATGTTCCCGTCGTTGGCCGCCACGAACCCATTGGTGTACATCCGCCGGCCGATGTCGCAGATCTGTCGCTTGATTTCCCATTCGTTTGACATGGTTACGTTTCCATCACGGGCTCGAAATTCACCTTCTCGATGATGCACGCGTCATAGGCGTCGTACGGCACCTTGTCGGGCAGGAACGGGCAGGTCGCCTCGCGCCCTTCCACCAGGCCGATCAGGTCGCCCTCGCGGGCGCCAAGGTCGTCCCAGGCCACCAGTTCCTCCGGGTTGCCGTCGTTCTTGCCGGCCAGCGTGCCGCGATTGCACGTGCGCATAAGCAGATACGCACCGGCCTTCAGCTCCGGCACCTGCCGATTCAACGTCACTTTGCCGATGACCCGCGAGATACGCATCTCGGTACGTTCACTTTCCTTCCAGCTTCGCCACCGCTTCCATCAGCACCTTCGCCGCCGGCGCGACCGGCGCCGGCCGCGAGAACGAATGGATCATCATGCGCAACTCGTGCAGCGTCAGGACCGCGTGCTCCAGCACCAGCACGTTCGCCGCGTAGTGCCTCCGCGCCGCCGCCACGCTCTCGGCCCCGACGCCCTGCACCGCTCGAATGCCCGGCACCTTGTTGGCCAGCACCATGGCGTCGACGGCGTACGGCAGCACCAGCACGCCGGCGCCCACCGTGCCGCCACCGATCGCCTGGCACATCAGCAGCGTGTTCTGAATCCAGCAATCCGTCTGCGTGTAGTTGATCACCGTCACGCCGTCGCGGGCCAGGCCGCTCAGCGCGCTGGTCACCTTCGTGCTCGGCCGCTCGATCACCATCCCCAGCGCCGTCCGCCCGCCCGCGACGCCGGCGCCGCACGCCGGACCGTCGCCGCCGGGGGCCCCCGCGGGCCTGCCCACCGGCGCTTCGGTCCGCCGCACCGTCAGTCGCCGTTCATCGACAACGTCCTTCGCCGCGGGCGTGAGATGCTCGTTCGGCGCCAGCGTCAGCAGGCGAGCCCGCTGCCCGCGTGTCGGCTCGCCGTGTCCCGTGTCGCCGTCGTCGCCCATCGACAACCGCCGCAGCAGGGCCTCCGCCGTCAGGAAGACCCGCGACACCGGGATCCGCTTCTTCTCGGTCGCATCCCGCGCCCGGGCCTGCACGGCCGCCAGGGCCATCGGCGCCGGCGCGGCGGCTGCCCTGGCCCGAAGCGACTCGGTCACCTGCCGCACCACGTTGTCCAGCATCGCTTCCAAGACAAGAAACCCTTCACGCGTCACAGAAAAGGAAGCCCACGCATCGCGCGGAGGACACAGATGCAGGAGAAATCTCTCTCTTCCGCGTCCGTGCCATCCGTGCAATCCGGGGACCGTTCTCCGTAGTTATGCTTCGTCCACCAGTCCGATCACCGACCACCGCACCGGCGAGTTGGGGTCGCCGATCATCTCGCGCGTTCCGCGCCCGTCGTTGCTGATCACCACCTTCACGCCCCGGCCGGCGCCAAGCTTGTCGATGGCCAGCACGGGGTCGCCATCGGGCTTGCCCCCGATGTCCAGCGGCTGAACGATGAGCACCTTCCAGCCCGCCATGGACTTGTGCTTGATCGTCGCCGTGATGTTGCCTTCGACAATGCCCAGCAGCATGGTTGACTCGGTTGACTGGTTAGCTGGTTGACGGGTTGACTGGTTGACTGGTTGACGGGTTGGCCTTCGCCTCTTGCCAGTCCACCAGTCCACCAGTTAACCAGTCCACCATCCTCAGATAATCCTCAAGTTGTCCACCATCACGCACCGCCTCAGGCGGGTGAAGGTCATCGGCGTGGCCACGCCTTCACCCGTCGAGCACGCGATCGAGAAGTTGCCGTACCCTTCGCCGCCCAGGCCGTCGCCGGCCAGCGACGGGCCGTTCTTCACGAACAGCGTCGTGTTCATCCGCTTGCCCATGTGCGTCATGTGGTCCACCAGCCTCGAATGGATGATCGCCGTGTGCCCGAAGCCGTGCTCGGCCTGGAACGCGCACTCCACCGCCTGCTCGAAGTCGTCGCACTTCACGAAGGGCAGGCAGGGCATCATCTGCTCGGCCATCACCCAGTCGCTGTCGGCCGGGGTCTCGCCGAAGAGCATCCGGCACGACGGGTCGATCTTCACGCCGATCTGCTCGGCCAGGACCTGCGCCTCGGCGCCGACGAACTTCTTGTTGGCGTGCGGGTGAGCGCCGTCCTTCCCGCTCACCAGGCAGATCTTGCCCAGTTGCACCATCTGCTCGCGGCTGAGGCGGTGAGCGCCGGCCTTCTCCATCGCGCCGATCATCGCGTCCCACACCGGCGCCACGACGAACACTTCCTTCTCCGCCAGGCACAGCAGGTTGTTGTCGAACGCCGCGCCTTCCAGGATGCACCGGGCAGCGTTGTCCAGTTCGGATGACTCGTCCACCACCACCGGCGGGTTGCCCGGCCCGGCGCAGATCGCCCGCTTGCCGCTCTTCATCGCCGCCGCCACGACGCCCGGCCCCCCCGTCACGCACAGGATCGCCACGTCCGGGTGCCTGAAGACCGCCTCGGCCGTCTGAAGCGTCGGCTCGACGATCACACAGATGAGGTTGTCGATGCCGATCTTCTCGAAGATGGCCTGGTTGAACGCCTTCGCGCCCGCCGCCGCGATCTTCTTGCCGCCCGGGTGCGGGTTGAACACCACCGCGTTGCCCGCCGCGATCATGTTCACCGCGTTGTTCGCCAGCGTCGGCAGCGAGTGCGTCACCGGCGTCACCGCGCCGATCACGCCCCACGGCCCGTGCTCCTCCAGCGTGATGCCGTGGTCGCCGCTGAAGCACTCGGTCTTCATGCCCGGCACGCTGACGGCCGTGCGTCCCACCAACCGCAGCTTCTCGCTCTTGTGCGCGCGGTGGCCGATGCGGGTCTCTTCGTATTCGAGGTTGCCCAACTCGTCGGCGCGGTTGCCGCAGATCTGCCGAATGAGGTCGCAGGCGATCTCGCGCTGGGCGAGCGACCGCTTCACCAGCGCCCGCTGGGCCGCCGTGGCTGCCGCGACGGCCTCGTTCACGTCGGCGAATTGGCCGAACCTGCCGAAGGTCGGCGCCTCGCCGCCCGAGGCCGCGACGTGCGCCTCGCCGCCGGCGACGCCCACGGGGGCCGCGGCGCCCGCCCCCGGCGCTGGAGCCACGCGCCCGCCCCAGCCGGTCTTCACCCGCTCCATGACCTTCGCTACCAGTTCCTTCATGACCGCGTCGTCAACTTGCGCCATGGTCCTTCTCCACATGCGTGCCGCACACGCGCCCGCAGACAAAGAGACCACGAATTACGCGAATTCGGACGAATTGCACGAACGGGAGGAACGGACAGAACCCGCCTTCTCTTCTTTCGTGTAATTCGTATTCATTCGTGTAATTCGTGGTCACTTGCTCACCAACAGTGAGATCGTCCATCCGCGTGCAGGCACGCGGCTACTTCTTGCCCTTCCGGTACACTTCCTTCTCGTCGGCGAACACCGAGTCGATGATCCCGATGATCACGCAGTCCACGGGCGACTTGTCCGTGCTGCCCGTCATGCGGGCGCTGGACCCCTGCGTCACCAGCACCAGGTCGTCGCCGCCCGCGCCCACGCTGTCCACGGCCACCAGGCAGCGCCCGGTCGAACCCAACGCGCCGGCCTTCTCGTCCACGCGCAGCGGATCCACGATGAGCAGCTTCCGCCCGACCATCGTCTCGACCTTCTGCGTCGTCACCACGTTTCCACGCACTCGCGCCAGGAACATGGGCTGTCTCCTTCGTCGCAGGATTCGCGAAGTCCGCCTCAGCGTCCCGGATCGTTTGCGGTCTGGCGATCCTCGCCTGCGAACGTCGCTAACTCGCAAGCGAAGACGCGTGCAATGCACGATCAACAACTGACCTCTGCGTCCTCCGCGATCTCCGCGCTGAATCCACTACGCCGACGGCAGGATCTTCACCAGTTCGTTGTGCGGGCGCGGAATCACGTGCACGCTGACCACCTCGCCCACGCGCCCCGCGGCCGCCGCGCCGGCGTCCGTCGCCGCCTTCACCGCGGCCACGTCGCCCTTCAGGCACACGGCCACGTAGCCGCTGCCGACCTTCCGCATGCCCACGTAGGTCACCTTGGCGGCCTTGAGCGCCGCGTCGGTCGCCTCGATCACCGCCACAAGGCCCTTCGTCTCGATCATGCCCAATGCTTCTTCCATGGCCGTTCTCCGTAATCAGGTGTGTATTCAATTCTGCAATTGCAGAGAAGTAGTAATTCCTTTTGCCGGTTGCGTGGCCGAATACTTGATTTCATAGTTCTGGGAGCCGGAGACGCTATCAAACTGCTTCATCCTGGAGGGCTGACAGCATACGCCCAAGGCAATGCCCACGCAGAGCGCTGCGGTAATGACGGTATGCACCATCGCGCCCCATTCAAGAAACCAGGAATTCTTTGGATTCAGCAATGGGATCCCAAAGAACCAGTACCTACCTCGATGCAAGTCATCCGCTCCTCGCTTCTTTTCGAACGCGGCAACTGCGCTCGTCAGATCCTGTCGAACCGCTTCATCCTGAGCCCCAAGTACAAGCGAAGTCGCATGTTTGAACCATATCTTTGACAATTCGCGGTCATCTTCGTGTCGCTTCATACACTCCCTGACCCACATTCCCACATAAAAGAAAGACGCCAGGAAGACAGTCAGGGCTAAGAGTAACCTAACACAAACGGAGTCGCTTGCGAGTTGGCCTGTGTAGAGCAGCGCACCCACTGCTACCAGAAGCGTGTAGAAACCAAATGCGATTTTCCATTCATAGGACCGACGCTTTTCGAAACGATCGCGATGTCTGTCGTGAATGGCGAGTAGGAGATCAAAGCGGTCTTTGACCGTCGCCAGTTGAGGTTCTGGTTCTCCCATCTTCAGCTCCTGTCAAACTGTACCATTTGCGCCCGTCCACTCAGCAGCCGCGCCGCCTGGCGGGCCACCATCAGCTCCTCGTTCGTCGCCACCGCCCAGATCGCCGCCTTGCTCTCTCGCGCGTCAATCCGCCCTTCGTCCTTCGTCTTCGCGTTCGCGGCCGCGTCCACCACGATGCCCGCGAACTCCATTCCCGCCAGCACCTTGGCCCGAAGTGCGGGCTGGCCCTGGCCGATGCCGCCCGTGAAGACGATCGCGTCGGCACCGCCCAGTTCCACCAGGTACGAGCCGATGTAGTCCCGCACGCTCGTGGCGAACACCTCGACCGTCATCGCGCACCGTTCGTCGCCGCCCGCGGCGGCCGTCTCGATGTCCCGCCAGTCGCCGCTGGTGCCGCTCAACGCCGCCAGACCCGCCTTGCTGCCCAGTTCGCCCAGCAGGTCCTCGATCCTTCGCCCGGTGCCGTCGGCCATCAGCTTCAGAGCGAACACGTCGATGTCGCCGACGCGGGTGCCCTGCGGCACGCCCGACTGGGGTGAAAGCCCCATGCTGTTGGCAACGCTGGCGCCGTCACGAATGGCCGAGATGCTCGACGAGCCGCCCAGGTGGCAGGAGATCACCCGCCGCGCCGACGGCTGGAGCTGCCCCAGCCGCCAGGCGATGTACCCGTGCGAGGCGCCGTGGTAGC
>CAYWTX010000027.1:0-8152 GCA_964461295.1 uncultured Planctomycetaceae bacterium | reverse complement strand
GTTCCCGGCGGCGCGATGGGCGGCGGCGCTGGCGGGCGGTACGACGAGGTGGGCATCGACGGTTTGCAGGAAGCGCTTGGCGGGCGGAAGCCTGGCGCGGCGGTCGCAGCCGCGGCGGTCGCAGCCGCGACGAGCGGAGCGGGCACGGGCGCCGCGACGCCCGCGGCGGGGAAGGTGTACACGACCCGCCAGGGCGACACGTTCAGCAGGATCGCCCGGGAGCAGCTTCGCGACGGCAGTTTCAGGACGGTCCAGAAGCTCATCGAGTTGAATCGCGGGCGGGTGAGCAACCCCAACCGGCTTCCCACCGGGCTGGAGATTCAGCTTCCGGCGTAGGCGCAAGGTGACCTTTGCGTTTCGTGGCGATCATCGTGATGTTGGCGGCCATCGTGGTCGGGCAGATCTACCTGCGTCGCGGCCAGGATCGCAGCCGGCACGAGGTCGAGCGGATGCAGTTGGAGCAGGTGAAGCTGCGGCGGGTGTTGTACGAGCAGCAGGCGATGCTGGGCAAGTTGGCGGCCCCGCGGCAGGTGCGCCAGCGGGCGAGCGATCTGGCGGTCGGGGTTTCGCAGCGGGCGCAGGACGACCTGGCCAAGCCGCCGCCGAAGAAACGGTAGTCGTTGACTCGTTGACTGGCGGGTCCGTCATTTGCCAACGAGCCAACACATCACTTAAACATACATACATGGATGGTTTTTCGCGATGCTCCCCCCGGCCGGCACATGGCGGATGAACGTGCTCTTCGGCGTGCTCGCCTTCACCGCCCTGGCACTGTGCGCCCGCCTGGGCGCCCTGGTCCGTGACGGCCAGGATTTCGCCATCGAGAAACTCAACCGCCAGCAGGTGATGGTCGTCCCGCATCCCGGCCGGCCTGGCAATGTCTTCGCCGCCACGCGGGGCTGCTACGTCCCGATGGCGGTGAGCCGGCAGGACGCGGTGTGCTTCATGGACCCCAACGTGCTGGCGGGGCGGCAGAGCGACGAGGAGATCGCCGACATCTGCATCAAGCTGGGCGACCTGCTCAAGGTCAACCCGGTGAAGATCCAGGAGAAACTCGTCAACCGGCGCGAGGACCGCTACGTGCCGGTGAAGCTGGGATTGACCATGGGCGAGGTCGAGGCCGTTGTGAAGCTGGACCTGCCCGGGGTGGGCGTGCAGCACGAGTGGCGGCGCGAGTATCCCGAGGGCGACCTGGCCGGGCCGGTGATCGGCTTCCGCCACGACCGGGCGCTGAAGGGCAGGGACCCCAACATCCGCGGGGGCGGCGGGCTGGAGTTGAGCCTGGACGACCACGTCGGGGGGCGCGACGGCTTCGTCACGCTGCTGACCGACGCTCGTCGGCGCCCGCTGTGGCAGTTGGAGGAGAAGCCCTCGCGCGACGGGCATAACGTCTTGCTGTGCATGGACGTGGTGATCCAGGAATACCTCCAGCAGGCCGTGGCCGGGGCGGTGCAGCAATACAACGCCAAGTGGGGGGTGGGCATCGTGGTGGACCCCTGGACGGGCGACGTGTTGGGCATGGCGTCGGTGCCGTCGTTCGATCCGGGCGACTTCGCTCATGCCGAGGTCGCCAATCGCACCAACCGCGCGGTCAGTTGTCCCTACGAGCCCGGCAGCGCGTTCAAGCCGATCACGGCCGCGTCGGCGGTGGACCTCGGCGTGGTGAGCTACCAGACGGAGTTGTTCTGCGAGAACGGGGAGTATCACGCGCTGAAGGGCGGCCGGATCACCGACCACGGCAACCACTACGGCACGCTGAGCGTGGAGGACATTGTCGTCCATTCCAGCAACATCGGCATGGCCAAGATCGGCGAGAAGCTGGGCAACGCGGCGCTGTTCACGTTGTGCCGCAAGTGGGGCTTTGACGACCGGACGGGCATCTGCCTGCCGGGCGAGAGCGCGGGCATCCTGCGCAGGCTGCGCAAATGGGACGGGTACAGCCTGCGGCGCGTGCCGTTCGGGCAGGAGATTTCGGTCACGGCGTTGCAGTTGGCGATGGCGTTCTCGGCGTTCGCCAACGGCGGGCTGCTCATGGAGCCGCAGCTCGTGCGGGAGATCCGCCGCGCCGACGGCAGCGTCGAGTGGAAGAGCCACCCCAAGGTGGTGCGGCGGGTGCTGAAGGAATCGACGGCGCACCAGTCGCTTTCGGTGCTGCAACAGGTGGTGGAGCGCGGCACGGGCAAGAAGGCCCGGCTGGAGCGGTACAGCACGTGGGGCAAGACGGGCACGGCGCAGATTCCCAGCGCCCGCGGCTACGTGCCCAACGCGTACGTGGGCACGTTCATCGGCGGCGCGCCGGCGGGCAAGCCGCGGCTGGTGTGCATGGTGTCGCTGTACTGGCCGCAGGCGAGCAAGGGCTACTACGGCGGCACGGTGGCGGCCCCGGCGATGTCGCAGGTGCTGGACAAGTCGCTGCGGTACTTGAACGTTCCGCCGGACATGGAGCCGGGGCAGCGGAGGAGGGACGAGGCAGGCGAGCGGCGAAGCGGATGGTGAGAATTGCGGACTGCGGACTGCGGACTGCGGATTGCGGACTTCCCGGTTGGAGATGGCTGGGCGAACCAAGGGTCACCACAAGATGTCAACTGTGAGAAGGCGACAAGGTGATCCGGACGGGGAATCCGCAATCCGCAGTCGGCAACTACCGGGCTTTCCCAGCGTTGGCCCGGGCTCTTGCGGCACTTGGGGTGCGGCAATCCCGGCCGACGAAAACAACCCCGCCCGGCGCGGCGAGGATCGGCTGGAAGTTCATGCGGTTTAGCGAACTGTTGGTTGCGGCAGGCTTGCAGGCGAAGACCTGCCGTGGCGACGTGGACGTGACCGACGTTTCGGCTGATTCCCGGCGTTGCCGGGCGGGTTCCTGCTTCGTGGCCGTGCGCGGCACGGCCGCCGACGGGCACAAGTTCATTCCGGGCGCGTTGGCCGCCGGGGCCAGCGCCGTCGTGTGCGAGGACGCCTCGGCGGTTCCGCCCGGCACGGCCGTGGCCGCGGTGGACAACGCCCGCCTGGCGGCGGGCAAGCTGGCGCAGGCGATCCGGGGCTGGCCCGCGCGCCGGCTCACCTGCATCGGCGTGACGGGCACCAAGGGCAAGAGCACCGTCGCCATTCTGGCGCGGGCGGCGCTGGAGGCTGCCGGCTGTCCGGCGGGGCTGTTCGGCACGATCAGCTACGAGACCGGGGTGCGGAGCATCGCGGCCGGTACGACCACACCCGACCCGTTCGAGTTGGCCGACATGACGGCCGAGGTCGTCGGCTCGGGGCGGCGGCACCTGGTGATGGAAGTGTCCAGCCATGCGCTGGACCAGGACCGCACGGCGGGGCTGGAGTTCCAGGTCGGCGTGTTCACCAACCTCACGGGCGATCACCTGGACTACCACCAGACGATGGCGGCGTACCTGGCGGCCAAGACGCGGCTGTTCGAGCAGCTTGCGCCGACGGCGACGGCGGTGATCAACCGCGATGCGCCGAGCGTCGAGGGCCTGGCGTTGCCGCCCGGAGAGATCATCGCGCGGTCCACCAAGGCGAAGGTCCTGTGGTACGGGCTGAGCCCGGCCGCGGACATGTGGGCCCGCATCGACCGCATCGATTCCGGCGGGACGGACTTCGTGGTGAGCTGGGGGGGGGAGAAGACGGCGGTGCACGTGCCGTTGATCGGGCGTTACAACGTGCTGAACTGCCTGGCGGCGGCGAGCGGGGCGGTGGCGGCGGGGGTGGACCTGGCGACGGCGTTGGGCGGAATCGCGGGCGTGCGGGGCGTCCGCGGGCGGTTGGAGCGCGTGCCGGGCGAGGCGCCGTTCGACGTGTTCGTCGACTACGCCCACACCGACGACGCCCTTCGGAACGTGCTGGGCGCGATGCGCCCGCTCACCCGCGGGCGGCTGATCGTCGTGTTCGGGTGCGGCGGCGACCGCGACCGCACGAAGCGCCCGCGGATGGCCCGCGTGGCGGAGGAACTGGCCGACGCGATCGTCGTGACGTCGGACAACCCGCGAGGCGAGAAGCCCGAGGCGATCATCGACGAGGTCCGCGCGGGCTTCACCCAGGCGGGGCGGGCCAGGGCGATCATCCAGAGCGACCGCCGCGCCGCCATCGGGGCCGCTCTTGCGGCCGCCAAGGCCGGCGACGTGGTGCTCATCGCCGGCAAGGGGCACGAGGACTACCAGATCCTCGGCAAGGAACGCATCCACTTCGATGACGTGGAGGTCGCCGCGGAGTGGATCAGGAAGGCTGCATCTGGCGGATAGGAATCTCCTGTAGGGAGCGTACAGGCTATGGACGGTGCTATAGCGGATTGGGGATTGGGGTTTGCGGAAGCCCGCGGGGGTGCCGTGGGCTGCGGAGGCACTTGGGCCGAAGCAGCCACGTTCGCGCGTCGTAGAGACGTGGTTGCTGCGCCCCAAGGGGCTGCGCGAACCACGGCACCCACGGTTCGTGCCTGCGCAAGGATCCGCAACCCGCAATCCGCGATCCGCAATTGGCCCGCCTGCGGAACCGGGTTCCGGATCGAAGGGCCTGGCCTATGATTCCCCTTTCCCTGGACGAAATCCGCGTCGCCGTCGGGGGGCGGTGGGTCAGGCGGGGCCGGGACCTCGCCGTCCACGCCGTCACCACCGACAGCCGCGCCGCCGCGCCCGGACAGCTCTTCATCGCCCTGCGCGGGGCGAAGTTCGACGGTCACCAGTTTCTCGCGGCCGCGGCAGGGGCCGGTTGCCCGGCCGCCATCGTGGCCGCCGACGCAGCCGTGCCGGAGGCGACCGCCGCGACGTTTGCCGGCGGGGCCATTGCCGTGGCCGACACGACGCGGGCGCTGGGCGCGCTGGGCGCCTGCTGCCGCGCCCGCATGACAGCGAAGGTCATCGGCGTGACGGGCTCCAACGGCAAGACCACCGTCAAGCGGATGATCCACCACATCCTCTCGCGGCGGCTGAAGGGCACGGCCAGCCCCAAGAGCTTCAACAACGACATCGGCGTGCCGCTGACACTGCTGGGCGTGGGCGACGGCGACGACTACGTCGTCTGCGAACTGGGCAGCAACAACCCCGGCGAGATCGGCGCCCTGGCGGCGATGTCGCGGCCGGACGTGGCCGTGATCACCTCGGTGGGCCCCAGCCACCTGGAGCGGTTCGGGACGATCGAGGGGGTGGCCGCGGAGAAGACGGCGATCCTGGCGGCGCTGCCGGCGGAGGGCGTGGGCGTCGTCCTGGCCGACAGCGACGTTCTGGCCGGGGCCGCGGGCAAGTGCGGCAAGCCGCTGGTGTGGTTCGGGACCGCGCCGCGGGCGCAGTGGCGGCTGACGGACTACCAGCCCCTGGGTCCGCGGCAGCGGTTCCAGGTGAACGGGCGGCTGTGGGCGGAGATGTCGATGCCGGGGCGGCACAACGCGGTGAACGCGTTGGCGGCCCTGGCCGTGGCGGAGCGGTTCGGCGTTCAGGCCGACGAAGCGGCCGCGGCGCTGGCGGACTTCGCCGGCGAAGCGATGCGCCTGGAGTGGCGCGAGCTCAGCGGCGGGACGCTGATCAACGACGCCTACAACGCCAACCCGGCCAGCCTGGCGGCGGCGGGGGAGGTGCTGGCCGGCAGCGGCAACGGGCGGCGGAAGGTGATCATCGTGGGCGACATGCTGGAACTGGGCGCCGAAGGTCCCGCGCTGCACCGGCAGTGCGGGCGGACGCTGGCCGAGCGAGGCGTGAACCTGGTGGTCGCGGTGGGCGAACTGGGGCGGTACATTGCCGACGGCGCCGCCGAGGCCGGGTGCCGCACCGCCGTGTTCGCGACGGTGGACGCCGCCGCGGCGGCCCTGCCGGCCCTGCTGGCCGGCGGCGACGTGGTGCTGCTGAAGGCGTCGCGCGGGGCGGCGCTGGAACGGCTGCTTGAGCCGGTGCGGGCGGCGCTGGGAGAGGAAAAGCGATGAATGCGGTTCTTGTTGGCGAAGAGACGCGACGGGCGCGGTCCCTGGATGGACCCAACCGGGGCGACACGCCCCGGCTCCGTCCCTTTCACATGCGGATATACAGACTGGCAACCGAGTAACCGAGTAACCGAGCAACTGAATCCTTGGTCTATTTCCTCACACATGGTCAGGACCTGATCCTGCGGATGGCCGGGGCGGCGGTGGCGAGCTTTCTCGTCGTGCTGCTGCTGGGTCCGGCCACCATTCGTTTCCTGATCCGCCGCAAGGTGGGCGATCGCCCGGAGTTCGACCACGCCGACCTCAACCAGCTCACGAGCCACAAGTCCAAGACGCCGACGATGGGCGGCTCCCTGATCGTCATCGCGATCCTCGTGGCGACGATCCTGTTCGCCAACGTCAACAACAGCTACATCCGCATCGCGATGTTCGCGATGCTTTGGCTGGGTTGCGTCGGCGGCTTCGACGACTGGATCAAGCTGCGCCGCGTGCCCGGGCAGCCGGGGCGCGACGGCCTGAAGATGTGGGAGAAGCTCGTCTTCCAGTTCGGCGCCGCGGTGCTGGTGGCGATCACGACGTGGCACTACGGGCGCGCGAGCGTCACCGACGACGGGGTGAACCCGGCGCACAGCCTGTACCTGCCGTTCCTGGCCGATCCCATCGGGATGTCGATGTTCGCGTACATCGTGATGGTGAGCCTCACGATGGTCGGCTCGTCCAACGCGGTGAACATCACCGACGGCATGGACGGCCTGGCGAGCGGGTGCATCGTCATCGTGGCGATCGTGCTGCTGCTGGTGGCCGAGGTGGTGGGCGTGCGTGCGTGGGCGGCGTTCTTCCGCATGCCGCTGGTGGCCGGGGCGGGCGAGATGTCGATTCTGTGCGCGGCCATCATCGGCTCGTGCCTGGGCTTCCTGTGGTACAACGCGCATCCGGCGCAGGTGTTCATGGGCGACACGGGATCGCTCGCCTTGGGCGGGCTGATGGGCTACATCGCCGTGGTGATCCGCCAGGAACTGCTTCTGCTGATCGCCGGCGGCGTGTTCGTCATGGAGGCCGGCAGCGTGTTGATGCAGGTTTTCTACTTCAAGTTCACGCGGCCGCGAGGCACGACGCTGCCGGGCAAGCGGCTGTTCCGCGTCGCGCCGATCCACCACCACTTCCACCTGGGGGGCTGGGCCGAGTCGAAAGTCGTGGTGCGTTTCTGGCTGCTGACGGTTATCTTCGCGGCGTTGGCGTTGGCGACGCTGAAGCTGCGGTAGCGTGCCGCGGCTGCGGCGCCTGCCTGGACCCAACCGGGGCGGCACGCCCCGGCTCCGTGCGATCCGCCTTCGTGACATGAGCGACGACACGACATCACGCCTTCCTTTGACCTGGCGGGCGAACCCCGCTGGGCTTGGGCTGCTGGTGACCACGGCGGCGCTGCTGGCCATCGGCGTGATCATGGTGCACAGCGTGTTCGCCAACCTCAACGTCAAGGCCGACTGGTTCAAGCGTTCGGAGATCAAGCACACCATTTTCGCGGCCGTCGCCCTGCTGGTGCTTTGCACCGCCTGGCGGTTGGACTACCATCGCCTGGCCGGGCGCCGGCCTGTGCCGGTGTTCCTGGGGGTGCTGCTGCTGCTGGCGCTGGCGACCGTGCCGCTGGTGTACGTGCCCGGGCTGGGCCTCGGCGTCGGTGGGCGCAAGCGATGGGTGAAGCTGGGCGACTCGGTGCAGTTCCAGCCGTCGGAACTGGTGCTGCTGGCGATGGTGCTTTTCCTGTCGGCCTGGCTGACCCGAGACGGCAGCGACTTGCGGATGCGCCGGGCCAAGTACTGGGCCGCGCTGGCGATCATCGTCGGCTGCGTCGGCGCGGTGATCCGGGAGGACTTCGGCACGGCCATGCTGATCGGCGTGGCCGGCGTGGTGACGCTGTTCCTGGCCGGCGGCAACCTGCTGACGCCGGTGTTCTTCGCGGTCCTGGCCGCCGTGGCGTTCCGGCTGTTCGTGGCCGGCGACCCCAAGCGTGCCGGGCGCATCGGCGCCTTCGCCGACCCGTGGGACCCCAACAACCCGGCGGCCTACCAGATCCAGCAGTCGCTGCTGGCGGTCATGAGCGGCGGGATGTACGGCAAGGGGGTGGGGCGCGGCATGTTGAAGCGCGGCTTCCTGCCGGAAAGCTCCAGCGACTTCATCTTCTCGGTGTTCTGCGAGGAGTGGGGGATGATCGGCGGGCTGTTCCTGGTGGCGCTGCTGCTGGTG
>CAYWTX010000026.1:0-5932 GCA_964461295.1 uncultured Planctomycetaceae bacterium | reverse complement strand
AGATCGTGGACAAACTGGGCGGGCGGTTCAAGCTGACGGCCCTGATCCAGCGCCGGATGGTCGAGCTGATCCAGGGCGCCAAGCCGCTCGTGGAGCGCAAGGGCGGGCAGACCGACATGGAAGTGGTGATCCAGGAGATCCTCGAGGACAAGATCTCCATCGACTACGACCAGTCGGACGTCGGTCGGCCGGAGTCGCTGAAGTAGTGGTAGCCGGTAGCCCGTAGCCCGTTGCGCGGCCTGCCCGCTGAAGCGGGCAGGTGCCGGATCTACCCGCTGAAGCGGGCAGGCCGCGATAACCGGGAACCGGCTACCGGTTACGAGGAGCTTGCATGGGCGATGTGACGAACAGTCAGCCGCTGGCGGGTCGCGAGATTCTGCTGTGCGTGACCGGCGGGATCGCCTGCTACAAGTCGGCCGACCTGGCCAGCAAGCTGGTGCAGGCGGGGGCGGGGGTCTGCGTTGCCATGACGGAGGCCTCCCGGCAGTTTGTCGCGCCGCTGACGTTCCAGGCCGTGACGGGCCGGCAGGTCCACACGACGATGTGGGCGCCGAGCGGGGATTACTCCTCGCAGCACATATCGCTGACCGAGCGGGCGGAGCTGATGATCGTTGCGCCGGCGACGGCGAACATGCTGGCCAAGATGGCGGCGGGGATCGCCGACGACCTGGTCAGCGCGCTGGCGCTGTCGGCGTGGGGCGCCTGCCCGATCTTGGCCGCCCCGGCCATGAACACGCGGATGTGGGAGGCCCCGGCTACGAAGGCGAACATGGTCAAGCTGCGGGAGTGGGGCGTGCAGTTCGTCGGTCCGGGCGAGGGGCGGCTGGCGTGCGGCACGTTCGGCGCCGGCCGCATGGCCGAGGCGCCGGACATCGTTGCGGCGGCGGTGGAGCTCCTGGCGAGGTAAGGCGCCGTCACGAAATAACTTGTTCACGTTTCCCAGGTGGCACAGGTCTCCGACCTGTCCTGCACAGCTTGGAAAGCTGTGCCACCAAGACTGGCTTGCTCAGGTTATTTCGTGACGGACCCTAAGTGGGGAGACAACCGACGACGAGGACGAGGGCGGCCGAGAGGGAAACGGCCGAGTACGATCACGAGCAGAAGGTCGCTCTTGCGACTACGCCGGTCTGGATGATGGGGGCAAACGGAGCCGGCCCGTGCCGGGCCGGTTGGCATCGAGAAGGTAAGGGTTCCGAAACATTTACCCCTGCGCGAGTCTGTTGTACTCTACGCGCATGCGATTCCTGATCACCGCAGGTCCGACGCGCGAGTACATCGACGATGTGCGGTTCATCACCAACGCTTCCAGCGGGCGGATGGGTTGCGCCGTCGCGGCCGAGGCCGTCGCGGCCGGGCACGATGTCACGCTGCTGAGCGTCCCGGCGGCGGCGCCGACGGCGCCGGCCGGCTGCCGCGTGCTGGCGTTCGTCACCGTGGACGACCTTGCCGGGCTGCTGGGCGAGCACTTCCCCGCGTGCGACGTGCTGGTGATGGCGGCCGCGGTGGGCGACTTCCGCGTGGCCGGTCGCGTGGCGGGGAAAATCCCGCGGCGCGGCGGGGCGGTGGAGGTGCGCCTGACGCCGACGGAGGACCTGCTGGCGTCGTTGCGGGCGTTGAAGCGGGCGGGGCAGGTGGTCGTGGCGTTCGCGGTGGAGAGCGGCACGCGGGAGCAGGCCCAGGCCAAGGCGCGGGCCGAGATGGCGCCCAAGGGGGCCGACCTGTCCGTGGTGAATCCGCCGGAGGCGATGGGGGCCGAGGCCGGCGAGGCGTGCATCTTGTCGTCGGAGGGTGTGGTGCTGCCGTGGGCGGCGCGTACGAAGAATGAATTGGCGCGGGAAATCTTGAAAGCGGTAACGGGGAGGAAGCAAACATAGTTCTTTGGGCCTATCCGCTTCAGCGGGTAGGTCTTGCGGACCCGGAGCCCGGGAGCCCCGGAGCCCGGGAGCCCCGAATCCGGAAACCCAGACTGGTCCAGGTTGATCTTGCTGGAGCGGGAATGTCAGAATCGGTCGAGTCTTTGCTGGACTGCATTTGCGGGATGATCGCCAAGCGGATCGACATCCGCCGGCTGGCCGATGCGCGTCGGCGGCACGCTGACGTACTGGCTGGGCGGCAGACGGATTGCCTGCCGCTGGTGTTCAACGCGCCGCCGCCGGAAGCGCGCGACTGGCCGCGATTCGGCTGGGACGAACGGTTCCACGACCCGGACAAGAGCCTGTTCATGCAGCTTCGGGAGAACGTGCTGCCGGCCGTGTGCGGCAACGGCGACTGCTGCCCAGGCGTGCGGGGCGACCTGGGCGTGATCATCTGCATGAGCGTGTTCGGGGTGAAGTGGCAGGTGACGCGGGAGAATCGCTCGATCGTGACGCAGTACGTGCCGAAGGACGCGCTGGCGGCGCTGGAGGTGCCGGAAGACGTGTCCGCGCTGGGCGTGCTGCCGCGGATGATCGAGCACATGGAGCACCATCGCCGCGAGTTGGGGCGGCGCGGGCTGGGCGGTCTGGTTGACGTATACCACTGCGACCAGCAGGGCCCGTTCGACATCGCGGCCCAGACGCGCGGGCACGAGATCTTCGTGGACCTGTACGAGGACGGCGACTTCGTGCGCGCGCTGATGGCCAAGTGCGCGGACGCGTACGTGAAGGTGACGCGGCTGTGCAAGGCGATCAGCGGCGAGCGGATCGGGGGGGCGGGCAACGCGGTGGGCGTGTGGATGGAGGCGGGGGCCGTGCGAATGTGCGGCGACAGCGACATCCTCGTCGGGGCCGAGGCGCATCGCGAGTTCATCCAGCCCTACCAGCGGGCGGCGTTGGAGGCCCTGGGCGGCGGGTGGTTGCACTACTGCGGCGGCTGGGAGGGCACCAGCCGCAGCGAGGGTCTGCACCTGCACGAGTCGTACGCGGAGATCGCGAGCCTTCGCGGTCTGAACTGGACGACCGCCCGCGACTGGATGGGGGAGATGCGGAAGCTGCGGCGACTGGGGGTGGCGCACATCGGGCAGGTGCCTCGAGGCAAGGATGAGCCGCTGGAGGCGTACTTCCTCCGCGCGTTGGAGCCGTACGAGGATCGCGCGGGGTTCCTGTTCCAGTGGCCCGATCTTCGCCCTGGAGAGCACGAGCGTGCGGTCGACGTTTGGCGGTGCGCCCAGGACGAGAAGTTCGGGTAGGGGCGAAGGGGCGGTTTGCGATGGGCGAAGGGAACGGCATCGGGGCGACACGTCCCGGCTCCGTCGGTCTGCCTGAGCGAGACCCCTTCCGGCTTCCGCTACGCGGTCTTCACCACGCCATGCTCGATCCGCAGGCGTCCGGCGGCGAAGAGGCGGATGGCTTCGGGGTAGGCGATGCACTCCTGCTGGAACACTCGGGCGGCGAGGGCGTCGACGTCGTCGCCGTCCAGCACCGGCACGGGGCGCTGGAGGATGATCGGGCCCGCGTCGTACTCGTTGGTCACGAAGTGCACCGTGCAGCCGGAAACCTTGCAGCCGCGGCGCAGCACGGCCTCGTGGACGTGGTGGCCGAACATGCCGTGCCCGCCGAAGGCCGGCAGCAGGGCGGGGTGGATGTTCATGACGCGGCCTTCGTAGCGCGGCGGGATGTGCCACAGCGAGAGGAAGCCGGCCTGGACGACCAGGTCGGCCTTGGCCTCGTCGAGCAGCTCGCGGATGCGGGCGGAGTAGGCGTCGATGTCGTTGCGGAACTTGCGGTAGGGCGCCAGGTGGACGTTCCGGATCCCCGCGGCCGCGGCCCGCTCGATGCCGCCACATTCGCGTGAGGCGATGACGACGGCGACGTCGGCGCTCAGGCGTCCGGCGTTGATTTCGTCGGCGATGTTGCTGAGGGTCCGTCCGCCGCCGGACAGGAGCACTCCCAGGCGGATGGGTTTGGCGCGTGCGGCCGTCATGGCGTTCATGCCCACGATTGGAACGTAGGAGCCTTCGTCGCGTCAATAGCCGGCTCGCGGGCACGTGCTCGCTTGGAGGGTCGCCCGCGGGCGATGTCGGCAAAGGAGGGCCAGGGGCGACTTCGCGCACCTGGCAGGTTCACCTATAATGCGGAACGGCGGAGGTGTTTCGATGGCGCTGGAGATCGAGCCGGAACTGTCGGCCAACGCGTTGCGGACGCTGCGGGCGCGGTATTTGCGGAAGGGGCCCGACGGGCGGCTGCTCGATACGCCGGCGCAGATGTTCCGGCGTGTGGCGGCGGCCGTCGCCGAGGGCGAGCGGCACCACGGGGGCGACGAAGCCGTGGCCGAGGCGGAGCGGCTTTTCCACGACGCGATGGTCCGCACGGTGTTCCTGCCCAACAGCCCGACGCTGATGAACGCCGGGCGCAAGCTGGGCGTGCTCAGCGCGTGCTTTGTGCTGCCCGTGGCCGACAGCATCGAGGCCATCTTCGAGTCGGTCAAGTTGACGGCGCAGATCCAGAAGGCCGGCGGCGGGACGGGGTTTTCGTTTGACCGTTTGCGGCCGACGGGGGACTACATCGCCTCGTCGGGGGGCAGCACGTCGGGGCCGATCAGCTTCCTGCGGGTGTTCTCGGAGGCGACCAAAGCGATTCAGCAGGGGGCGTTCCGCCGCGGGGCGAACATGGGGATGCTGGGCGTGGAGCACCCGGACATCCTGAAGTTCATTGAGGCGAAGAACACGCCAGGGCAGTTCGAGAACTTCAATTTTTCGGTGAAGGTGGGCGACGCGTTCATGAAGGCGGTCGGCGGGGATCCCGACCGCCCGCACGTGGTGGCCAATCCCAGGACGGGACAGCGGTATTACCTGCCGGCGGGGGCCAACGCGTTGCACAGCACGCTGGCGGATCTGCTGCCGGCAAACGGGTCGCCGCCGTCGGCGGTGTGGACGGTGGGGCGGGTCTGGCGGCGGCTGGTGGAGAACGCCTGGGCCAGCGGCGAGCCGGGGCTGTGCTTCATCGACCGCGTGAACGCCGACAACCCGACGCCGGCGAGGGGACGGATCGAGGCGACCAATCCCTGCGGCGAGCAGCCGCTGCTGGACTACGAGGCGTGCAACCTGGGGTCGGTGGACCTGGCGAAGTTCGTGCGGGACGGTCGGCTGGACGAGGAGGGTTTTCGCGCGGCGGTGCGGCTGGGTGTGCGGTTCCTCGATGACGTGATCGAGGTGAACAACTACGTCGACCCGGCCATCACGGCGTCGTGCATGGGCAACCGCAAGATCGGGCTGGGGGTGATGGGGTTCGCCGACGCGTTGTTCGAGTTGGGCGTGCCGTACGACAGCGAGGCGTGCCTGGACTGGGCGCGGCGCGTGGCGCACATGCTGCGCGAGGAGGCCGTCGCGGCCAGCGGCGAACTGGCCGGGCGGCGGGGCGCGTTCCCCAACTACCCGTCGAGCACGTGGGCCAGCCACGGGCGGGCGATGCGCAACGCGGCCGTCACGACGGTGGCGCCGACGGGGACGCTGAGCATCCTGGCGAGCACGACGGGCGGGATCGAGCCGGCGTTCGCGCTGACGTTCCGGCGGCACGTGCTGGACGGGCAGGAGATGATCGAGGTGGACGGGCCGTTCCGGCGGTACGCCCAGCGGCAGGGGATATGGAGCGAGGCGCTGGTCGAGCGGCTGACCGAGGGCGTGCCGCTGGCGGAGGCGGCGGAGGTGGACGAGACTGCGCGGCGGCTGTTCGTGACGGCGCACGACGTGCGGCCGGAGCAGCACGTGCGGGTTCAGGCGGCGTTCCAGGAGTTCATCGACGGGGCGATCTCCAAGACGATCAACCTGCCGGCGGGGGCGACGGCCGACGACGTGGACCGCGTGTACAGGTTGGCGTTTGAGTTGGGGTGCAAGGGCGTGACGGTGTACCGCTACGGGTGCCGGGGCGGCCAGCCGATGGCGCTGGGCGAGGCGACAACCCAGGCTTGTCCGCGCTGCCAGACCCCGCTGGCGATGGCGGGCGGATGCAGCCGCTGC
>CAYWTX010000025.1:0-4114 GCA_964461295.1 uncultured Planctomycetaceae bacterium | reverse complement strand
CCGTCGAGGAAGGCGCGACGCTGGTGAGGATCGGCACGGCACTGTTCCGATAGTTGCCCGTTGCCCATCGAGGAAGGCGTTTCTTCCGCTCGGGGCAGAGGGGAGAAGGGATTGGGCAAGCCGTTCGCTTGCGAAGAACCGATCGCGGCAGCACCACCATTGCCTCAACCTCTTCGACCGCCACGGGGGACGGCGCGGCCATCACTGATCGTCCTTCGGGCCCGACTCGGCGTCGCGGGCGATGCGAAGCATGAAGGCCATCGCGCCTGCCCGCGGCATGCGGTTCGGGCATGCGCCCGGCGATTCCGGTTGCGTCCTATCCTCGGTCGCCGCCGCGTGTCTGAGGGTAAACGCCGGTATTCGTGCGATGCCCGGCGGCTCAGAAACAAGGAGATGTCTTCCATGGTGCGATTCGTGCTTGTGGCGATACTGGCCGTGTTCGCGCTCTCCGCCGTCGGTTGCGATCGCCATCACAGTCGCCATCGCTACCGGCACGTGATGGTTCACGACCCGTGCCTCGGGCAGGCATATCACGACGCGGCCAGCGAGCGTCACTGATCGAACCGAAAGAGCAGCGCTCTGGTCCAGGCTGAGAGTTTGTGAAAGAACCGCGAGATCCAATTCTTTCACAAACGCCGAGAGGTTGTGAAAGAATCGCCGAAGCAGCTTTATCCCTCTTCGCCCGGAAGGGGCGATCAGGATCTAGCCGGGGGCGTAAGCCCCCGGTATGCAAGCAATTAAGCATTGAGCCCCGAAGGGGCGACAGAAAGCGTCCAGAGCGGGCAGACCGGCGAGATCCAATTCTTTCACAAGCTCCGAGACGAGCAGCGACAGCCTGGCCGGCGAGTTGGGCCTGACCGACGCGACGGTCGAGGAGTTGCATGAGGCGATGGATTGGCTTCCGGCCCGGCAGGATCACGTCGAGCAGGCCCTCGCCAACCGGCACCTTCGCAACGGGACGCTGATTCTCCACGACGTGACCAGCACGCACTTCGGGGGCAAGACCTGTCCGCTGGGCCAATTCGGCCAAGCAGTTGTACCCAGTACGCGCATAGGCAGGATGGATATAGGTCGCTTGATCGATTAAGAGCTGCGCCGGATCATGGAAAAGGATTTCGGGCTAAAGTCACTCAAGGAATCTGCCGATGGATCGAACACGGCGCGTCCTCGGCCCCCGATGGGGCTGCGCTTGTTTGACAAGTTGCGGAGAGCGGTGAACCGGGATGGCAGTGGCGTGAGAGGCCCGGCGACCAAGTGGCCCGCAAGGCCAATAGGGACCGGGCGAAGAGAAAATAGTCGTCTCTCTCGCAGACGGCTGAAACGCTTGCCGTGGGGCCGGACCGGCTTCTTTGCCCCTATGCGTTGTGTTCGGCGTGTTGGGGCCCAACTGAAAAAGTGTCGGGAAGAAAAAATTTTCCTTGTCGGTTCCCATAAAGTGGGATAAATTCCCTAGTCGTACCAGCAAGTGGTGAGTGGCGGATAAGGATCCAGACGATGGCGCTGTTCGTCGGCGAGTTCGAGCAGTCGATCGATGTCAAGCATCGGCTCGCGGTGCCTGCTGCTCTGCGGGAGCAGATCGACGGCGAAGAGGACGGCACGCAGTTGATCGTCGTCCTGGGGCCGAATCGGCATCTCCTTATGTACCCTGACCAGGCCTATCAGCGATTGCTGAAGAAGCTGCACCGTTCGCCCTTGCCGGACCGTGGCGCCCAGAAGATCGGCCTGCTGTTTGCCTTTGCACGAATCGTAACGCCCGACAAGCAAGGCCGTCTGGTGCTGCCCGAGCCTTCGATGCAGCGAGCGGGCCTGGCCGATGAAGCCGAGGTGGTGCTGGTGGGCCAGATGGATCACATCGAGATCTGGCCGAAGGCGGAATGGGACCGGCACGTGGCCGAGGCAATGCCCACGTACGGCGAGGTGATGTACGAGGCCGCCGAGCGTCTGAAGCAGGAGAGCGCCTCGGCGGACGAAGCGGACGAGTGATGGAATACCGTCGAGTCGGTCCCGATGGATCGGGGCGGCGGCTCGGCGGGTGGCGGCGGAAGTGGCCCGCTGGGTCCTGACGGATCGGGATCCCATGCAGCGGGCCTCGGAGACGGGAGAGCAGTAGCGGCCGCGGGCGGCCCTGGCTGGATGCCGTCGGCGGCGCAAGCGAACGACCCGGCTGGGTGTTGAGAAAGGAGTCTCACGACATGCTCATCTCCCAGACAGCTCAGGGCAAGGCCGCGAGGCCGCAAGGAAGCGGACGCGTGAGCCTGGCCGAACTGCGGCGCCGGCTGGCCGACCCAGAGGAAACAGGCGACGGCACCCGGCAGCGCCTGATCGAGTTGGCTCGGCGTCTGGCGCGCGTTCGGGCCTTGGGAGATGAGTATGGCCGGGTCGGTTTTTCTGAGCCCGCCGCGGCGGCGATGACGGTCGTCGCCCGGGCCTGAGCGATCGGAAAGGCCGGGACATGGAAGACAGCCCGGCCCACACGCCGGTCCTCCTGGACGAAGTGCTGTGCCTGCTGGCGCCGGCCGGACGGAGCGTGCTAATGGATTGCACGGTCGGCGCCGGCGGGCACGCCGAGGCGCTGCTGGAAGCGGCGGGACCGCAAGCGGCGTTGCTGGGCATTGATCGGGACGGCGGCGCGCTGACGATGGCGCGCCGGCGGCTGGAGCGGTTTGGCGGGCGGGTGCGGCTGTTCGAGGCGAACTTCTCGGACGCCTCGGCCGTGCTGGCGGCGGCCGGGGTCGCGCAAGTCGATTTGTTGCTGGCGGACTTGGGCATTTCCTCGTGGCAGTTGGACGACCCCCACCGCGGACTGAGTTTCCAGGCCGACGGCCCGCTGGACATGCGGATGTCGCCGGGGGGGGGGCGCACGGCGGCGGACCTGGTGAACGGGCTGGCCGAAGCGCAGCTTGCTGACTTGATTTACGAATATGGCGAAGAGCGGTTCAGTCGGCGGATCGGGCGGGCGATCGTCCTGGAGCGGGCGAAGAAACGCATCGAACGGACCGGCGAACTGGCGAGAATCGTGTCCGGGGCCGTGCCGGCCCCCGCCCGGGCGGCGCGTCGCGGGGTGCATCCGGCGACGCGGACGTTCCAGGCGTTGCGGATCGCGGTGAACGACGAATTGGGCAGCCTGGACAGGCTGCTGAAGAATCTTCGGGATCTGCTGGCAGTCGGCGGCCGGGCTGGTATCATCAGTTTTCATTCGCTTGAGGATCGGCGGGTGAAGCAGGCCTTTCGCGAGTGGGCCCAGTGCGGCACGGCGGCCGTGGCGACCAGGAAGCCGGCAACTGCCGGCGAGGAAGAACGGTTGCGGAACCCGCGAAGCCGGTCGGCGAAGCTTCGCGTGATCGAGCGAACTGCCTAGTTTCGCACGGAGGCCGAGAGATGACCAGAGAGACGCGGATCGGGCTGCTGGTGGGCTTGGTTTTCATCGTGGCTTTCGGCGTGCTGCTGAGCGAGTTGACGGGCCGGTCGGGGGCCACTCCGCCGCCGCCGGCCGCCACGGGCGAGAACGTGGGGAGTTACCTCCACACGCCCAGCATCGAGGAGGTTCCGGAGGCCAATGTCGGCCCCATCGTCGCCGAGGCGGGCCTTGGGCGCGCGCACAGCGGCGGCGTGGCGGTCGTCGAGGCCGACATGCTCCGCCCCGACCACGGGCGGGTTGCGGCCATTGAGACCATCAGCACCGAAGTCAAGCCGCCGCCCTCGCTGTTGACGGCGGCGCTGGCGCCGGGGATCCGCACGGCCGTGATCGGCGGCGTGCCGGTGGGCACGGTGGGTGGCGGCGTGCCGCCGGCGGGCGGGACGGTGGCGACGACGGCGCCCCCGGCGGGAACAAGGGTTCACAAGGTGCAGGCGGGCGACCGGCTGATGACCATGGCCGCCAGGTACTACGGCAAGGGCCAGGAGAAGCAGTACAAGCGGATCGTGGAGGCGAACAAGACGCCGCTTCCGGACGAGAAGACGCCGCTGATCCCGGGCATGGAGATCATCATTCCGCCGCCGGAGGGCGCGCCCGCGCCGGCCGGCGGAACGGCCGGGACGTCGCCGGCGGGCGGATACGGCACGCCGCCGGGCGCGGCGACCGCGGCGGGCGGAACGACCGTTCCCGGCGGCGCGA
>CAYWTX010000024.1:0-17329 GCA_964461295.1 uncultured Planctomycetaceae bacterium | reverse complement strand
CGCGGATCACGATCGAGCAAGTTCGGCGGGCCGACCCCGCCGCCGAACCAGCCGACGTGTAGTGAAGACCTTGGCCGTCCTCGGACGGTAGATCAAGCATTTGCGCTCGTTTTGGCCGCGAAGTGCGAAAGTTGGGCTAGTGTCAGTTTGGGCGACCTTTTGCCGGCGCGATGCCGGAAGCCCGCACAAGGCGTGTGTGTACTCACGCTTTGTTCGCTAGGGTCGTTGGGACGTACCCCAGGTCGCCCCGGTCGCGTCTGACGGACAACGTGCGTGTGTACCGACGGGTTCCGTGCGTCTGCGAAGCGATGAAAGCCCCTTCCCGAGACAGCCGACCCCGGCATGGCCCCGCGCACGGCAAAACCCAGCGCGGACGGCTCCCTCCCCCCTGCCGCCTTCCTACGCGCCCGCCGCGCCCTTGACCGCCCACTCGTAGATGGTCTTGAGCTTCAGGGCGCTGTCGCGCCACGACAGTTTCTGCAACTCGATGGACCCGTGGTGCCGCAGCGTCTTCTGCAGCGGCGGGTGGCGCAGCACGGCCAGGATCTTGTTGGCCATCTCGTCCACGTCCCAGAAGTCCACCTTGAGCACGTGGCTGAGCACTTCGGAGACGCCCGACTGCTTGGAGATGATGACCGGCACGTTGCGGCTGAGGGCCTCCAGCGGCGCGATGCCGAACGGCTCGGACACCGACGGCATGACGTACAGGTCGGCCATGCGGAAGACTTTGTCCACGTCGTCGCCGCGCAGGAAGCCGGTGAACGTGACGTAGCGTCCCAGGTTCATGTCGGCCACCAGGCGCACGCACTGGGCGATCATGTCGCCGCTGCCGGCCATCACGAACCGCACGTTCTGGAACTTCTCGATGACCTTGCTGGCGGCCATCAGGAAGTACTCGGGCCCCTTCTGCATGGTCAGTCGCCCCAGGAACAGGACGATCTTCTCGTTGTGGCGGATGGGGTTCATCTCGAACTTGCCCTGGTCGGGCAGTTCGACGGCGTTGTAGACCACGTGGACCTTCTGGGGCGGCACGCCGTAGCGGCTCGTCACGATGTTGCGCGTCAGGTGGCTGACGGCGACGACCAGGTCGGCGCCCTGCATGCCCATGCGCTCGATCTCGTAGACCTGCTGGTTGACGTTCTCGCCGGAGCGGTCGAACTCGGTGCTGTGCACGTGGACGACCAGCGGCTTCTTCGTGGCCGCGGCCACGGCCAGGCCGGCGGGGTAGGTCATCCAGTCGTGGGCGTGGATGACGTCGAAGGTTTCGGTGCGGGCCAGTTCGAGGGCGAGGCGCGCGTAGCGGTGCACCTGTCCCATCAGGTCGCCGGCGTAGTGGGCGCCGCCGCCGCCGTGCGAGAACGTGCCCTTGGGCGTCGACAGCGCCATCGCCTTGACCGGCGCGCCGCCGGACGCCGCCTCCACCGCCGGCGCCGCGGGCGGCACGGCCGCGACGGTTTGCACCACCTCCTGCTCGTCCACCAGCTTGCGCACGGCCTGCTCGTACGTCACGGGCGTGCCGTACGGCTGCAAGACGGCCTGCACCTGGTGCATCTGGACGTGCTCGAACTCGCGGGAAATCTTCTCCTCGATGAGGCTCAGGCTCAGGCTCTGGGCCGTACGCAGCTTCACGTGACTGGGCGCGCCGCTGACGGGAACGGACATCGGCAGAACGAAGCAGACCTCAACTCCGATCTCGTCGAGACCCTTGGTCATTCCAAAGCAGGCGGTCCCCAATCCCCCGCTGATGTACGGGGGAAACTCCCAGCCTAACATGAAAACTCTCATGGATTTCTGCCCTTGACGGAGTTCTGGGTCGCTCAAAGCGGCCGCTCGTGCGGCAACGACGCGGAATTATACCCAGTATAGGCAGAGTAGAACCAGACACCCGGACACAAGCAAGAGGCGAGGCGGGGAAATTTCCTCCGCGAGCATCGCCGCCCCCCCTCCCGGCGACGAAAGCGTTGCTTTTCTTGTGATACCTGGTAATACTATGCCCCGGCCGCGCTACCATACGCCGGTGGAGAAGACCATGCCGCGAACGAAGGAAGAAGTCATCACGTTCAAGGTCGATGCCTCGCTGGCCGGGGCCATGAAGGGCATCCCCAACCGCTCGCAGTTCATCCGCGGCGCCATCCTGGCCGCCCTGGACAGCGTCTGCCCGGTCTGCATGGGCACCGGCGTCCTCACGATCCATCAGCGGCGGCACTGGGACGACTTCGCCCACCAGCACCGCTTCGAGGAATGCCCCGACTGCCACGTCAAGCACCTGATCTCGTGCCGGAAGGGGCATGTCCGCCCAAAGGCCCCCGTCGCGAAAGCCGCAAGCAGAAGGAAGACGCCATGATCAAGCGGATTCTCCTCGAGCTGAGAGAGCATGCGCCGTTCACGGCCCTGGGCACCGTCGCGGGCGCCCTGCTCACGGTGGCGTTTGTCTACGCGAACCTGCCCCACAAGGCATCCGAGATCCTGTTCGCGACGTTCCACCCCGCCCACGTGTTCTTCAGCGCCATCGTCACCACCGCGATGTTCCGCCTTCATCACAGGCCCAACGTCCTGGCCGCCGCCCTGGTCGGGCTCGTGGGTTCCCTGGCCGTCGGCACGCTGAGCGATTCGGTCATGCCGTTCCTCGGCGAACGGCTGATGGAAGTCCACGACCCGCACGTGCATGGCGAGGTCTACATCGGCTTCATCAAAATCGGCTACCTGGTGCTGCCCGCCGCCGTGCTCGGGGTGCTTGTGGGGTACCTGCGCCCCAGGACCAAGATGTCCCACGCGATCCACATTCTTCTCAGCACGGCCGCTTCGCTGGCACACATCCTGATGTCCCTGCACGAGGGGGGCGACATCAAGCCGCTCACCTTCGTGCTGATCCCGGTGTTCCTGTTCCTGGCCGTGTGGGTTCCCTGCTGCTCCAGCGACATTGTCCTCCCGCTGCTGTTCTGCCGCAACCACCGCGACGGCAAGGCGTGCGCGATGGATCCCCACGACACGCACCGCCACCACGGACACGGACACCCCCACGGGCACCAGTAGCGTCGCCGCCGCCCGCGCGGCCCGGCGCGCCGTGTCATCGCGACGGGACCGGCGTTGACGCCCCCCGCGCCCGCGCAGTATGCTCGGAACTTCCTGATGGCGCCCCGGCGCCAACGGCGATGAACAATGCCTGACATCAACCAGATCCTGGACGCCCATCCGTACCTGGCCTACCTGATCCTGCTGGTATGGACGTTCTTCGAGGGCGAGACCATCGTCATCATCGCCGGCTTCGCGGCCCGCGACGGCAACCCCTGGCTGCCCCTGGTGATCCTCTTCTCCTTCTGCGGCAGCCTGTGCAGCGACCAGCTCATGTTCTTCCTCGGCCGCTACAAGGGCCAGAAATTCATCGCCAATCGCCCCAAGTGGCAGGCCCGGGCCGCGAGGGTCTACCGCCTGCTCGAGCGAAACCAGACCTGGCTTATCCTGGGCTTCCGTTTCCTCTACGGGCTGCGCAACGTCACCCCCCTCGCCATCGGCATGAGCGACGTGCCCACCCGACGGTTCATCCTTCTGAACGTCATCGGCGCGGCCGTGTGGGCGACCACCTTCGCCTTCGGCGGTTACGTCTTCGGCGCGGCCATGGAGACGTTCATGCACAAGCACCAGAAATGGGCGTTCGTGCTGGGCATCCTGGTGGCGACGGCGGCGTTCTGGATCATGCGGGTGATAGGCCGCCGCGTGTCGCCGAAAGATGAGCCGGCGGCCGCGCCACAGGGCGAGGCCGCGCCCAAAGGCAGCAGCCAGCAGGCGGCAGGCGGCAGTGCCGACCGCGGCATCCGCACGGCGCGCGACGAAGCTGATGGACAGTAGTCGTGCGGGAAAGGCCGGAAGTCGTTGCCCCGTGCTGGCCGCGTCGCGGTCCCGGCGCCCTTCGCCGAGGGCCCTTCGACAAGGGCTGGCCATTTCCGTGGCGGGTTGCCCTTTTCTCTTCGCCTTTCTTCCGCACCGTCGCTGTCGTTCCCCAATTCCTTGATTGCCCGCTTCATCTTCCGTAGGATGGAGTGGCCATGAAGTCCGAATGCGACAAATGCGGCAAACCGGCGACCGTGCATCTGACCGAGATTGCTGACGGCCAGAAGTTGGAGAAGCACCTGTGCGAGGACTGCGCCGCCGCCGAAGGCATCACGGTCAAGGCCAACCTGCCCATCAGCCAGCTCCTGGAGGACTTCATCCTGCAGACGGCCGCCCCGGGCGGGCAGAAGGCGGCCGAGGTCAAGTGCGACGTCTGCGGGCTGACGTTCGGCGAGTTCCGCCAGAAGGCGTTGCTGGGCTGCCCGCACGACTACGAGGCGTTCGGCCCGTTGCTGGAGGCGCTGATCGCCCGTGCCCAGGAAGGAGCGTCGCAGCACGTGGGCAAGGTTCCCTCGGGGGCGGGCGCCGACCGCAAGAGACAGAACAACCTCCTTCGCCTGCGGGCGCAGCTCCGTAACGCCGTCGGAACCGAGGACTACAAGCTCGCCGCCCGCCTGCGCGACCGCATCAAGCTGGAGGAGCAGTCATGAAACTCGCCGATTTCACGCGAAGCGCCGGCGAATGGCTCCGCGGCGCCGGGCCGGCGCACGACGTGGTGATCTCCTCTCGCATTCGCCTGGCCCGCAATCTCGCGGGCATGCCCTTCCTCACCCGCTGCTCGACCGACCAACTGCGCGACCTGGAGGGCCGCCTGCGACGCGAGGTGCTCGCCGCCGGCATCGCGCCGCAGGTGCTGTACGTGGACGTCGCGGCCGCCGGCGAACTCGACCGCCAACTGCTGGTTGAGCGGCACCTCATCTCACGCCACCACTCCGACGCCCAGCACCCGCGAAGCGTCGTCGTGGCCGTGGACGAGACGGCCTCGATCATGATCAACGAAGAGGACCACCTCCGCATCCAGGTGCTTCGCAGCGGACTGGGACTGGACAACGCCCTGCACGAGATCAACCGCATCGACGACCTGCTGGAGGGCCGCCTGGGCTACGCCTTCCATGACCGCTACGGCTACCTGACGGCCTGCCCGACCAACGTGGGCACCGGCCTGAGGGTCAGCGTGATGCTGCACCTGCCCGCGCTGAAGATGACCGGCGAGATCGAGAAGGCGTTCCGCGCCGCCCAGGACATGCACCTGGCCATCCGCGGGCTGTACGGCGAAGGCACCGAGGCCAGCGGCGATTTCTTCCAGGTGTCCAACCAGACCACGCTGGGCCGCACCGAGGAGCAAATCATCGAGGAGTTCCTCGGACAGATGGTCCCCCGGTTCATCGACTACGAACGGGCCGCCAGAGGCGCGATCATCGAACGCAGATCGCTGGCCGTCGACGACAAGGCCTTCCGCGCCCTGGCGGTGCTCCGCTCGGCCAGGCACATCAGCTCCGAGGAAACCATGTACCTCCTGTCGCTGGTGCGCCTGGGCGTCAACCTCGGGCGAGTCCGCGACGTGGACACCCAGACCATCAACGAACTGTTCCTGCTGACCCAACCGGCGCACCTCCAGAAGACCCTCGGCCGCGAAATGTCCGGCGAGGTCCGCGCCGAGGTCCGCGCCGAGCAGATCCGCAAACGCCTGGGCGCCGGGTAGCAGTCCTTCCTCCAGCAGGCGAGGAAGAATCAGCCGATGGCTTTGGCCTTGAAGAGGCGTCAGGATTCAGCCAAGGGCGCAAGCCCCCGGTGGAGATCAGAATGGGAAATGAGCCCTGAAGGGGCGAAAGAAGGTTTGGCCGTGTGGCAAGGTTTCTATCGCCCCTTCGGAAGGGCTCAGACCATTCTGCCGTGGTTACCGGGGGCTTACGCCCCCGGCTGAATCCTCGACGCCCCTTCGGGGCTGGGATTTGTTCTTTCAGCCCATGCCAGAATCGGAGTCCATCCAACTCGGTACCGTCGCTCCCGTCGGCTTTGCGGACTTCCCGCCCGGCGACTGGCTCGCCTGCCTGCGCCGTCTCGGCTGCCGCGCCGTCCAGGTCTACCGCAACCAGAAGGCCGCGCCCTGCCTGGCGCAGATGCGGGAGTATGTCGCGGCCGGCGGGATGCCCTGCGACAGCCTGCACGGCGTGTTCGGCGACGCGTACGACCCGTCCTCGCCGGATGAGGCGTTCCGCCTCGCGGCGGTCGAGACCTACCGCCGCGAAGGCGACCTTGCCCTCGCGCTGGGCGGGCCGCTGGTCGTCGTCCACTGCTCGCCGGCGCTGAGCCGCCCGCTCACCGCCGACGAGCGCCGCGCGCGATTCGCGCAACTCCGCAAGTCGATCCGCGAACTGGGCCGCGTCGGCGCCGCCGCCGGCGTGCGCTACGCCTTCGAGAACCTGCCCCCCGCCTACGGAGTCGGCGCCGACGCCGCCGAACTCGCCGCCGAACTCCGCGACGAGGCCGCCCCCGCCACGGCCATGTGCTTCGACACCGGCCACGCCCTGATGGCCGGCGACGTGCCCGCATGGATCCGCTCCGCCGCCGAGCAGATCGCCTACGTCCACTTCTCCGACAACTCCGGCCTCGCCGACGACCACGAGATGCCCACCCGCGGCAAGCTGGACACGCCTGCGGTGGCGGCCGCCCTGCGCGACGTCGCCTACCGCGGCACGCTGATGCTCGAAGTGTTCTACACGGTCGACCGCCTCAACCAACTCATCGACGACGGCCTCGCCGAACGGTTGGGCGAGGTGCTTCGCGCCGCGAGAGGAGATAAGCTGGGACGAGGGGGATGAAGTGGACAGGAAGAGACACTGGTCGGGTAAGCCTGGGCGGGCAACCGCCCAGGCTTACCCGACCAGTGTCTAGGAAGAAGAAGCTCTCTTCCCCTCCGTTTCATCCCCTTCATCCCTGCTGCTTCTCTTCCTTCCTCCCGATTTTGTTCTCCGTGCCCGCCAGCAGGCGGCGGATGTTCGATTTGTGGCGGAAGAGGATCAGCGAGATCATCACCGCCGCGAAGGACGCCATCGGCCAGAGCAGTTCCACCCGCGAGCCGTTGAGCAGCGCAAAGGCCGGCAGGAACGCCAGTGCGGCCGCGATGCTGCCCACCGAGACGTAGCGGCTGGTCAACGTGACGGCGATCCAGACCGCCAGGGCGATCGCCCCGGCCGGCGTGAAGTAGGGCCACACGCCCAGGACCACGCCCAGCGAGGTGGCCACGCCCTTGCCCCCGCGGAAGCCCAGCCAGAAGCTCAGCACGTGCCCCGCGATCGCGGCGCAGCCCACCGTCAGCCACAGGGCCTGCGCGGCCGGCGAAGGCGCCGCCGCGCCAGCCGTGTCGTCGCCTCCCCGCAGCCACAGGCCCACCGCGAACGTCGGCAGGAATCCCTTCGCCACGTCCAGCAGGAAGCACAGGTAGCCCCACCGCCGCCCGCAGACGCGCCCGCAATTGGTCGCCCCCACGTTGCCGCTGCCTTGCTCGCGGAGATCATGCCCGCGAAACCGCGCGATGATCACGGCAAACGGCGTCGCGCCGATGACGTACGCCGCGAGGGGAAGGGCAAGCCAGGAGAGGATTCCGCCGATCTTGTCCATGTTGCTTGCGTGTTCCGCTTCGTATTTTCCGTTTCGGATCCGGCGCCCGGTCCGGAGGCAACCGCGGCGACACGCCGCGGCTCGGCTCCTTCCGCGTCCGGGCGATCACTTGTTGCCGACGACTTCCTCGTACGCCTTGACGAGTTCGTCCACGTGGCGGTCCATGCTCAGCGCGTCGATCAGTTCGCAGCACGCTGCCGCCGCGCCGGCGCGGCAGTCGGGGTCGGCCAGTTTGCGCAGCGCCGCGGCAGCGGCAGCGATGTTGTCCGGTGAATCGATCACCACGCCCGCGCCGCGGGCGAGCACCTCGCAGGCGCCGTTGAACGCGGTGGTGATGGCCGGCACGCCCGATCGCACCGCCTCCAGCACCACGCGGCTGCACGGGTCGTACCAGCTCAGCAGCACGCACGCGTCGGCGCCCGCCAGCCAGGCGCCGATGTCTTCGGCCTCGCCGGCGAACACCACCTGCCCGCGCACGCCACGGCGTCGCGCCAGCCGCTCGTACGCCCGCACCTGGCCCTGCCCCACCGCCACCAGGCGTGCCCGCTTGTCGCCCCCCTCTCCGTGCACGTACCGCGCGAACGCCTCAATCGTCTCGGCCACGCCCTTCAGCGTGAAACGCTTGGCGGCCGTGAGGAACACCGGCGCGTCGTCGGCCACGTCGAGCTTGCGGCGCACCTCGCGCCGCAGCGCCGCCCGCTGCTCGGCGTCGCCCCACGCGCAGTCGTCCACGCCGTTGAAGATCACCCGCACGCCCTCGCCGCGGGCGTGGTAGTGCAGGAACTCGCGACGGACCATGTCGCTGACGGCCAGGCAGAGCACGCCCGGGTCCCGCACGACGCGCCGCTCCAGCGCGCGCATCTGGCGCCGCAGCAGGTTGGCCGGCTCGGCCACGGTGAACACCAGCTTGAGCAGCCCCTTTCGCCGGCGGACGCTCGCGGCCGCCTGGGCCCCCACCAGCCCGCCGCGCGGCTGGTAGACGTTCGCCCCCGGCACCGGCAGCGTCGCGTGAACGATGTCGAACTTCTCGCGTTTCCTCTCGGCCCGCACGGCCGAGACGAACCGCTTAAGCTTGCCCGCCCGCCCCCAACCCTCGCAGCCCAACTGGCGCACCTCGACCCCCTCGCCGCCGCCCGTGCCGTGCTGACACAGGACGGCGACGGCGTGTCCGCGGCGCGCCAGGCCGGCGGCGATCTGCGCCGTGGACCGCTCGCGCCCGCCGCGGGCGGCGTCGAACCGTTCTATGACAAGGGCGATCCTCATTTCAGGACTACCAACCGCCTCCGAGGCCCGGGCGCCACGGCTGCGCAGTTTGCAGCCGTGGCACCCAGTGCGATTCTGACTTCAACATTCGATACTCGAGGCCTGGTACCCATCATTCCCTTCTTTCAGCCTTCCGCCGCATCGCGGCAACCTTGCCATCCACCTTGCGGTTGAACCGCGCCATGCCGCCCTCCGACACGCCCACCAGGTAGTGCCGCACGAACATCGGCCAATGTGCCGCCGTCCACGCCGCCGGCATCGAATGCTTGAGCTGCGCCACGTCCTTCACGAGCCACCGCAGCCTCCGCAGCGGCGGGCGAATCGCCCGCGCCAGGTCGATGAGGTACAGTTCGGGCCGGCCGTCGCGGTCGTCCAGGAAAACGTGCGACGAGTAGAAATCGCGGTGCACGTAGCCGGAATCATGCAGCCGGCGCGCCAGCCGTGCAAGCGCCGCGGCCAGGGCCTCGCCGCGATCCGCGCCACCCGCCGCCAGCCAGGTCTCGGCGCACCGCTCCAGCGCGTCGCCCGGCACGGCCGTCACGAGCAGATAGCTCGCCGCCGCGCCGATCGGGCAGGGCATCTGGCCCCAAGCGACGACCCGCATGGTGGGCACGCCGGCCGCTGCCGCCGCTTCGATGTTCGCCTTCTCGGCCCCCGCCACGCTGCACCGCCGGCCATGGGCGAGCCACCGCCCGGCCGCGTCGCGCACGCCGCGCAGCGTGGCCTTGCCCGGCACGCCGTATCGCTTCAGGTACAGCACGTGCTCGCCGCCGTCGGCGTCGCGCAATGCCACCCGCGTCCGCTTGCGGACGCCCAGGCCAGGCTTGTTGAGGTCCTCGCCCCGCCAGGCGAACGCGCCGGCCAGGCTGTCCAGACCCGCCGCGCGCACGGCGTCCAGCAGCGACTGCGTTGTGCGGTCCTCACCCATGCGTCACTCCCGCCAAGGAGCAAGCCGTCCACCGGCGGCGCGGTGCGGGCGCCCCCGCGGGAACGCCCCTGGGATCAACGGCCCGGATGGCCGTGCCACCAGGGCTCATCTCGCCGCCTCCGCCTTGGAGTCCAGGAGTTCCTCCGCCGCGGCGAACACCGCTTCCGGCACAATCGCCGTCATGCACTGGTGGTACTTCGGCCCCGGCGCCTGCGGGCAGAGCTTTCGCTGGCACGGGCTGCACTCGGCCGCCACGCGGACGATCCGCTCCCGGTCGTAGTCGATGCGGCTCCACTCGGGGTCGGTGCTGCCGAAGACCGTCACCACGCCGATCCCGGCGGCCGCCGCCAGGTGCCGCGCTCCCGTGTCGTTGGTCACCAGCAGCCGGCAGCGCCGCAGCAGCGACTTCACCAACCCCAGGCGGTTGCGGTACTCGCCGAGGTTGATCGCGGGCGGCTGCCGCATGCACTCGACCACCCAGCGGGCGACCTGACGCTCGCCGGGGGCGGCGTTGACGATGATCTGCGCCCCCCGCCGCTCGGCGAGCATGTCGGCCAGGGCCGCGTACCGCCGCGGGTCCCACATCTTGCTCGTGCCGAAGCTCGCTCCCGGATTGAGCATCACGATCGGCCGCGTGCGGTCCACGCCGGCCTGTTGGAGCAGCCCGTCGGCCTCGGCCTCGTCTTCGGCCCGCACGGGCAGGCTGAGGCGGCGGCTCTCGCACGGCACGCCGAGGCTGCGGACGAGGGCATTGTAGTAGTCCAGGGCGGGCACGGGCATGTACCGCCCGCCGGCGTCGCGCGGCGGGTCGAGGTGCTCGCTGAGAAGGATTCGCCGCCCGTCGCGGTTGTACCCAGCCACGCGTTCGGCCCCGCCGAGGCGGGCGGCCAGGGCCGTGCGAAAGCTGTTGGGCAGCAGCACGGCCAGGTCGGCGCCGAACTTGCGCAGCCGCAGGCACAGGCCCATCAGCCCCCGCAACCGGGCCTTGTGGCTGGATCCGTCGGCCAGCATCTCGTCGGCCGCGTCCGTGCCGCTCAGGGTGTCCAAGGCGGCCGGGCGGCCCACGTAGGCGATGCGGGCGCCGCTCCACTGCTCGCGCAGGGCGCACAGGGCGGGCGTGGCCATGACCACGTCGCCGACCCAGGTCGGCAGGAATACCGCCACGCGCTGCGGCTCGTTCTGCATCCCGTGATTGTACAGAAAGCGGGCGCGGAATGCAGAGGAAGACACTCCGCGTTGCAGGGCCGCGCTCCGTCGGGGCCGTCTTTCCCGCGTTGGCGGGACGGACGCGACGGCGCGCGTCCCTCCGTTACGTCGCCACGGTGGCCGCGGGATCGGCGACGACGACGGATTCCTCCGTCGCGGGCGGCTGGCCCGCGCTCGATCCCATCACCCGCTCCATCGCCTCCACGCAACGCGGGTCGTAGCCCGCCGGCGTGCATCGCCGCAACTCGCGCATCGCCACCAGCGGCGCCAGGGCGGCGCGGTGAGGCCGGTCATGCGTCATCGCGTCGTATGCGTCGGCCACGGCCAGGATGCGGGCGTCCAGCGGGATCGCCTCGCCCGCCAGGGCGTCGGGATACCCCGTCCCGTTGAACCGCTCGTGGTGCGAGCGGATGGCGGGCAGGACGCCCGCCAGATGCTCCAGCGGGCGAAGCACCTCGTACGACACCTCGCTGTGCTTCTGCACGGCCCGGAACTCGTCCACGCCGAACCGCGTGTTGCGCAGCAGCACCGCGTCAGGAATCGCCAGCAGCCCGATGTCGTGAAGCTGCCCAGCCGCCACAAGCTGCTCGCAGTGCTGCGCCGACAGGCCCATCTGCTTGCCGATGCGCCCGGCCATGCGGGCGACGTTCTCGCTGTGCCCCTGCCAGTTGCGGTCGCGCATCTCCACGTACCGGATGATCCGCCGCAGCACCTCGGCGTAGTGCTTCTCCGCCTCGGTCGCCACGTGCCGCACCTGCTGCGACTGCCGCCGGAGCTCGCCCACCGCGCGGTGCACCTGGTAGACCAGCAGGCCGGAAATGGTCGCCATCGCCGCGCCGGCGGCGGCCAGGGCCCACACGCCCATCCCTCCGGCCGCCATCGCGCACGCGATGCACGCCATGGCGAAGACGGACACGGACACCGGGCGCACAACCTGACCGGCCTCGGATAGAACGCGAATGTGCTTCAAGACTGCCCTTCCTCTCGGCGACCTCGCTCGCCGAAGGAAAGGTACGTTCCATCGCGACGAAAGCAAGAGAACCGGTTCAGCCGACGTCCCATCGGCCGGATCGCCCGCCAAACCGCGCTGCGCCCTCGGGGAGGGGGTCGGCGCCGGCGGGTCCCCGTTCGTCGCGATGGCGCGGTTCAACCCACGCCGCGTCGGCTCACTCAACCAACGTTGCGTTCGCCGAACCATTGTGCGGCAGAGCCGTGCCGTGTCGGCACGGTCGGGTGCGAGTGAGCGACCGCTTGCGCCCGAGGATGCGATGCAACCGGTCGCCGGTTCGGTGGCGCCCACGCCGACCCCAACGGGGGTTCGGCCCGGAACGGCTCGGCGAGCATCCCGCGAAGGCAACGCCCTTTCGGGGGCCGCGCCGCTGGGGCCGCCTATCCGCGTCGGGCCCCGGCGAGGGCAGGTTCGACGGCGACGTCGGGATACGGCAGGAGGCCGAGTTGCGCGTCGCGGTTGTGGTCCAGGAAGTACCGCAGCGTCCACGTGTCGGGGAACAGCAAGACGCGCCGCCCCCGGCCGTCGATGGCCATGCACGCCTTGGAGGGCACCAGCAGCTCCTTGGCATCGGCGGCTGGGTGCAGCCAGCGCGCCACGCTCCAGGGCGCGCTGTCCATCCGCGAGGCCGCGCCATACTCGCTCTGGAGCCGATACTGGACGATCTCGAACTGCAGCGGGCCCACCGCGCCCAGCAGCGGCGTGCCTCGGCCGGAGGCGGGCACGTCGAATCGCTGCACGACGCCCTCCTGGAGCAGTTGGCTGAGCCCGTCGCGGAACTGCTTGAACTTGGCCGGTTCGGGGTTCACCGGGTACGCGAAGCACTCGGGCGCGAAGTGGGGAATCTCGTCATAGACGATGGAGGGGTCCTCGCTCAGCGTGTCGCCGATGCCGAAGCCGGCGTTGGCGATGATGCCCACCACGTCGCCCGGGTAGGCTTCGTCGACGGTCTCGCGCTGGCGCCCGAACAGCTTGGCGGCGTTCGCCAGGCGGATGGCCTTGCCGCTCTGGGCGTGCGTTGCCGTCATGTCGCGCTGGAACCGCCCCGACACCACGCGGACGAAGGCCATTCGGTCGCGGTGACGCGGGTCCATGTTCGCCTGGATCTTGAACACGAAGCCCGAGAACGCCTCGTGGGTCGGCTCGACCAGCCCGCCGCGGCAGCGCCGCGGGCCCGGCGGGCCCGAGTGCTCCAGGAAGCCGTCCAGCAGGAGCTGGACGCCGAAGTTGTTCGACGCGCTGCCGAAGTACACCGGCGTGGTCCGCCCGGCCAGCACCCCCTCCGCCTGGAACTCGGCCCCCGCGCCCTCCAGCATTTCCACTTCCTGGCGGACCGTGCGGTAGGTTTCCTCGTCCAGACGCTCGCGCACGATGGGATCGGCCAGCCCCGCCGTCGACACCGGCGCCCGGTACGCCCCGCCGGGCGTTCGCTCGTAGAGGTGGGCCATGCGCGTGCGGCGGTCCCAGACGCCCTTGAAGCCCAAGCCCGTCCCCAGCGGCCAGTTCATCGGGTAGGCCGCGATCCCCAGCACGCTCTCCAGTTCGTCCAGCAGCGCCAGCGGGTTCAGCGTGGGGCGGTCCAGCTTGTTCATGAACGTGAAGATCGGCACGCCCCGGTGCTTGCACACCTCGAACAGCTTGCGCGTCTGGCTCTCGATTCCCTTGCCCGCGTCGATGACCATGATGGCCGCATCCACGGCCGTCAGAACGCGGTAGGTGTCCTCGGAGAAGTCCTTGTGCCCGGGGGTGTCCAGCAGGTTGATGCGGAAGTCGCGGTAGTCGAACTGGAGGACGGTCGAGCTGATGGAGATGCCTCGCTTCTTTTCGAGTTCCATCCAGTCGGAGGTCGTCGCCCGCTGGTTCTTGCGGGCCGTGACGGACCCGGCGAGCTGCACGGCCCCGCCGTAGAGCAGGAGTTTCTCGGTGAGGGTGGTCTTGCCGGCGTCGGGGTGCGAGACGATGGCGAACGTCCGTCGTCGGGCGATCTGTGCGGCGGTTGAGAGTGCTTCCATGGCTGGCAACTCAGGGGTTCGGGGTGCGGGAGAAACAAACAAACGCGGCGTCCGGCAGGCGTGGCCGGGAAGATGGCGGGCTCGTCAGGGCGGCGTGCCGCCGGCGAGCAGCCCTCTCGAGCGACGGGCAATACCGGGCACCATGTTGGCCTGTACGTCCATGGCGGCCATCATACCGGTTGGCGGCGGAGGCGACAAGCGGGTCGTCAGATCCAGCCCGAGTTCCGATGCCACGTGGCCACGCCCATGTGGAGCGCGTCGATCCTCGCCTTGGCAGGCGAACCGATCGCCTGATAGTACTCCATCGCCAATGACCTGGCCATGCCCGTGACGTCGAGGAGTTGACGCCCTTCACGGCAAAGCCGTAGTGGTCTGCCCTTGGTCGTTAGCCCCCGCAGGGCGCGTTTGGCGGTAGACACGAGCGAGAGCCCGTGATTGCCGTGACCAAAGGACATCAAGCCCCCGAAGGAGGCGTCTGGGGTTCACCCCGTGCGCCTCAATCGGCCGCTTCGCGGGCTCCACGTTCGGCACGCCATCGCCCCACAGGCTGGTGCCCGAGGCTACCGCCAAACGGCCCCTTCGGGGGCTGAAGAAGCAAGCCCCTTCGTTCGGTCTCCTCTCCGGTTTCGCTTTCCTCCACCTGCTTCCTCCGCTATAAAGTCCTCCCGAGCAGCGTCCGCGAAAGCAGGAGAGCCATGGAACGACCCTGGACAAAACCCGTCGAGCAGGCCCTGGCCGAACTGGGCGTCGATCCGCACGCCGGCATCAGCGAGGCCGAGGCGCAGCGCCGGCTGGAGCAGTACGGCCCCAACGAGTTGCAGGACAAGGGGGTCAAGAGCCCCTGGCGAATCCTGTGGGAGCAGCTCACCGGCGTGATGGTCGTCGTGCTGATCATCGCGGCCGTCATCTCCGGCGTGCTGGGCGTGATCGAGTACCGCCATAGCGGCAGCATGGCCGAGATCTACGACGCCATCGCCATCGCGGTGATCGTGGTGCTCAACGCCCTGCTGGGGCTATGGCAGGAGTACCGGGCGGAGAAGGCGATGGCGGCCTTGAAGAAGATGGCCGTGCCGGTCGTCCGCGTGCGGCGCGACGGCGAGGTGAAGGAGATCTCGGCCACGAGGATCGTGCCGGGCGACCTGGTGTACCTGGAGGCCGGCACGATGGCGCCGGCGGATTTCCGGCTGGTGGAGGCGGCGAACCTGCGAATCCAGGAAGCGGCGCTGACCGGCGAGAGCGAGCCGGTGGAGAAGCAGACGGCCCCGCTGGCCGGCGAGGAACTCGGCGTCGGCGACCGGCGCAACATGGCCCACATGGGCACGGTGGTGACGTACGGGCGCGGCACGGGCCTGGCCGTCCGCACCGGGATGAGCACCGAACTGGGCGCCATCGCGACGATGATCCAGTCGGTGGTGCAGGAGCCCACGCCGCTTCAGAAGCGACTGACGCAACTCGGGCACGGGCTGGCCATCGCCGCCCTGATGCTGGTCAGCGTCATCTTCGTGCAGGGGATCCTCCGCGGCGGCGTCGGGATCGACAACCTCAAGGAAATGTTCCTGACGGCCATCAGCATGGCCGTGGCGGCCGTGCCGGAAGGCCTGCCTGCCGTGGTGACGATCTCGCTGGCGCTGGGCGCGCAGCGGATGCTCAAACGGCGGGCGCTGGTGCGGAAGCTCCTGGCCGTGGAGACGCTGGGCTCGGTCACGACGATCTGCTCGGACAAGACCGGCACGCTGACCGAGAACCGCATGACGGTGGTGATGGCGGACCTGGCCGGGCAGCAGGTGAACTTCTCGGAGCACGTGCGGCGCGGCGTGGCGGAGATCGCCGCCGGGGCCGCGACCGGCCCCGAGACGCCCGGCACGATGGGCCTGCTGCTGGGCGCCGCGGCCTTGTGCAACGACGCCGTGCTCAAGCCGGGCGAGCGGCCCGGGCGCTTCAGCGCCGTGGGCGACCCGACGGAGGGCGCCCTGGTTGTCGCGGCCGCCCACGTCGGGCTGGTCAAGGACGCACTGGAGAAGGCCTTGCCGCGCGTCGCGGAGGCTCCGTTCGACTCCGACCGCAAGCGGATGACGACGGTACACGCCCTGCCGTCCGCGGCCGGCGACCTGCCGGCGCCGCTGAGAACGCTGGCCGACGAGGGAAAGTTCGTCGCGTTCACCAAGGGCGCCGTCGACAGCCTGCTGAAGGTGTGCACGCACGTGCGGCCGGTGGAGCAGGTCGTGCCGCTGGACGAGCCGTGGCGCCAGCGGATCCTGGAGGCGAACAACCGTTTCGCTCAGCAGGGAATGCGCGTACTGGGCGTGGCGATGCGGATGCTGGAGGCCCCGCCGACGTCGCAGACCCCCGACGCCCTGGAGCAAGGTCTGGTCTTCGTCGGCATGGTGGGCATGATCGACCCGCCGCGGGCGGAGGTGAAGCTTGCCGTCCAGACCTGCCGCGAGGCGGGCATCCGGCCGGTGATGATCACGGGGGATCACCCGCTGACGGCGTGGGCGATCGCGTCGGAGTTGGGCATTGCCCGCGAGGGCGACAAGTCGGTCACGGGCGAGGAACTGGAGCGGATGGAACTGGCCGACCTGGAGGCCCAGGTCCAGGACGTGTCCGTCTACGCCCGCGTGTCGCCCGAGCACAAGCTGAAGATCGTGCAGGCCCTCAAGGACCGCGGGCACGTGGTGGCGATGACCGGCGACGGCGTCAACGACGCCCCCGCCCTGAAGAAGGCCGACATCGGCGTGGCCATGGGCATCACCGGCACCGACGTGGCGAAGGAAGCCTCGGACATGGTCCTCCAGGACGACAACTTCGCCACGATCGTCGCGGCCGTGGAACAGGGGCGGGTGATCTACGACAACATTCGCAAGTTCATCAAGTACCTGCTGACGACCAACTCGGGCGAGATCCTGGTGATGTTCTTCGCGCCGCTGCTGGGCCTGCCCCTGCCGCTGATCCCGCTACAGATCCTGTGGATCAACCTCGTGACCGACGGCTTGCCCGCCCTGGCGCTGGGCGTCGAGCCGGCCGAGAAGAACATCATGCGACGCCCGCCCATGCGGACCGGGGCAGGCATCTTCGCCGATGGGATGGTCTATCACATACTCTGGGTAGGGGCGCTGATGGCGGGAATATGCCTGCTTGCAGCCGAAGTCGCTTGGTGGGTCAAGGATATCGATGCGAAGCATCACATCCAGTACTTCCGCACGATGGCGTTCACGGTGGTCACACTCACGCAGATGGCCCACGTGCTGGCGATCCGCTCGGGCAAGGAGTCGCTGTTCAAGGCGGGGGTGTTCTCGAACCTGTACCTGGCGGCGGCCGTGGCGGCGACGATCTCGCTGCAACTGGCGTTGATCTACGTGCCGTTCCTGCAAGGGATCTTCGAGACGGTGTCGCTCAGCGCGG
>CAYWTX010000023.1:0-9659 GCA_964461295.1 uncultured Planctomycetaceae bacterium | reverse complement strand
TACGCCGCGATTATCTTGGACAGCAGTGTCCGCTTTCACGGAATGGCAACTGCCCGGCGCGGTGTTGATGGCGGGGGGACTCCTCGTGTTCTGGGCTCTCCTCTCGGCCGCCGGGAGCAAGCGACCGATTGTGGCCAAGGGTTTGCCCATCGCGGCAGCGGCAACGACAGTTGTGGGGGTTGTCATCTTCGCCGAGGTGCTCCTCGTTCCGTTAGGAAGGACCTCCTTGTGCGGGCAAGGGCCCTTCACCCGAATGGCGGGGATGGAAGTCTGCCTCATCCGCAAGGACAGCAACGCGATTGAATTGGGCTTCCGTGAACTGGAGCGAATCGACTGGAATGCTCACATCGACGAGTGGCGAGACTGGCGCCGTTCCTTCCTGAAGCAGTTCTACGAGAAGCACCCCGACGAGGCGGCCCAACGTGGCAGCCGCATCCTCCTGGCTCATCCCACTGGGCCCTGCACCGGGGCCTTCGCGGCCATCATGGCTGAGCGAGGAAGGGATGAGGCGTATCCGATCATGCTCTGGTACTCGCTGGCGGACTGTTTCAATATCGCGAGTGCAGGCTATGAAAACGTGAAGGCAGTTCTTGGCCTCGACTTCCCTCACGTGGCATATCTGGTCCTTTACGATGAGCTCAGCGACTGGAAGCGGCCAGGACAAGGCGCATTCGGCGAAATGACAATTCGTGATGATGCCCGCAAACGACTGGCCGCACTTGTGGGCCATGACGCGGGAGCAGATGGTAACGAGTGGGATCGCCAACTCCCGACGTGGGTGAGCGAAAAGACGACCTCACTGAGTTCGCAACGAGTGGAGGAATTGAACAAAGTTGTCTCCCTGTTCGCGCAGTGCGTGATGGCCAAGGCGGAGGCAAAGAAACTCATCAAGCGTGGAGCATTCGTCCGTATGGTGGCCGATGGAAAGCTGGTTGAAGCGAAATGGATGCTCCAGGAGCGTGAAAAGCGTGAAACTTCACAAACGGTGGAGGAGATGGGGCGGAAAGCGGCATCTGCTGTGTCGGCGTTTATTCGAGCAACCCGCCTTGTCAAAGAAGAACTGTGCACCACGGTCGAATGGAACAAACCAGGCGTCATAGGCCTCGCGGAGGCCGTGAACGACTACCTTGAACGCATGGATGCCTTCATCCGCAGGTACTCAGTTCCACTCGAAGAACTTGCTCCTCCTGCCACCGGCCCGGCAACGCATGCCGTCAGGCCGGCAACCACCTCGGCTCCGTCGCAACCCCGACCCGAGGCCCTGTTCCCGCATCTCGCTCCTGCGGCTCGATGAACTGCCGATACGTTCCATCGGAAGCAGGCCGTTTTTCGGTGAAATCGCCGAGAAACGGAACGCGAGACTGCTGGAAGGGGTCTGGACACCCCCGGCTGCCGTTCGCACTCGTTTCTCGGCCGTTTCACCGAAAAACGGAGACGTAAGGGGCCTTCGGCGCGCCGCGCGGTCTGCCGGGCCGGCGTGCGCGAAGACCGGATAATCCGCAGTTTGTGCATTTTGCCCATTTTGCCACGGATGGGCTTAACCTGCGAAACGGCAGGTTAAGGGGCACGGAAATCGGCCCGCCAAGCAAACAGGGCAAAAGCATGGGCAGTGCCTCTTCGTCGATTTGGCGCGCCAGTTACCAGTCAAACGGCTGGTCAAGAGGGCAGGAAGGGGCATCGTGCCAGGACCGCACCATGCCAGGGGCGTACGCAGGAAGCAGATGATCCCTCAGTTTGGAGAGATTCGCCGCCTTCGCCGGCACTTTCTGTTCGTTTCCCTTGGTGTCTCCTATAATTGCGCAAACGCACGCGGGCGGAAGCCCGCGGCCAAGGGAGACCTTCATGTTCGAAACGCTGGACAAACTGCTGTTTGCCGGGCTGGGCGCCTTCACCATGACCCGCGAGAAGGCCGAGAAGCTCTTCGACGAACTGGTCGCCCGCGGCGAGGCCCAGCGCGGCGCGCAGAAAGGCTTCGTCGAGGAGATGATCGACTCGGCCGCCAAGACGCGCCAGGAATTCGAGCGCCTCATCCAGGCGCACGTGGAGAAGGCTTTGGCCAAGCTCGCACTGGCGACCAAGCAGGACATCGAGCGGCTGGAAGCGAAGATCGACGCCCGGCAACCCAAGCAGGAGAACTGACCGTGTGGCCGCAGAGACTGCGGCTGAACCGCACGCTGGCCCACATGCGGCGATATCAGCACATCCTGGGTGTGCTGATGAAGCATGGCTTCGGCGAAGTGGTGGACGCGGCGGGGCGCCGGCTGGTCGCCCGCCGGCGCCGCGAGACCCCCGAGCAGCGGCAGACGCGTCCTCGCCGCCTGCGGCTGGCGCTGGAGGAACTGGGGCCGACGTTCATCAAGCTCGGGCAGCTTCTCAGCACGCGCCCCGACCTCATCCCGGCGGCGTATGTCCACGAGCTCGAACAGCTCCAGGACCAGGTGCCGCCCGAGGATTCCCGCCTCATTCTGGCCGAACTGGAATCCCAGCTTGGCGGCAAGGTGGAGACTCTCTTCCAGAGCTTCGACCCCGTGCCCATCGCCGCCGGCAGCATCGGCCAGGTCCATCGCGCCGTCACCCGCCAGGGCCGCCAGGCCGTCGTGAAGATCCGCCGCCCGGGCATCGTCCAGACCATCCGCACCGAATGCCAGATCCTCGACGACCTCGCCGGCCTGGTGAAGGCCGTGCTGCCCAGCGACTCGACGCTCGAGCCCGACCGGGCCGTGCGCGAGTTCACCACGGCCATCAACAAGGAAGTCGTCTTCAACAACGAGCGGCGGAACCAGAACCGCTTCCGGCGGCACTTTGCGGGCGACGCCGCTGTGCGCATCCCCGAGGTGTTCGAGGACTACTGCTCCGAGGGCGTGATCACGATGGAGTACGTGGACGGCCTGCGCCCGGGCAGCCCGGAGGCGATCCGAGCGGCGGGCCTGGACCCCAAGGTGCTGGCCCAGCGCGGGGCGAACTTCGTGCTGCGGCAGATCTTCGAGTTCGGTTTCTTCCACACCGACCCGCACCCGGGCAACTTCTTCTTCCTGCCGGACAACGTCCTCAGCGTGATCGACTTCGGCCAGGTCAGTTCGCTGACGCCCGGCGACCGGCGGCTGCTGGGAGACATCGTCCTGGCCGTGGTGGACGCGGACGTGCCGCGGATGGTGGACGCGCTGGCCCGCGCGGATGTGCTGGACGAAACGACCGACGTCGCCGCGCTGACGCGCGAGATGGAGGAGATGCTGCTGGCGTACTTCGACCTGCCGATGAAGGACATCCCGCTCAACACCGTCCTGGCGCAGAGCTTCGAGATCATCCGCCGCCACCGCGTCCGCCCGCCGGCGCAGTTCACGCTGATGTTCAAGGCGCTGATGACGATCGAGTCGTTCGCGGTGTCGCTGGACGGCGACTTCCAGATCGTGGAGCACCTCAGGCCGTACGCCCGCAAGATCGCCCTTCAGCAGTTCGATCCCCGCCGCGGCCTCCGAGTGCTTCGCACCGCCCTGCGCCAGGCGGGCGAACTGGCCTACTCGCTGCCCGGCGACGTGTACGCCCTGGCCGGCAAGTTCCGCCGCGGGCAGTTCCAGTTGCGGGTCCACCACGAACACCTTGAGAACCTCGTGCACACCCTGGACCGAAGTTCCAACCGCATCAGCTTCGCCCTCATCATCACGGGCCTGCTGATCGCCTCCAGCTTCCTGGTCGGCCAGCGCGGCGCCGACGTGTTCGGCATCGTCACCCTGCAGGCCCTCGGCGTGTGGGGGTACATCGTCACGGCCTTTATGGGAATCTGGCTGCTGGTCTCCATCCTGCGAAGCCGCCGCCTCTGAGCCCGCCGGCTGTACCACCTTCCCCGCCGGGCCGGGCGGCTGCTCGGGCATCTCCGGCGACCTCCGCGGTCGAATTTCGCCGGCCCGGCAGTTCCAGACCGCCACCTATCCCGGTTTTCCGGTTTATACGGGGATGGAGGCGCAATCTCGGCCGAGGAAGGCGTGTTGCGCCTGGCATCGCCAGAGAGGCCGGTTCCGCAAGTTGGAGAAACGCTTGAAGACAAGGCAACCGAACCAATCCGAGGGCAACGTCCGCCTCTTCATCACCCCGGCAGGGGCCGGCCAGGCCTTTGTCACCGCATCGGTGGTTCGCCCGTGCAGCGCGGCCGACGCCGGGGCGGAAGCCTACGCGAAGATCGCCGACTACGTGGATGGGGAGGCGATGGAGATCGTGCACGAGCGGGCGTTCGGGTGCTTGGCGGCGTGCCCGGCCGTGACGGCGGCCAGGACCAAGGCGCTGAAGGCCAGGTCGCTGGACGCCGACACGCCACTGACCTTCATTCAAGGCTGTCCGCTCTGGGGTGAGGAAGGCGGCTTCGCCGGCGTGAACCTCCAGGCCGTGCGGCGAAGTCCCGAATCCGGCGCGCGAACGGTTCGCGATGAGGCCGGACAGGCGGCTGGGCGTTGCTGGCAGCGAGATGGAACTGAGTTCCTGCTGCTACAGAACCTACAGGGCCCCGCCGGGGCCGGACGAGCCGACCAGGCCGACCGGATGTTCGAGCGGGCGCAGCGACTGCTGTTGTCGCAGGGCCTCTCGTACAAGACTGTCGCCCGCACCTGGATCTACCTGTCGAAGATCCTGGACTGGTACAACGAATTCAACCCGGTGCGGACGCGCTGGTACGGCCAGTTCGGCCTCATGCCGGCCGCCTCGCCGAGCGGCAACGGTTCGGCGATATTGCTCCCCGCCAGCACGGGGATTGAGGGTGATTTCCCCACCGGCGCCGCGGTGGCGATGGACCTGTTGGCCGTCCGCGGCGGGCAGGTCGAGCAGATGACCAACCGCCGCCAGAAGGATGCCTTCAAGTACGGTTCGTCCTTCTCGCGAGGGGCGCATATCCGCCAACAGGACAACGCTCAGGTGCTTGTTTCCGGCACAGCCGCCATCGACGAGCAAGGCCGCAGCATCTTCCTGGGCGACGTGGCCCGGCAGATCAACGCCACGTTCGACATCGTCGGGGACCTGATCGCCCAGAAGGGCGCCGCGCTGCGAAACCTGTGCGACACCTCGATCTTCCTGAAGCGCAAGCAGGACGCCGAGGTCTACCGCCAGGTGGCCGCGGAGCGCGGCCTGGAGAACCTGCCGGCGGTGGCGGTGGTGGCCGACGTGTGCCGCGACGACCTGCTGTTCGAGATGGACGCCCGGGCGGTGATGGCGGGATAAGGCGTCGAGCGGTCGCTCTTGCCCCCTTGACACTCCGAGGGAGCCGTTGGCTTGACACTCGACACTCGACACTCGACACTTGGCCCATGGACCAACCAACCAATCCGCCAGTCAGCCAGTCCACGTCGTCCCGCGCCGCCTGGTTCTCCCAGGCTCGTTACGGCATGTTCATTCACTGGGGCGCTTACTCGGCGGCCGCACGCGGCGAGTGGGTGATGAACCGCGAGCGGATCCCCAGGGACGAGTACGCCCACAAGTACGTCGACCTCTTCCGCGCGGAGCGATACGACCCGCGGCAGTGGGCAGCCCTGGCCCGCTCGGCCGGCATGAAGTACGTCGTGCTCACCGCGCGTCATCACGACGGGTTCGCGTTGTGGGACACGGCCACCACCGACTTCAACGCCGCACGCATGGGTCCGCGACGCGATCTGGTCGGCCCGTTCGTCCGGGCCGTGCGCGACGCCGGGCTGCGGGTCGGGCTGTATCTCTCGGCCGCGGACTGGACGCACGGGGATTACCCCGGCGCGTTCTGCCGCGACTGGCCGACCGGCTGGAGCGACGAGGCGGCGCGGAAGCGATTCGTGGCGTATTACCAGGCCCAGCTCGAGGAACTGCTCACCCGCTACGGCAAGATCGACGTGCTCTGGTACGACGGCTGCGTTCCCCAGCCGCTGGACGGCGCCGCCGCCAACGCCCTCGCCCGGCGCTTGCAGCCGGACATCCTCATCAACGAACGCAACGGCGAGCCGTACGACTTTTGCTGCTCGGAGCAGTCACTGACCGCCAAGGAGGGCTCCTGGGAAGCCTGCATGACGCTCAACGGCAACTGGGGCTACCACGCCGGCGACCGGGACTGGAAAAGCGCTCGCGAGGTCATCCGCATGTTGGTCGCCACGGCGGGCAAGGCCGGCAACCTGCTGCTGAACGTCGGCCCGAAGGCGGACGGCACGATTCCCGAGCCGTCCGTCCGCATCCTCGCCGAGGCAGGCGATTGGCTCGCCCGCAACGGCGAATGGTTGGCCGATTCCGGGCGAAGCCCGTTCACGTGGAACAACTCCTCGATGGTGACGGTCAAGGGCGGGCGGGTGTACCTGCACATGTTCCACAGTTCCGGCCCGGAGTACTGCTGGGCGGAACTGAGGAACAAGGTGCTGTCGGCCCGGCTGCTGGACGGCGGGCGCGATCTGACGTTCGAGCAGCGGGGCCCCCGGGTGGTGATCCGCGGCCTGCCCTGGCCGCTGACCGACCCCATCGCCACGACGATCGTGCTGGAGGTGGAGGGCGCGCCGGCCCCCGCCACCGAGCAGACGACCTTCTGGATTCCCGATTGACGGAGGCTGCCAGCTTCCAGTCGGCGGCCACGGCCCGTGCGAAGAGATGATCGCCGGCGGCCGGTAGCCGGCAGCTTTCTTCCGAAGTGGTGACACACTGTTGACACCGGGCTCTTCTACCCTGGCGGCGCGAACCGAGCCTCGGAAGTGGCTGCCAGCATCGGCCAACCGGCTCGCCGTCGCTGATGGGATTGTGGCGTATCGGGCCTGCCCAGACCGCCGATGCGCCGCGGCCCCCAACGGTGCCGGACGTGCGAGTCTGTTGTGCGGCCTGGTCGGCTACCTGGCCGGTCCCGGCACCGGGACCGGCTTTTGTTTTGCGCCGCACACTCGACACCGTGCCTTCGCCACGGAATAATGTGGGTCAACCGTCAGTTCCCGGCTGTCAGCTTCTCGCCTCATCTGGATGCTGGTGGCTGGTGGTTGATGGCTGGTGGCTTCCTCCATGATCCAGTCCGTTGGACAGATCGTTGTCGGCAGCATCGACGGGTTCGGCGATTTCTGCCGCTTCTCCGGCCGGACGTTCAGTTGGATCGCCGACGTGCTGTGGCGATGGCAGAACATGCGGCTGTTGCTGCGCCAGCTCTACGAGGTGGGGACGCGAAGCGTTCCGGTGGTAGCGGTTACCGGCGCGTTTATCGGCATGGTGATGGCCGTGCAGGTTGTCGCACAGTTCAAGGCGGTGAACCTGACGGCGCAGATGGGAACGATCGTCAACCTGTCGGTGCTTCGGGAGCTTGGGCCGGTCCTGACGGGCATCCTGCTGGCCGGGCGGGTGGGGGGCGGCATCACGGCCGAACTGGGCACGATGCGGGTGACCGAGCAGATCGATGCGCTGCGGGCGATGGGGACCGACCCGATTCGCGTGCTGGTGGTGCCCCGGCTGCTCGCCTGCGTGCTGATCATCCCCGTGCTGGTAACGTACTCCAACTTCGTCGGCATCGCCGGCGGCTACGGAATCAGCGTCTACGTCTACAGCGTCAACGCGGCGGAGTTCTGGCGGAATGCCTCCGACACCGTCGGGTACTGGGACATCTTCTACGGGCCGTTCAAGAGCGTGTTCTTCGGCACGGCCATCAGCCTCGTCAGCTGCTACAAGGGGTTCCACTGCGCGCCCGGCGCAGCCGGCGTGGGCCGCGCGTGCACCGATAGCTACGTCGCCTCCACGATGGCGATCCTGACGCTGGACTTCTTCCTGGGCATGCTGCTCAACGCGGTCAACCAGTACATCTACGGCGTCGTACCGGTGCTGTGAGGTCCGCCGGGAGGGTGACGCGCCGTCCCCGGTTTCGACGGAGCCGGCGCGAGTCCGGGTACGGCACGCTCCGCCGTGACGTGCCAAGCGCCCCTTGGGGTTCCCGCGGCCGGGTTCTGGAAGGCGCCGGCTTCTCCGACGGATCCTCCTCTCCTCTCCCGCCCCGTCGCTATAATGCGCCCCATGATCGCGAGAGCCTACCGCAACTGGCGCAGCCGTCATCTCAACCGCACCAGCCTCGCCCTGCACGTGGCGGGCATCCCCGCCTGCTTCCTCGTCGCGCCGGTTCTCCTCATCCTCCACTGCTGGCTCGCGGGCGCGATTTCCTTCGTGGGCGGCTACGTGTTGCAGTTCGTAGGCCACGCCATCGAGGGGAACCGATCGGGCGAGGAACTCCTTCTCCGCCGCCTTCTGGGCGGCAAGGAGCGGTCGGCCGCTTCGGGCGACGACGGCCTCCCGCCGCGAGTTGGTTAGCGAACCGACCCTCCGTCTCCCATGTGCAGTTGCGGGCAGCGGACCCATGGGCGCCGCACTCGCTTCAGACTGCCGCTGTCGGCAAGTTTGGGTCATGTTCCTCTCCGGTACTGCCCGATACAGGACATCAGCCTCCGAAAGGTGTTCATCGGCGGGGATTCAGAGGATATCCTATCGGCTCAAGGACCGGCGGGGTGTGGGGCAAGTTGGCCCGCAAAGGAGCACGACTATGGTTCAACGGCATCTCCGAGGCGCGGTTCAGTGGAATCGGGCGGCAACGGCATTGGCGCCTCGGACCGCGGGACTGGGGGTTCTTCTGCTGGCGGGCCTGGCGGCGGCCCAGCCGCCGAAGGTCGCGGACGCGAACGCAGCCGGCGTCAAGCCTCCTTCGGCCGCGCCGGCTTCGCGACCGGCGACGGGCAGCGAACTGCTGCTGTTCGCCGACGTGCCGATGGTCGTGTCCGCCAGCCGCACCGAGCAGCCGACAAACTGGCTGTCGGTGCCTGTGAGCGTGATTACGGCTGACGACATTCATTACAGCGGGCTGACGAACATTCCCGAGATTCTGCAATTCAGCCCGGGCATGGACGTGCTGCGCGTGGACCGCAACCGCTACATCGTCGGCGTGCGGGGACTCCACGAGGTGTGGAGCGACCGAACGCTGCTGCTGGTAAACGGGCGGTCGGCGGAGCGGCCGATCTTCGGCGGGATGGACTTCCTTCGCCAGCCCGTGATGATGGAGGACATCAAGCGGATCGAGGTGGTTCGCGGCCCCGCCGGCGCGGCGTGGGGCGCCAACGCGCTAACGGGCACGATCAACGTCATCACGAAGGACCCGGAGGAATGTCGGGGGTTCCTGGCCTCGACCACGTGGAACCAGTTCGGCGACAGCTTCAACATGCTTCGCTGGGCCGACGTGAAGGGCGACTGGAGTTGGCGCATCTCGGCCGGGTACGAGAGCTACAAGTCGTCGGAGGACGCCATCCACGACGACCACTTCACCAGTTCGGACTTCGGGCGCAACTGGCGGTTCGACAGCGAATTCGTCAACAAGCCGAGCAAGAACGTGAAGCACTCCTTCGGGGTGGGGTACTCGTACTTGACTGCCGGCGACATCAATTTCATGGACTTCACGAAGAATGGGCTGGCGTCGGGCAATTCGGTGCTTCACTCGATTCGCCCGTTCGCCCGCACCGACTGGACCGGCGCCGATGACGTGACCGGATACGTGCAGTGGTCGGGGCTGTGCGACTACACCGAATACCCCAGCTTGATCGGCGGATTGGCGATCCAGAACGCCTCCTCGCTATTCCGTGTGGGTAGGGTAGCCGACGGCCGGGAGGTCGAAGTCCAGCTTACCGGCGATCAGGTACACCATCGTGATCAGGTAGCGGCTT
>CAYWTX010000022.1:0-2391 GCA_964461295.1 uncultured Planctomycetaceae bacterium | reverse complement strand
CGAGCCGGTGGTCTTGCTGGTGAGGATCGACACGCTCCGGTTCCGGGGCGGAGTGCCGGAGCGCGAGGCGGTCCTCGTACGCGTGGGCCAGAAGGCGCGGGTCAAGGTCGAAGGCGAGGCGGCGTTGCTGGCGGCCGGCGTCTCCCGCGTCGCCCCGGCGTTGGAGGAGTCCAATCGCTCGCTGATTATCGAGGCCGACCTGCCGAATCCCAAGTTGCGACTGCACGCCGGATTGTTCGCCGAGATCGACATCGTCGTGGATCCCGAGGCCAAGACGCTCGCGGTCCCCGCCGCCGCCGTGACCGAATTCGCCGGCGTGGAGAAGGTCTGGCTTGTGCGCGACGGGAAGGCCGAGACCCGGATCGTGCAGACGGGGCGCCGCAGCGCCGAGCTCGTGGAGATCCTCCAGGGGCTTGCACCCGGCGACGTGGTCGCGGCGGACGCCCAGAAGGCCCGCGGCGGGGAGAGTAGACGGTAGACAGTAGTTCGACTGTCCCACTTAGGGTCGTTGATGGATGTGTAAGGGAGCCATGAGGTTACGTTGTCGCCAGTGATAGAATCGTGCTTGGGCTGTTCGTTCGGCTCGGCGTTGCGTCTCGCGACGAATGTAGCACGGGCGGTGGCAGCCACACGCGCGTTGCAGCATCATTGCCAGGCCCACACGGGCTCGCGACACCGTCAGAGCAGGCGTGTATTTTTTTCCCCCGCAGCGTTTCTCGGATCAAGAACCAACACGCCAAGAGCGAAAGCGTTTGATGGTGATACCAGCCAGTCCAGCTCCGCACCTCGTAGTCGGCCAAGCCGGCCTCGCTCTTTGCCCGCTGGAAACAATCTTCCACGCGGTGCTCTGCTTTGGTGACGCGGGCCAACTCGGCGAGCGGCGTATCCGGCGACGCATTGGACAGGCAGTAGTCGTGAATCCACGTCCCGTCGTCCTCCTGTCTGCGGATCACCACCAAGAGTTCTTCCGGTCCGATCGTCTTGGTATCCGTCTTCGCTTGCACTCGCCTCTTGACGATGTCCACCATCAACGGTCCTCGGTGACCGTCGCGCACATCGACCCGCGTCCAATCGCTTTGTGGAAGCGCGGCAGTCCAAGCCTGCGCTTGCTCGAAACGACGCTTGGGCTTCGACCCGCTGCCACGCCAGGGCGGCGGTTCCGCTTCGAGGTCGCGGACGGCCGTGTTCGACGGCACTGCCAGCAAGTAGCGTTCGCTGCGGGCCCGCAAATCCCGGCGAAAACGCGTCGATCGGCCCATCTCGACGTCCCCCGCCACCCAAGCGTGCGGCAGCAACGATCCGCGGTGGTCGAGCATCTCCAGGGACAACTGGTGACGCGTGGCAAAACGGATTTCTTTGGGGACGCCGCACTTCTTACGGCGTTTCTTGTCCGTGGCCCAGCTCTTGGGAAGGTAGAGACGCACGTCCACCAGGACGTGTTCCTTGCGCGAGGCGTAACAAAGGTAGACACCCACCTGGCCGTTGTCGACCTTTCCCAAGCGTCCCAGCCATTGCCGGTCCACGCCCACCGATTCGTGACCACTCTTCTTGAACCCCGACGGGTCGAAAACCAACACCGCATCTGGATCGCCGAGCGTTTGGCCCGCTTGACGGGTCAGTTCGTCCAACAGCGGCTGGTGGTCCCAGGCTGCAATTCCAATGAAGTGCTGCAAGGCCTGTCGATCTTGGTCGTGTCGATACGCGATCGACTCGACGTTCTTTCGCTCCAGATCCGACAGAAGCCCCTCCATATACGTGCGTGTGTGCTCGGCCTGCTCGCAGCGGCAGAGAGACGCGACAAACGGCCGCGCGAACGCGTGCAGCCGCTCCATCATCCCGTCAAACACCCGACGCGGTACCTCGCACTCCTTCATCAATGCCTGCTTTCGGACTTCATAACGTCGTTCCATCGACTTCTCTCCCTGCGGGAATCCTTGCCCCAGGAAGACTATATACCATAATGACTTACGACTCTCCAACAGAGATTAAACAGTCGAGCTAGGAAGTAGACGAGTATCAGTAGCAATCCACTTAGTAATATCAAGAGCAGTATCCACGGCGAGCACCAGCGCAGGTCTCTGCAAACCAGGTCATCTTCCGACACCGGCTGGTTCGTTTTCACGCAAACGGGCGGGAGCACCGTCCTCGACGCAACGACCAAGCAGTTCCCATCGACTCTTGGAACGCTGCCGTGGCCCGCCCCCGGTGCTGCAACAGGACCGGCTCTCGGTGACTGCTCGGCGTTCGTGCTCATTTGGGACCCTTCGCTCTCGACGGCGGGGTCGGGAGACCCGCGCCGAACTCGCCGGCTGTTATGCTGAAGCATAACCTACGACTAAATGGGGTCAGGCCGTGATTAGTAATTAGCAATTCCCCCGCGATCTCCGCTAA
>CAYWTX010000021.1:0-20605 GCA_964461295.1 uncultured Planctomycetaceae bacterium | reverse complement strand
CGGGTGAACTCGCCGGGCGGTTCCGTGGCCGCGTCGGATCAGATTCACCACCGGATCGGCGAACTGAAGGACAAGGGCAAGAAGGTCGTCGTATCGATGGCGGGCCTGGCCGCCAGCGGCGGGTATTACATTTCCGCCCCGGCCGACGAGATCTTCGCCGAGAACACGACCATCACCGGCAGCGTGGGCGTGATCGCGACCTGGGTGGTTTTGCGCGGGACGCTGGACAAGATCGGCATGGAGCCGATCGTGATGAAGAGCACGTCCGCCCAGGCGTGGAAGGACGAGATGAGCCTGTTCAAGAAGCCGGCCGACTACCAGAAGCAGCACCTCCAGGAGGTGCTGGACACGATGCAGAAACGGTTTGAGGGCATCGTTCGGGGCGGGCGCGGCGGCAAGCTGGTGACCAAGGAGGTGAAGATCACCATGCCGCCGGCGGAGCCCAACGCCCAGCCGACGACGGTGACGACAACGGCGCCGCTGAACGGCAAGATCTACCTCGGCGAGGAGGCGAAGGAGATGGGGCTGGTGGACCAGATCGGCTACTGGGAGGACGCGGTGAGGGGCGCCGAGAAGATCGCCGGGCTGCGGAAGGCCCGCGTGGTTCGGTACTCAAGAAGGATGACGTTGTTCGACATCTTCGCGGCGAAGTCGGAGCCGGGCCTGAAACTGGAAGCCAGCCTCCTGGACCGCCTCCAGACGCCGCAGTTCATGATGATCTGGAAAGCGGAGTGAGAATTGCGGATTGCGGATTGCGGATTGCGGATTCCCCCCCTTGGGCGCCGCTTGCGGTTTGGCGGCGTCCTCGCGGGGGCGATTCTCCTCACTGCGCAACCCGTTCCGGCCCAGACCGCGCGGAGCGATCCATCGGTCGAAGACGTCGACCGCGCCATCGCCAAGGCCGCCGCGTACATCGAGAGCCAGGTCGACAAAGACGGGCGATGCCTCGGCGAGGCGCCCGATGTGGACGCCCGGCATGGCGGTAAGACCGCTCTGTGCGCCCACGCGCTTCTCACGGCTGGGGTCGTGCCGGAGAAGAGCCAGCCGCTGACGCGAGCGGCACGATGGCTGGTGCGGGCCAAGCTGTGCGGCACGTATCCGGTGGCCATGCGGGCATGCGCCCTGGCCGACATGAAGGACCCCAACGCGGCCCGGCACCTGCAACGCGACGTGGATTGGCTGGTGAAGGCGATGGCGCCCGACGGCTCGTACACGTACAGCCCCTCCGAACCGAACGCCGCGGGCGAGACGCACGACAACTCCAACGCGCAGATGGCGCTGCTGGGCGTCTGGGCGGGCGCGAGGCGCGGCGTCGAGGTGCCCCTGGCGTTCTGGCGGCGGGCAGAGGAATACTGGCTCAGCCAGCAGCAGGCCGACGGCGGCTGGGGCTACCGCGCCGATCCCCGCACGATGCGGTGCAGGTCGTACGGGTCGATGACCGCCGCGGGACTGGCGAGCCTGTACATCTGCTTCGACATGCTGCGCGGCGAGCAGTTCGTACGCTGCTCGGCCCCCGAAGAAAGCAAAGCGATCGAGAAGGGCACGGCGTGGCTGGCGGAACGCTTCGACGCGAGAGAGAACCCGCGGAAAGGCGCCGAGTGGCAGCACTACTGGCTGTGGTGCATGTCGCGGGTCGGCCAGGCCAGCGGGCGGCGCGACTTCGGCGGACGCGACTGGCACGTCGAGGGTACGCGGGCGCTGCTGGAAACGCAGAATGCCGACGGCAGCTGGGCGTACGGCGATCGCGCGGCCGACACGGCCTTCGCGATGATCTTCCTGGTCCGCGGGCGCCAGCCGCTGCTGATGAACAAGCTGGCGTGGCGCGGCAAGTGGAACGCGCGTCCGCGCGACGTGTCGAGCCTGACACGCTGGCTGGCCTACAACTTCGAGCGCCCGCTGGGCTGGCAGGTGGTGGACGCCAACGCGGCCCTGGAGACGTGGCAGGAGGCGCCGGTGCTGTACGTTTCGGGGGCCGGGCCGCTGGACATGACGCGCGAGCAGCTCGCCCGCCTGCGGACGTTCATGCTCCGCGGCGGGATGGTGCTCTCCGAGGCCGCGTGCAACAACGGCGATTTCACGCTCGACCTGCGCAAGGCGTACCAGCGCGTGCTGCCCGAATGGCCGCTGGCTCGCATCCCGGCCGATCACCAGGTGTACTCCTGCCACGGCAAGGCGGGCGCGGGCGCGGGGTTGTTCGGCGTCAGCAACGGCGTGCGGCTGCTGGCGATCCACGCGCCGCGCGAGATCTCGCTGGCGATGCAACAGGGCCCCTCGCCGGCGGGAGGCCCCACGCACGATCTGCTGGCCAACCTCTACGTCTACGCCACCGACGGCGGCAGGCTGCGCCCGCGCGGGCAGGCGGTCTGGCCGGCGCCGCCGCCCGCCAAGGCGATGCCAAGGGCGACCGTCCCGCTGGCCCGGCTGAAGTACGCCGGCAACTGGGACCCCGAGCCGCTGGGATGGGAGAAGCTGGCGCGGCTGACCGAGCAGCGCCACAACGTGCTGCTGCGCCCGGGGCAGGTGGACATCGCCGATCTGGACGCGGGGCGCTGGCCGACCGCCCACATCACCGGCACGGGGGCCTTCACGCTGGACGAGGCCCAGACGCCGGCGATGAGACGCTTCTTCGAGGCCGGCGGCACGCTGCTGGCCGACGCCGCCGGCGGCTCGGAGGCCTTCACCGAATCGCTCCGCAAGCAGGTCGCCCCGCTGGTTAGCCAAGGCAAGGAAGGGCTGATGTCGCGCCAGTACCCGCTGTATGCCGGCGGGCCGTTCGAGATCGCGAAGGTCCGCTACCGTGAACGCTACGCGACGCGGCTCGCCGACGACGAGAAGACGCTGCCTCGCCTCCGCGTGGTGATGCAGGACGGCCGCCGCCCGGCCGTCATCTTCAGCCCCGAGGACCTCTCCGCGGGGTTGGTGGGCTACTTGTTGTACGGCCTGGCCGGCTACGACGCGGACTCCGCCGAGCGCCTGATGACGAACATGCTCTTCTTCGCGGCGGGATTGCAGAAGGCGGACAAGGGCAAGTAGGGTCGGCGCCCAGCAAGAGGAGCGATCGTACCGACAGCGGACGGAGGCCGATGGACTGGGATCGCCTCTTTCTTCCCGTACGAGGGCATGGCGAAGTGACTTCCACCGAGTCGGTGTGCCGGCTCGGGCGGTTGGTGGCGGATCTTCATCCGCTTGAGCACATACTTCGCGCCTTCCTCCTTGAGAACAATGAGCAGAGCGGGCCTCCGCTCGCGCCCGGCCGGCTTGCGCAAGGGCAGAGCGTTCCGGAGACTGTGGCATCATTGGTGCATCCTCCTCAGCCCAAGGGGCTGATGGAATGTAGCCCAGGCCAACTGAGGCCCCCAGCGGGGGCAAGGCCCTTGTCGTTACCCGCACCTCGCACGGCTTCTGTCGGCCTTCTCGATCCCCAGAAGGAGCCTGTGGTTGGCGCGGGCGTCCCGCGGACCTGCCAATCCCTCCTCGCACTTCCCGTGGAGGCCAGTTCCTGCTAGAATCGCGGGATGGATCAGCAGTACATCCGCAACTTCAGCATCATCGCGCACATTGACCACGGCAAGAGCACCCTGGCCGACCGGATGCTCCTGCGCTGCGGGGCCATCACCCCGCGCGAGTTCCGCGACCAGTGCCTCGACGACATGGACCTGGAACGCGAACGCGGCATTACCATCAAGGCCTCCGCCGTCACCATCGACTACGAGTACGAAGGCCGGGCGTACATGCTCAACCTCATCGACACGCCGGGTCACGTTGACTTCCATTACGAGGTGAGCCGCTCCCTGGCCGCGTGCGAGGGGGCGCTGCTGGTGGTGGACGCCTCGCAGGGCGTCGAGGCTCAGACTGTCGCCAACGCGCACTTCGCCCAGCGCGCCAGGCTCACGCTGGTGCCGGTGATCAACAAGATCGACATGCCGGCCGCCCGGCCCGAAGACACCGCCATGGAGGTCGAGCACCTGCTCGGACAGGCGGCGGAGGAATGCCTGTTCGTCTCGGCCAAGAGCGGACTGGGCGTCGAGGACCTGATGGAGGCGATCGTGAAACGCCTGCCGTCGCCGGGGGGCAACCCCGACGGTCCCACCAAGGCCCTCATCTTCGACAGCAGCTACGACGACTACCGCGGCGTGATCGTCTACGTCCGCGTGTTCGACGGCGCCCTGCGCGTCGGCGACAAGATCCGCATGATGGGCACCGGCGAGGTGTACACGCTGACGGGCTTGGGCAAGTTCCGCCCGCGCGCGATCGCCGTCGATTCGCTCTGGGCCGGGGACGTCGGCTACGCCGTCGCGAACATCCGTTCGGTGGCGGCCGTGCACGTCGGCGACACGGTCACGCTGGCGAACAACCCGGCCGCCGAGTCGCTGCCGGGCTACCGCCCGCCGCAGCAGATGGTGTTCTGCGACCTGTACCCCGGGTCGGGCACGCAGTTCCCGCAACTTCGCGATTCGCTGCAGAAGCTCCAGCTCAACGACGGGGCCCTGACGTTCGTGCCGATCAACTCCGAGGCGCTGAGCTTCGGCTTCCGCTGCGGGTTCCTGGGCATGCTGCACATGGACATCGTGCAGGAGCGGCTGGAGCGCGAGCACGGCGTGGAGGTCGTGCAGACCGCGCCCACCGTGCCCTACCAGGTCCTCACGATGAAGAACGAGATCGTCGAAGTCGACTCGGCCGGGGACTTGCCCGACCCATCGACCATCCTGGAGATTCGCGAGCCGTTCGTGCGAGCGGACCTGATCATTCCGGCCGACGCCATCGGCGGGGTGATGAAACTGTGCGAGGACCGGCGCGGGACGTACAAGAAGACCGAGTACCTGTCCTCGGAGCGGGTGATCCTGAGCTACGAGCTGCCGCTGGCGGAGATCATCTACGACTTCTACGACAAGCTGAAGAGCGCCACTCGCGGGTACGGCACGATGGACTACGAGGTGCTGGGCTACCGCGCGGACAACCTGGTGAAGGTGGACATCCTGGTGAACAACCAGAAGATGGACGCCCTGTCGGCCATCATGCACCGCAGCAAGGCGGAGAAGCGCGGGCGGGCGATCATCGCCAAGCTGCGCAAGGAGATCAGCCGCCACCTGTTCGAGATTCCGCTACAGGCGGCGATCGGCTCGCGCGTGATCGCCCGCGAGACGATCAAGGCCGTTGGGAAGAACGTGACGGCCAAGTGCTACGGCGGCGACATCACCCGCAAGCGCAAGCTGCTGGAGAAGCAGAAGGCCGGCAAGAAGCGCATGAAGATGGTGGGCAACGTGGAGATTCCGCAGAAGGCGTTCCTGGCCGTGCTGGAAGCGGGGGAGGAATAGCGTTGGGGTGGCACATGGACAACTCCCAGGGCTACGCGGAAGCATACAAAGACGTCATTCACTGGGACGCCATCAGGTTCGGAGGGGCCACGAAGGCGCCCGACTACTGCTTCCGCCTCGGGGGCGTCCGGAAGTTCTTCGTCGAGGCCAGGAAGCCCAGCGTCGCCAGGACGCTGTTCGTCGGCTTCGACGAGTTGCCGCGGACGGCGGGTGTTCCGCCTCGCTTCGAAGGCCTCTGCAAGAGGCTCAACAGATCAGTCGGCGGGAGGCCCCGATGAGAAAGCGGTTGTTCCTGTTCGGAGTCATCGCGACGGTTCTGGCAGGCTGCGCGACGCCCCCACAGCCGGCGATGGTGGATGCCGGGAGAGAAGCCGGGGCGGCGGCGAAGGCGGCGAAGGCGGCGAAGGCGCCGCTGAACGTCATCCTCCTTTTGACCGACGGGACAGGCCCGGAAGCCTGGCCGCTCGCGCGATGGGTCAAGGGGGAGCCCCTCGCGGTCGACGCGATCCTGACGGGCGCCGTTCGGACCTACGGCGCGGACTCCATCATTACGGATTCAGCGCCCGGCGCGACGGCCTACGCCACCGGCTACAAGGGCACCGACAAGGGCATCTCTGTCGGCGCCTGGAACGTGACGATAGACGCCGCCAGGCCGGACGTGGCCCCAAGGTATGTGCCGCTCGCCACCGTCCTGGAAGGGGCGAAGGTGAGCGGGCGGGCCGTGGGGCTCGTCGCCACCTCCAATGTCCAGCACGCGACCCCCGCGGCCTTTTCCTCGCACTGGCATGACCGCAGCAACTACAACGAACTGGGGGAGCAGCAGGTGTACCAAGGCATGGACGTCGTGCTTTCGGGCGGCAGGCAGTACCTGCTGCCCAGGGAGATGAAGGACGGCAAACGCGACGACAAGGAGAACCTTATCGAGGTCCTGAAGGCCAGGGGCTACTCCTTCGTCACCACCCGTGACGAGCTTCTCGCCTCCAGGTCGGGCCCGGTGTGGGGCGCCTTTGCCCTGGACGCCATGGAGTACGACATCGACCGCGACGAACTCGCCCCGCAGCAGCCCTCCCTTGCCGAGATGACCGACAAGGCCATCGAACTGCTGTCCGCCGGCCCCAAGGGGCGGACCCGCGGATTTTTCCTCTTCGTCGAGGGATCCAAGGTCGACTGGGCTGCGCACGCCGACGATCCGTCGGGGCTGGTCTCCGACCTGCTCGCCTTCGACAGGGCCGTGAAAGTCTCGCTGGACTTCGCGAAGAAGCACGGCAACACCCTGGTTCTCGTCGTAGCGGATCACGGCACGGGCGGCGTGTCGATCGGGACCGCCTCGCACAAGGACTATTCCGCGACCGATGACGATTCGCTGGTGGTTCCCCTGCGCAAGCTCAAGATGACCGCCGAGGGCATTCAGAAGCTGCTGGCGGGCGATTCCTCCGAGCAGGCCATCCGCAAGGCCTTCGCCGAGCAGTGGGGCATGACCGAACTGGCTGCCGACGACGTGAAGGCGCTGCAGACGGCCATCGCCGCGAACAAGCCGCTCATGGGGCCGGCCGGCGCCATGCTGTCCAAGCAGGCGCGGATCGGCTGGACCACCCCCGGCCACACGGGCGCCGACGTGTTCCTCTTCGCCTACGGCCCGAACAGGCCGTCGGGCCTGTGGCAGAACACGGGCCTGGGCAGGCTCATGGCGAGGGAGATGGGCTTCGACTTCGAGGGCCTCAACAGGAGGCTGTTCGTGGAGGCGGAGGGGGCCTTCGCCGCGGCGGGCCTGGATGCCGCGCTGGACAGAACGGACCCGGCCAATCCCGTCCTCGTGGTGAGGAAGGGCGACGCGAAGGCCGAGTTGCCCCTCTCGAAGAACCTGCTGATCATGAACGGCAAGACGATCGAGTTGGAGGGAATCGTGGTTCTTGCAGAGAAGTTGGGCAAGGTGTACCTGCCAAGACAGGGAGTCGACCTCGTGGTTGCCGGTTTGGGCAAGTCGCCGTCGAGATGATCCGGAGCGAAGCGAACCCTTGAGGAGGAGCGGAATGCAGTCGCTCACAACGGACGGCCGGCTCTGGCTGGAGGCGGCCCGCAAGTGCAGCGAGCGGCACGAGGCCGACGTTGCCGGCGGCGGCTCGTGGGTGGTGCGAGAATCGGTTCGGACATTGGGGGTCGCGCTGAGCGAGGCCCCCGACGGCACTCGTGCGGAACTGCGGTTCGGGGCCGGGGCCGGCGACCCGGCGGCGGAATTGCACGACTCCCCGCCGCGGCACCTGCTGGATGCCACGGTTGCCGCCTGCGGCCTGCCCGCGGACTGGCGGGACTTCGCCCGCTTGGAGCTCGATGTCACTGTGGTGGGCGGGCCGCTGGACCTGGAGTGGGCGGTGGTCGGCGCTCGAAGTCGGCTCATGGACAGGCGCGTGTGTCCGGCGGGGCGAACGGTGCTCGCCGTCGACACGCGCGAGGTGCCGCTGATCCAGGGGAAGGAACCGTCGTGGTCGCCCGTGGCGGTGCGTCTGGTCGTCCGGCCGGCGGATGAGACGCCCCGCGCGATCGTGCTGCACCGCATCCGGCTGGTGCCCGGCGCCGCCGCGTCCGGGCCGGTGGTGGACCAGTTCGGGCAGCGCCGGCACGTGGACTGGCCGGGCAAGATGCGCGACCGGGCCGAACTCGCCGCCGACCGCGAGGCGGAGGATCGGGCGCTGGCGGCCGCTCCGGCGTGGCCCCAGAGGGACCGCTACCATGGCTGGACCGGCGGGCCGCGCTTCGCGCAGGGCCGGTTCTTCCGGGTCGAGCAGGACGATGCCGGCCGCTGGTGGTACGTGGACCCGCTGGGCAATCCGTACTGGTCGTTCGGCTCCACCTGCGTTCGGTTGGGCGACAACACGGTCGTGACGGGGCGCGAGGAGTTGTTCGAGTCGCTGCCGCCACGGGAGCACCCCGGGCTGTGGCGCGAGGACGGCTCGGCGTGCTTTCATGGGACCAACGCCCTGGGCAAGTATGGGTCGGAGAAGGCCTGGGCGGACTTCACCTGTCGCCGCCTGATTGCCTGGGGCGCGACGGGCATCGGCAACTGGAGCGATCTCAGCGTGCTCCAAGCGCGACGGCTGCCGGGCACGGCCAGCCTGAGCAGCCGGGTGGGGCCCGCCCGGGCGGGTCACATGGCCGACGTCTTCGACCCGCGTTGGGCGGACGCGTTCGCCGCACACGTCAATGAGGCGGCCGCCCTGTGGCGAGGCGAGGCGTGGCTGCTGGGGTGGTTCGTGGACAACGAGCTGCCCTGGCGCGAGCCGCGCCTGCTGGACGGCCCGCCCGATGCCGCGATCCGCGTCGCCTGGCTGGAAGTCGTTCGTCAGCGATTCGCCGACCCGGCTGCGTTCGCCGCCGCCACGCTCTGCCGCTGCCTCACGTGGGACGACGTGGCCCGGCTCGACGAGACGGCGCTGGGAACCAGCGAGACCGCCGCCGAACTGCGCGTGGCGCTGCTGGAACGGTACGCCCGGCGTTACTTCGGCGAGGTGTCGCGACTGCTGAAGGCCGCCGATCCCGATCACCTTTACCTCGGTTGCCGGTTTGTGCGTGTCCGGCCGCACGAGGTGGTGGTCCGGGCCGCCGCGGTGTGCGACGTGGTGACCGTGAACTGCTACTCGCTGCTGCCGGAGCCGGAACGCTTCGACGAGTGGCACCGCCTCTGCGGGCGGCCGATCCAGATCGGCGAGCACCAATACGCTCAGTACGGCCCGCACCTGCCGCCCCCGCTCTGGCACGCGCTGACGGCCGAGGAACGGCGGCGCTACTTCCCGGCGTTTGTCCACACGGCCGCCAGTATGCCATACTGCCTCGGGAGCCACTGGTTCCAGTACGTGGACCAGGCGGGCACGGGCCGGCCGTCCAACGGCGAGAACATGGCCATCGGATGGATCGACGTGGCGGACCGCCCGCACTGGGAGATGGTGGAGGCGGCTCGCGAAATCGGGGCGGGAATCTATGAATGGCATGGCCGGGCCGGCTCGCCCTGAAGACATGCACGAGAGCCTTGGGATCCTCCCGGGCGACGAGCGCGCGTGGCCGCGGCCGGGCAGCACCCGCTCAACCCGATGCACGCCGCCTGGTCGCTGCCTCGGGGGCCGGGCCTCGGGGCGACGCCGCGATCCCGCGGTCAATCCATTTCCGCGTCCTCTTCGTGCAACAGCGGGGCGATGTACTCGCTGATGAACCCCGCCGACATGTAGTCCATGTGCCCGCCGTTGTGGCCGGACTTGGCCATTTCCCGGCTCCAGCAGACCTGCGTGAGGTTGCCCGCCGCCTGGCGGAAGCCGACCAGCCCGGCCGACTCGCTGTGCTGGCCGTCCATCGTGCCGATGAGCGTGGTGCCCGCGCCAAGCAGGCCGTCGCGCGGCGAGTGGAAGCTGACGATGCCGCGGCGGCAGCGGCCCAGGGCGGCCGACAGGTCGTACCCCGGCGACAGCGAGGAGGCCAGCAGGATCACCTTCTCGGCCGGGGCGTCGGCGCCGAGGGCCTCGGCTGCCCAGACGGCGATTGCCGTGCCGCCGCTGTGGCCGACGAGGTACACCGGGCGACCAGGGTAATCGCGCTGGTAGTCGCGGATGCGGTCGGCGACCTTGGCGGCGACGTCGTGGTTTCGGCCGATGGCGGTCTGGTTGAAGAGCACCCCAAAGGGGATCGTCCAGTTGTACAGTTCGACGGCCACGGGCGGGGCGTTGCGGGAGATGGCCTCGCAGGTGGCCTGACTGTAGCCGGTGCCGCCGTCGATGCCGGGCAGGACGATGACCAGCCCGCGGTCGGCGTTCTCGGCCGTGAGAGTGCAGCGTTCGTCGCACCCGCCCAGGAGAACACCCAGGGCGGCAACAGCGCAGGGAACTGCCCAACGGTTCAGCGGAGTACGCATGCCAATGCCTCCTTCGAACTGCCCATGCCCCGACCAGGAGGAGGGTACGATCCGGTGTCGGCAAATGCCAAACAGCAGGTCCGCGAAATGCTCAGCGCTGGCTTTGCCCGCGTTGGGTAATTCGTGGGCCGTCGCTTACAATGGGGGGCGAAGCCGCACACAGGCGAGGAGACATCCGATGGCGACCACTTCGTACGACGTGATGGACGAGTTCGCGGCCAGGGCGATGCAGGCGATTCTCACCGACCTCGAGACCTACAGCGCGATGACGCGGAAGCTGCCGGAGTCGATCATACAACTCGAAGGGCAGGAGGCCCTGGCGCAGATGGCTTACGACATCGCGGCGGCCATGATGACCGAACGCGCCAAGCGCAGGCGGTCGGCGACCGATTTCAACTTCACGCCGAACACGGGGCCCATCACGTAGGGGGAGAGCCGAAGCCGATGATACTGCTGAGAAATGTTCCCTTCGCGAAGATGGCCCAGTTCCTCCACGACAACGTCTGCGAAGCGCCCCTCCCTGAGGACGTGGTCGACGCGCGGGACAGGTGATGCTATGCTTGGGCCCATGACATCCGAAGAACTCAACGAGCAGTTTGGGGTCCGGGGCGCGGCGCGGTTCCAAACCCGGGCCGGCGGTCTGACACGACTGGACGTGACCGCCTCCGGCGGCGAGGCGCAGGTGTACCTGCTGGGCGCGCACGTCGCGCACTGGCAGCCGGGCGGCGAGCAAAGCGTGCTGTGGCTCAGCGAGAAGAGCTGGTTCGAGCCGCTCAAGCCGATTCGGGGCGGCGTGCCGGTGTGTTGGCCGTGGTTCGGGCCGAAGGAAGGCGAGCCCAATGCGCCGGCGCACGGGTTCGCCCGCCTGGCGGAGTGGGCGGTCGAGTCGGTGACACGGGAGGCAGGCGACGTCAGCGTGTGCCTGCTCCTTGCCGGCGGGGCGAACGAGAAATGGGGCGGCTTTGAGCTGCGGCACCGCGTGCGGGTCGGCCGGACGCTGACGATGTCGCTGGAGACGCGCAACGTCGGGCGCGAGGCGTTCACGATCGCCGAGGCGCTGCACACGTACTTCCGCGTGTCGGACGTGCGGAACGTGTCGGTTGCCGGCCTGGCCGGGGTCGAGTACATCGACAAGGTGGATGGCGCGAAGCGGAAGCGCCAGGGCGACGAGCCGATCCGCTTCAGCGGCGAGACCGACCGCGTATACTTGAACACGATGGGCGAGTGCGTGCTGGACGACGCGGGGGCGAATCGCCGAATCGTGATCGCCAAGAGGGGCTCCCGGTCGACCGTCGTGTGGAATCCGTGGGCGGCGAAGGCCGCCCGCATGCCGGACTTCGGCGACGACGAATGGCCGGGGATGGTGTGCGTGGAAACGGCCAACGCCGACCACAACGCGGTCACGGTCGCCGCGGGGCAGTCGCACGTGATGGAGGCGAGCATCGCGGTGGTGTGACGCGCCCCTCTGCGCCCTTGTGGCGCCAGGCGTCCAGATCGCCCCTAGTTCTTCCTGGGTAAGTCAGGTTGGATCGCCGGCAGGACGTGTCGGTCGATCTGTGCTCGGCGGAAGCGGTCGGCCGTGGCGCGGTACTCGCCAATGGCGGGCACGGCCGGGCGAGCCTGTTCGCCCAGCGCGGCCAGGGCGGTCAGGGCGCCGTCGGGGGAGCGATGGAGGTTCTTCACGGCCGCGGCCATGATCCGCTCGCGCTGCTTGGGCGAGGCATAGGGCGTCATCTGCGAGAGCACCTGGAGAATGCTGCTGGTGCGGGAGTCGCCGGCCCGGCGATCCCGTTCGGCGATGGCGTCCAACAGCGTGTCGATCTTCTTGGCGGCCTGGTTGGCGCGGGCGATCAGGGCGTCAGCGGCGGCGGCTTGCGGCACCACGCCCTCGCCCTCGGTCAAGATCGTCACCAGCAGCGGCACGACCAGGTCGGACTTGTAGCCCCGGGCGAACGCGAAGACGCGGATGGCGCTGGCCCGCGTCTCCTCCTGTGGATCGTCGAACAGGCCCAGCACGACCTGCGCGGCCTTGTCGTCCTTGACGACTTCCTCGGCCAGCAGCGCCACGGCCTGCAGTCGCATCACCCCGTCCCAGTGCCCCAGCGCCTGCAGCGCCTGGGCGAACGTCGAGACGGTGTTCCTGGTCTTCCGCAGCTCGATCCAGGTCGTGAACGCCGCGCCCAGCGAGTCCACAGGTCCAGCCTTGCCGGCGTACTTCTCCATCGCCTTGGCCATCGCGGCCGCCTGGTTCGGCTCGCCCTCGGCGCCGTGGCGTCCCAGCACCGACATGCACAAGTGCGTCAGCAACCGCTGCTCGCCGTAGGCGACCTTCTGTCCGGCCAGCTTGTCGATCCGGTCGGCCAGCAGGGCGATGAGCTGCTCGCAGGCCGCGTCGGACACCACCGATCCCTTGGACTTGCACCGGCAGAAGTCGTAGTATGTCTTGATCAGCTCGCGCTGGCCCCAGGTCCGCTGCTCATCCCACAGGATCCGCTGCACGTCCGTCACCGCCAGCGGGTCGCCCCCCAGCAACTCCACCGCCGCCGCATTCACCGCCTCGCCGGCGTTGCGGTCCATCATCGCCGCCGCCGCCACCGCACGCTTCGAGCCGCTCAACGCCTCCACGGCCGCCTTGAGCTTCTTCCGCGCCTGCTCGAACTGCGGGCTGTCCAGGTCCGCCGTCCGCACCGCCCGCCACAGCGACGCGGCTTCCTCGGCCGCCCTATCCTGTGCGGCCGCCGCGGCCGGGAACGACGCCAGCCCAGCCAACACCGCCGCTGCCATGGTCACGATACGCATTTGCCGCTCCCATCGCTCCGAACCGCGACACCCCCGCGCACGGCAATCTACCACTCACGCTTGCCAGTTACAACACAACAGGACAGACTGGTGACCGGCAGCCAGTAGCGGGAAACCCGGAACCGGTAGCCAGAGAGACCCGTCGGATCGGTCGGATCGGACCGATTCTCGACCGGCTACGGGCTACCCCGGCTGCTGACCACGGGCCACGGGAGCACCCATGAACGCCTACGACATCCTTTCGGCCGACGACAAACGCAAGGTCGATTCTCTTCTGGCCGACACGCGCCGCAACGGCGGGCTGGCGCCGGTCGACCTCGATCGCTTCTGGGCCGATCAAGCCAAGGCCGCGGCCGACCCCTTCGCCCGCGACATCGCCCAGCCCGCGTTCGGCGCTTCCTGCACGGGCGAGTGCGTCTTCGACGAGCTCGGCATCGCCGAGGACTACTGGCGCCTTGAGACCGACGAGCCCTGGCGCCTGGCCGCGTACAAGGCCTACAACGACAAGGCCGAGAAGATCGTCGGCCGGCGACTGCTCGACGAGCGGCCGAGCGACCCCACGCGACAGTGGCCTAGACCCAAGGGTCTGCACGACGTGTTCGAAGCGAAGAACCTCTGGCACGACCGCGCGTGGTGGTTGCAGCAGTCGGCGAGCACGCCGGAGGAGTTGGCCGCCCTGCTGGACCGCGTGGACGGGCGCGACATCGGCGACTTCATCCTGCCGCCGGAATGGGAAAGCCAGAAGGCCCGCCTGACTGCCCTGGGCGTGCCCCCCCCTCGCTACCGCTCCCAGCGGGGACCGGTCACCTTCGCGTGCAGCATCCTGGGACCGGAGAACCTCATCTTCCTCATCCTCGACCAGCCGGCCCTTGCGGGGCGTCTGCGCGACGCCATCCTCCGCGCCATGCTGGAGATCGCCCGCGTGCTGGATGCCGAGGCCGGCCCGACGCCGGAATCGCCGCCGCGCGGTTTCCACTTCAACGACGACAACTGCTGCCTCCTCAACGCCGAGATGTACGAGTTCTTCGGCTACCCGATCCTCAAGACACTCTTCGACCGCTACTGCCCCGCCCCCGGCGACCGCCGCGGGCAACACTCCGATTCCAGCATGGCCCACCTGCTGCCGGTGCTTGCTCGCCTGAATCTGACTTGGGTGAACTTCGGCCCCACGCTGTCGGTGAAGGAGATCCGCCACCACATGCCCCGCGCCGCCATCCTCGGCCAACTCGCCCCGTTCTCCTACAGCCGCAACGAAGAGGCGAACATGGTGGCCGAATTCCTTCGCGACTTCGCCCAGGCCCGTCAGCAGCGCGGGCTGATCTTCGGCACGGCCGGGTCGGTGAACAACGGCTCACGCCTCACGGGCATGCGCCTGCTGATGGCCGCGATGCAGCGATACGGACAGTACGACAAGTGACGGCGGGAGGTTCGGCCCGGAAAAGCGTCCCAACTGGCCGAACAACAGAGCCGCGGCGTGTCGCCGCGGTCGGGTGGTGCAAGGGACCGCGCCCTCCCGCACGCACTCGCTCACACCGCCGCCTGCAACTCCTTCTGCCTTCTGTCGAACTGGTGTTTCAGCCGCCCCAGGATGGCCGAGTGCATCTGGCTGACGCGGCTCTCGGACAGGTCTAACGTCTCCCCGATCTCCCGCATCGTCATCTCCTCGAAGTAGTACAGCAGGATGATGAGTCGTTCGGCCCGGCTCAGGCCGCGGGTGACCAGGTCCTTGATATCCTTCCGCTGTGCGACGCGGAACGGGTCGTCGCTCTTCCTGTCTTCCAGCACGTCGATCTCGCGCACGTCCTTGTTCGAGTCGGTCTCGAACCACTTGCGGCTCAGCGAGACCAGGCCCGTGGCGTGGGCGTCGCGCTGCAACTTGCGGAACTCGTCCATCGGCAGATGCATCACCTTGGCCAGCTCGCGCTCGTTAGGCGCCCGGCCCAGTTCGGCCTCCAGCGCCTGCTGGGCCTCTCTGAGCTTGTGTGCACGGCTGCGGACCAGACGCGGCACCCAGTCCATGGAGCGAAGCTCGTCCAGGATCGCCCCCCGGATGCGCGGCGTGCAGTACGTCTCAAACTTCACGCCTCGACCATGGTCGAACGCGTTCACGGCGTCCACCAGGCCGAACACCCCGGCTGACACGAGGTCGTCCACGTCCACCTCCTCGGGAAGCTTCACATGTACCCGTTCGGCGGTGTAGCGGACCAACGGCAGGTAGTTCTCGATGATGGCGTTGCGGGCGGCTTCCCGCGCTTCCTCGGTGCCTTCGTTTCGGAACTGCCGCCAAAACTGGTCGATCTCCTCCTGGGAGTTCCTCGTGCGGCGTACCGGCATAGCCAACTCCTTCTTGCCTACTAAGTCCCTTCAGCAGACACGCACTCGCATCGAACTCGGTTCGGTGCGACCCAACGCTCAGCCTGGTATGGTTCAGACACAGCGAACCAGACCATATAGCCTTCACGTATTATCTAAGCTTCTTATTCTGTGTCAAGCGCTTATTTTATTTATTTTCCACATCCTGTGCAATCTAACATGGCGTCTTCATACGCAACCGCTATCCGGCAATCCAGTTGGCTACTCTCTTGAAGAATCCCTGCCGCCCGACCAGCGGTGCATCGCCGCTGCGCAACTTCCGGGCGAAGGCGGTCAGACACTCGGCCGCGGGGCATCGCGGGTACGCCAGGACCAGCGGCTCGCGCCGCCGGACCGCCTCTCTCAGCTTCGGATCGGCCACCACGTACCCGGCGTCCACCACCGTGGCGCCCATGAACTGCCTCGCCACCGCCGAGATTCGCTGATAGGTCTGTCTCGCCTCGTCGCGGTCGGCTGCCTGGTTCACCAGGACGCCGATCCGCCCGGCGTACTTCCGCTGCACCAGCGACTTGATCGTCGCGTAGCCATCGGCCACGGCCGTGGGCTCCGGCGTGGTCACCACGATCACCAGGTCGGCCGCGCCGGCGAACGCCAGCACGTCCGGGCCAATGCCCGCCGCACAATCCACGATGATGAAATCGTTGTCGGCCTCGAGGCCGTCCAGCGACTCAAGGAGTTGCGTCCGCTGGAAATCGCTGAGGTGCGCCAGCCGCGACAGCCCGCTGGCCCCCGGCACAAGCTGCACGCCGCAAGGCAGCGCGACGACGATCTCGTCGAGCTTGCGGCTGCCGGCGATCACGTGCGACAGGTTCGCCCGCGGGCTGACGTTGCACAAGATGTCCAGGTTCGCCAGCCCCAGGTCGGCGTCGACCAGCGCCACGCGGCTGCCGCCGGCCGACAGCAGAATCGCCAGGTTCAGCGAAACATTGCTCTTGCCCACGCCGCCCTTGCCGCTGGTGACGGCGATGGTCCGCGTGGTGCGCGTGGCCCGCATCATCTTCCGCAGCCGGCTTGCCTGGTCCTCTGCGCTCATTCCTCTCTCCCGTCGCAGACTCCGCGAACGATGCACTCAGCCAGCGAATCCGAATCCGCCGGGGCGATGTCGTCGGGAACGTCCTGCCCGGTCGTAACATAGCAGATCGGCCCGCCGCCGGCCTGGCATGCATTCACAAACACGCCGAACGCGCCCGCCTCGTCCAGCTTGGTCACGATCAACCGGTTGGCCCCCACGGGGACGAAGCGCTCCAGCACCTCCCGCGTGCACCGCCGGTTCGAGGTCGCCGAAATCACCAGGTTCACCTCGTCGGTCTCCCCCGCCGTCAGGAAGCTGCGAAGCTGGTTGAGGTGCAACCGGTTGTTCTGGCTGCGTCCGGCCGTGTCGATCAGCACCACGTCCAGGTCGCGCATGGCGTGCACGGCCTGTTGCAGTTCGCCGGAGGTCAGCACGGCCCGGATGGGCACTTCGATGATCTCGGCGTAAGTGCGAAGCTGGTCGACGGCAGCGATGCGATATGTGTCCATGGTGATGAGGCCCACGCTGCGGTTGTGCCGCAGCTTGTGATGGGCGGCGAGCTTGGCGATGGTGGTGGTCTTGCCCACGCCCGTGGGGCCGATGAACGCGATCACGCGGGCCCGCCGCCCGCGCTCGCCGGCAGCCAGGTTGCCGTTGTCCCGGTGTGTGCGGATTCGCCCGGCCAGGCACTTGCGCAACTCGGCCCGCACGGCTGCGGGGTCGCTGACCTGCTGCCCCGTCAGGCCGACCGCGATCTCGTTGGCGATCTCCTCGGCCGTGTCGGCCAGGATGTCTTGCTCGATGAGCCGGGCCTTGAGCAGTTCCAGCTCGCCGGCGAGGGAGGCCTTCGCCCCAGCTGCGCCGTCGGCCTCGCCGCCACGCCGCCCCAGCAGCGACTCGACCATCTTGCGTATCTCGACGACCTGCTCGGCGAGGTCGGCGGTGCGAGCGTCGGCATGGGCGGCGGCGCCCTCATCCGCGGCGCCCATCCGCGGCATCGCACTGGTTTGCGTCACTTCGCGAAGCCCAGCCACCCGAGTCCCTGGGCCTCCCTCCTGAGTTACCGGGACTCTCTCCGGCGTCGGCCCGACCTCCACAGACGCCTTCGTCCCGTGCGCTTCGCCACCTTCACCGGGTCTGTTGGGAACGTACTGCCCGGTGGCGATTCGCGACGCCAGGCCCATGTTCGGCGAGGCCGTCACCTCCCACATCAGCCTGCCGCCGATCCCCCAGAGCCCGCCCTTTCGCATTCGCCGCGTGTGCAGGATGACCGCGTTGCGGCCGAGGTCGCGCTTCACCTCGGCCAAGGCGTCCGCCATCGTCGATGCCTGGTAGATTTTCGAGATCATGCTTCTATCCTCACTCGCTCCACCGAATGGACCTCAACCGTGTCTATCTCGCCGTATGCCAGCACGGCCGCGTCCGGCTCCGCCGACGCGATGATCTGCCTCACGATCGCTCGCAACTCGCCGCTGCACACCACCACCGGCGGCTTGCCTCGCTTCCGCAGCGAACCCAACGCGTCGCCCAGCGCCCGGCTCAGCCGACCGCCCAGTTCCACCGGCACGGCCGCCGCCGACAGCCCGCCCGCCATCGCCGCGTGCTCGCAGAGCCGCTGCTCGGCTTGCTCGTCCATCGCCACGCACCACAGTCGCCCCTCGGCGTCGCAGTACTGCTGGCTCAGCGCCCGACCCAGCCGGTGCCGCACGTGCTCGCAGATCACGGCCGGGTCATCGCTGTGCGCCGCCGCGTCCAGCATCGCCTCCAGGATCGCCTCCAGGTCGCGCACGCCCGCTCGCTCCCGAAGCAGCGCCTGCAGCACCTTCTGGATCCGCCCCGCCGTCAACACCCGCAACGACTCCTCGACCAGGTGCCCCGCCGTCGGCCGAAGGCCCGCCAACAACTCCATCACCCGCTCGCGGCTGAGCAACTCCGCCGCGTGGCGGCGGATCGTCTCGGCCAGGTGCCCGGCCAGAACGCCCGCGGCATCCAGCACCGCGTAGTGCATCCGCTCGGCCGCTTCCCGCTGCGACGGGCTGATCCACACCGCCGGCATCCCGCTGGCCGGCTCGTTCGTCTCGCGGCCCAGGAGCTTGCCGGCCGTGTGCTCGCCCGCCACCGCCAGCAGAAGCCCGGGGTACATGCGTCCCGCGGCCACGCGCGTGCCTCGCACGCCGATCGCGTAGCCCCGGGCGTCCAACGAAAGGTTGTCGCGAATCCGCACCGGCGGCACCACCACGCCCAGTTCGGTGGCGATCTGCTTGCGCACCGACGCGATGCGCCCCAGCAGGTCGCCCCCGGCTGATTCGTCCACCAGACGCACCAGGGCGTAACCCAGTTCCATCGACAGCGCATCCACCGCCAGCAGGTGCTCCACCTGCTGGACTTGCCCGGCCACACCGGCCGGCGCTCCGCCGTCGGCGCCGCCGCCACGGGCAATGCCCCCGCCGCGAGCCGCCGCGCCCGACCTCGTGCCCGCGCCCTGCTTCCGCGACAGCATCACCGCCAGGCCCACGCATCCCCCCGCCACCAGCAGCAGAGGCAGCTTCGGCAGCGGCGTGAACGCCAGCAGCAGCAGGAAGCCGCCCGTGACGGCCAACGGCATCGGCCGGCCTCCGAGTTGCGACAGCACCTCGGCCCCCAGGTCGCTGCGCGCCGTGCTGCGAGTGATCACCAACGCGGCGCCGATGGAGATCAGAAACGCCGGAATCTGCGTCACCAGCCCGTCGCCGATCGTCAGCCGCGTGAACAGGCCCGCCGTCTGCTCCAGGCTCCAGCCGTACTGGGCCATCCCCACGTACAAGCCGCCCAGGATGTTGATGAAGATGATGAGCACGGCCGCCACGGCGTCGCCGCGCAGAAACTTGCTCGCGCCGTCCATCGCGCCGTAGAAATCCGCCTCCCGGGCGATCTGCCCGCGACGCTGCCGGGCCTCCACGTCGTCGATCAACTTCGCGGCCAGGTCCGCCTCGATGGCGGCCTGTTTGCCCGGCATGGCGTCCAGCACGAACCGCGCCGCCACCTCGCTGATGCGGGAGGCCCCCTTGGTCACCACCACGAACTGCACCACCACCAGGATCGCGAACAGGATCGCCCCCACCGCCAACGAATTGCCCGCAACGAACGAGCCGAACGACCACACCACCTGCCCGGCCGCCAACTGCGCCTCCTCGATGCCGCGCCCGTCGGCCCCGGCCGTCAGCACCAGCCGCGTCGTCGCCACGTTCAGCGCCAGCCGCAGCAGCGTCGTCCCCAACAGCACCGACGGAAAAACGCTGAACTCCAGCGGCGTGAACACGAGAACCGCCGTCAGAAGCACCACCGCCGCCAACGCCATGTTCGCCGCCAGCAACACGTCCATCAGCGCTGGCGGCAGCGGCACCAGCAAGATGAACAACATGGCCGCCACGGCCGCGGGCACGGCAAGACTCCGCCATCGCCCCAGGCGTCCCATCGCGCCCGAAATTGTCGCCGCCTTCCGTGCCACTTCTCACCGTCTCATCCGTGAGGCCATCGCCCGAATGCCAGCCGCCGGATACCGTGAGACCCGATGCCGATCCGGCTACGTGTCGTTCCGCCTTCCGGACCCCGTGCTCCGGGTTCCCGGTTCCGGGCTCCACTCATCGCGTTTCCCGTCCCGAGGCCTGCCCGCTTCAGCGGGCGGGTCCCATTCGCGTTCTTCCGCGGGTCCAACGGAGCCGGGGCGTGTCGCCCCGGTCGCCTTCACCAAGGAACGGCGTACCCGCGCGCCCCCCGTCTGCTTCATCTCGTCCATCCACTCGCGGCGCGTCATACGCAGATCGCGCCGGTATTGCCATCTCTGGTACAACCAATCGAGCGCCGCCACCGCCAGCAGCGCCAGCCCCGCCCGCAGCGCCGCCCCGCCCGCCGATCGCCCGATCTCCTTCGCGAGCGGCTCCGCTTCCAGCCCGGCCGACGACGCCAATCGCCCCAGCAGCGAACCGATCGCCTGGTATCCCACGGCCGCAACCGCCGCCACCTTCAGCACGGTCAGCCCCGCCCCCACGGCCGAGCGAGCCGAGAACATCCGCCGCAGCCCGGCCCCCGGGCTCAGCCGGGCCCACTCCGGCCCCAGGCGCTCGGTCGTCGCGCGGGATCCGGCCTGCATCGCGGCCGCCAGCAGCGCCACGCCGAACAGCGCCGCCAGCAGGCCGCCCGTCGCCGCCGCCAGCGCCCAGCACGCCTTCGCCG
>CAYWTX010000020.1:0-8767 GCA_964461295.1 uncultured Planctomycetaceae bacterium | reverse complement strand
GCGCGTCGGCCTTGGCCGCCTCGTCGGCGGCGCCGGCAAGATCCTTGGCCGTCGCGCCCGCCAGGCCCCGCATCTTCTCCATCTGGCCGAGGTCCAGGTCAAACCTTCCGAACATCGAAAGCAGACCGGCGTAGAGCTTGTATCCCTGCCATGCGGCCCTTTGGTCCTCGGAGAGGACCGACAGGGCCTCGGCCTGCTGGTCGGCCTCGAGCTTCTCGCGCTCGGCTTGGAAGGCCTGGACCTTGGCCATGGCGGCGTCGCTGGCGGCGCTGTCGGCGCCTTCGCGTGCCTTCTCCAGGGCGGCGATCCCCGCGTCGCGGCGTGCGGCGTTGTCCTTGTCCCACTTGGCCAGTGTGGCCTGGGCGGCGGCGATTTTCGCGCCGAGCCCGGCCTTCTGGTCGTCGGCGAGTTTGATCTCCGACGTCAGCACGGTCTGGAGATCCGGCAGGGAGACGTGAACATCGGGGATGTCGCCAGGGATCGGACTCTTCGTCGCGGCCGCCGGCTTCGCCGCCGCCTTGACGGGCTTCGCATTGCCGGCCGGCTTGCCCTTCCTGCCCGCGGCCAAGGCGGCCCCGCTTGCCAACGACAGCGCAGCCAACGCACACAGCAGGATTCCTATCCGCCTCATCTGCGTCTCTCCATAGCGGCCGGAGGTGAAAGACGTCTGCCCCCTGGCCGGTAGGGCAGCCGTCGCGGGCGCCGCGCCGCTCACGGATATACCAACCCCCGATCGAGGCAAGGGTTGCCGTGAACGACGCCACGTTCGCTCGCCGCCAGCGCCCCCCGTGTTCGTGCCGCTCAGCGCCAGGCGAGGTTCAAGAACGAGCTCGCCCCTCCAGCAAGTCGCGAAGGCGGGCGAGCAGCACGGCCCGGCTGAACGGCTTGACCAGCATCGCCGCTGAAGGGATCTCCACTCCCCGGCGGAGAAGATCCTTGCCGCAGTAGCCCGAAACGTAGAGCACCGCAAGGTTCGGCAGAACGGCTTGGGCCCGCGAGGCCAACTCCGTGCCGGTCATCCCCGGCAGCACCACGTCGGAGATCAGCACATCCGCTCTGCCGGGCGCCGCGGCGAGCGACTTCACCGCGGCCGAGGGGTCCGCCTTCGCACGCACATGGTACCCCGCTTCCGTGAGCCAGCCGGCCAGCAACTTCCGCACGTTGGGGTCGTCCTCCACGATCAGGATCCGCTCGCTGCCTCCGGGCACGGCGGTCGCCGCCTCCGCGGTCGCCGCCTCGGCCGGGCCGGAGACGGCGGGGAAGTGCAGCCGGATGCGCGTGCCCGCGCCAACGGTGCTGTCGCACTCGATGAGCCCGCCGCTCTGGCGGACAAAGCCGTACACCAGCGACAGCCCCAGTCCGGTGCCCCAGCCCGCCGGCTTGGTCGTGAAGAACGGTTCGAACGCGCGGGCCAGCGTCGCCGGATCCATGCCCACGCCCGAATCGGTGACGGTGACGCTGACGTATTGGCCGCCGCGGCCGCCCAGGGCCTCGGCCGCCCGCGGCTCCAGCGTGCGGCGCCCGGTCTCGATCACCAGGCTGCCGCCGCGCGGCATCGCGTCGCGGGCGTTGATCGCCAGGTTCATGACGGCCTGCTGGAAGCGCTGCGGGTCCACCTTGGCCACGCAACTGTCCGAGCGATGCGCGACGCTCAGGCGGATGTCCTCCCCGATCAACCGGTGCAGGGCCTTGGCCAGATCGTCCACCTGCTCGCGCAGCGACACGGTGCGGGGCTGAAGGTCGCCCTGATGGCTGAAGGACAGGAGCTGCTCGGCCAGGCACGAGGAGCGGTTCGCCGCCTTGAGGATTTCGCGAACTTGCTCGCGGCTCTTCGCCGACTTCATCCCCCGGCGAAGAAGCATTTCGCTGTAGCCGCGAATGACCGTGAGCTGGTTGCGGAAGTCGTGGGCGATTCCCCCCGCCAACTGCCCCACGGCCTCCATCTTCTGCGATTGGATCACCTGCGCCTCCAGCCGCTTGCGCTCCGTGATGTTGCGGACCACGGCCACGGCCCCCACGATCCGCCCGCCGTCGAACATCGGCGAAAGCTTGGCCGAGCACCATTGCTGACGCCCGCCGATCGGCAGCGAGTAGTCGTACTCGGCCGCGTTGCCTTCGCGGCACTGCTGCAAGGCATGCTGGAAGAGCCTATCCACGTCCGGGGGAAACAGTTCGGAGTACAGCCGCCCAAGCATCTGCCGGGGCCGAAGGTGGGATTCGCTCTCGGGGATGCTGACGAACAGGATGCGCCCGCTCAGATCGAACACGAGCAGCGGGTCGTGCATCGCCGCCAGGATCGCCCCCAGCCTGCCCTCGGAGTGGCGCAGGGCGTCCGAATTCTGCTTGCGCTCCAGGGCGACGGCGGCCACGTTGGCCAACGCCTCGATCGCCGCCGAGTTCAACGTGTCGGGGCGCGTGCTGAGGATGGTGAGACAGCCCAGCAGCTTGTCGCCTCGCCTCATGCCGACCGCGTGGGCCTCCAGACTATCCGGGAGGTCCTCCAGTTTGCGCCATACGTCCGGCGACACTTGGCCCAGGAAAGCCGCCCGCGGGCCCCCTTCGGTCCTGTGGAATCTCCCGGTGGACAGGATGTCCCGTGCCTTCGGCGGCAGGCCTGTCAACGTCAGGCCGACAAGCCTTCCGCCCAGGGCCGCTTCCACCGCCTTCCGCTTGGCGGCCGTCAGGCCCTCCACGCCGCGGATGCACAGACTGCCCGATCCGCTGTCGAAGGAGGAGGCGACCACGACGGCGCCTTGGGCGAACCGGCTGACCTGTTGGCAGAAGTACTGGTATGGGTCAACGTCGGGGCTCGGTGAGGCCGCCTGCACGGCAGTCAGGCCGGAGGACGCCGGCGGCGGTACCCCCACCGGAGCCCTCCCCGCCTTGCGTGCCGACATCTGCGGATCCCCATGCTCCATGGCCGAAGCCTCTCGATCCACAAAACCGCTTCCGGGCATTGAACCCCGACACCCAGGCTTTGCGCGACAACAGCATTTGGTGCAACAGCCACGTGGAGCCCGCCGCTGACTGAGATGCTCCCAACTCCACACCCGATTACAGGCGCAGCCGGAAGTCTCGACAACGCGAGGCGAGCAGGGCGTTCCTGCGCGACAAACTAGGCCCTTTCCCCTAGTGTTCTGTCAGAAATGAGATGATGGGTATCGGGTGCCACGGCTGCAAACGGCGCAGCCGTGGCACCCATCAGATCATGTCTGACAGAATACCAGGACCCGGCGTCCCAGGAGCCATAATCCACAAAAACGCGAAAACAGGTTGAAATCACTAAAGACGCAAGATAGCATAGTCGATACAGTGATCGGGCATGGGTGCCATGGGCAGGTGTCGAGGGACCTCTCAGGCCGCAACGCGCGGTTCCACCGCACGCGACCGGGATTCGTGGGCGCCGCCTATCGCCCCCATACGCGTCCAATGGCAAGGCGTCCGACGGCTGGAGAACGGTCATGCGAGCCTTGATCGCCGAAGACGACCCGCATTCCGCCATGCAGTTGAGCGCCTCGCTGCAGCGAGAAGGCTGCCAACTGACCGTGGTGCATAACGGCCGGGACGCACGCCAGGCGTTGCTGGACGGCAAGCCCTTTGACCTGGTGTTGCTGAACTGGATGCTCCCTCATTTGGACGGCTGGCGCATTGCCCGGCAACTCAGCAGGTCGAGTTCTTCGCCGGTCGTCACCGTACTCATGATCGGAAGGAACTGCCTGGGGCCGCTGCGTGGGCTTTGCCCCGGCCTGGCCGATGAGTTCCTGGGCAAACCTCTGGTGGAGGAAGAACTCCAGGCCGTCCTGGAGGAGGCGAGGGGGAAGGTTCTTCTTCGCCGGGGGAGTTCCTCTGCACAGAAGTCCGCACAGGCATCCTAATTCGGACTCGGAGGCTCGATTCTGTTTGGCAAGTAACAAATAAGAATTCCATTGGATTCCTTTTCCCGCGGGAGTACCTTGTCTTCCGCCTGGACGGTCTTTTCGGCGCATTGACGTCCGCCTTGCGCCCTGCCGACCGATGTTGTTGTCAGGAAGCACTCATGCGAAACACACTCTCTACGTCGAAAGCAGCTCGCCTGATCGGAGTGGCCATCGGGTCGGTCGCAAAGTGGATCGACGACGGGCAGCTAACGGCAGGCCGTACCCCTGGAGGCCACCGGCGGATCACCCGCGAGAACCTTATCGCCTTCCTGGAGCGGCAGAAGTTGCCCATTCCGCGCGAGTTGTCCCCCTCGCTTCCCAGGGTGCTCATCGTCGACGACGAGGAGAGCGTGGCCAAATGGATTGCCGAAGGCATCAAGGCCGAACGCCCCGACCTGGAAACGCTGATCGCGTTGGACGGCTTTGCCGCCGGCGAGGCCGTGGCCCGCTCGCACCCGGAGGTGGTCATCCTCGACCTGTGGATGCCCGGCATGGACGGCTTCGAGGTCTGCCGCCGGATCAAGAGTTCTCCTGACAGCAGAAACACATACGTAATCGCGATTACGGGGCACACGGCCAAGCAAGCCGAGCAGAAGGCCCGCCAGTGCGGAGCCGATGCGTTCCTGCCCAAACCGCTGAATATGCGTCCCCTCCTCAACCTCCTCCAAGGGGCGATCAAGCGGTAGCGATGGCGGATAGGCGATCCGCTTGCCCGCCAGGGCCGGGCGAGGGCCGGCCAGTTCAGTGGCCGGTTCTTTCTTCCTCCTCGCTACGGCTCTCCGCCATCCACCCCTTCGCCATCGCGTGGGGTTTCGCCTCGCGCCTGCCCGTTCGGGGCGGGACTGCCAGACCGCCCACCAGAGGCAACGCCGCTTCCTGACGGGCGCCTGGCGCCTGCCGCCATCCGCCTTCCCGGCGTCACAGTTTCCTATCCAGCCTGCGATACTGGATCGCCTCGGCCAGGTGGTGGGCGGCGATGCTCTGCTCGCCTTCGATGTCGGCGATCGTGCGGGCGATGCGGAGGACCTTGTCGTGGGCGCGCGCCGACAGGCCAAGTTCCGTCATCGCCTGCTTGAGCAGCACCTCGCCGGCCTCGTCCAGCTTGCAGTGCTTGCGCACCTGGCGCGAGGTCATCGTCGCGTTGGTTGTCGTGCCCGCCGAGGAAGCCGCCGCGAACCCCGTCGCCGAAGTCCCCGCCCCCGCCGCCGGACCACCCGAGGGCTGGTCACTTGAGTGACCGGCATCCGCGCCGAACCGGCGCCGTTGCACGTCACGGGCCCGGAGCACCTGGCGCCGGATCGACTCGCTCGTCGTTCCGTCGTCGCTGCCGCGCAGTTGCCGCCACGGCACGGGGGGCACTTCCACGTGGATGTCGATGCGGTCGATCAGCGGCCCGCTGACGCGCGACAGGTACTTCTCCACCGTCGTCGGCGAGCATATGCACTTGCGCTTGGGGTCGGTCAGATAGCCGCATGGGCAGGGGTTCATCGCCGCCACCAGCATGAACCGCGCCGGGAACCGCAGCGTGCTGTGCACGCGCGGGATCGTCACGCACCCGTCCTCCAACGGCTGGCGGATCATCTCCAGCGTCGCCCGGGCGAACTCGGGGAACTCGTCCAGGAACAGCACGCCGTGGTGGGCGAGCGACACCTCGCCCGGCTGGGGGATCGTGCCCCCGCCCACCAGCGCCGCCGGGCTGGAGCTGTGGTGCGGCGTCCGCACGGGGCGGATGGCCATCAGCGACTGGCCGCTCTCCAGCAGCCCGCGGCTGGAGTACACCCGCGTGGTCTCCAGCGACTCCTCCGGGCTCAGCGGCGGCAGGATCGTCGGGATCCGCTTGGCAAGCATGGTCTTGCCGCTGCCCGGCGGACCTATCATCAATATGTTGTGATGGCCGGCAGCCGCGATCGTCAGGGCCCGCTTGGCCGCCTCCTGCCCGCGAACGTCGGAAAAGTCGCAGTCGTACCGCCCCGCCACCGCGAAGACCGCCGCCAGGTCCACGCTCGTCGGCTCGATGACGAGCTGGTCGGTCAGGAACCCAACCGCGTCCGACAGGTAGCGCACGGCGATGACCTCGATCCCCTCCACCACGGCCGCCTCGGCGGCGTTCTCCGCCGGCACGATGATCCCGCGCGGCACGCCCATCTCGCCGGCGCCGATCGCCCGCTCCCGCAGCTCCAGGGCCAGCATCGCGCCCGCCAGGGCCCCCCGCACGGGCCGCACGCGCCCGTCCAGGGCCAACTCGCCGACCATCAGGTAGTCGTCGGCCTTGTCCGTCTTGAATTGCCCGCCGGCCAGCATCACCGCCGCCGCGATGGGCAGGTCGAACGCGGCCGAGTCCTTCTTCAGTTCCGCCGGCGCGAGGCTGATGGTGACCTTGGGCCCCGGCCAGTGGTAACCGCTGTTCCGCAGCGCGGCCTGGATGCGGCTGACCGATTCCTTGACGGCTGCCTCGGCCAGGCCGACGAGCTTGATCTCGCCCTCCTTGCCGCCGCAGACATCGGCCTCCACTTCGCACCCGACGGCGTCGATCCCCTGAAGAACGGTAGAGTGGACTCGCGAGATCATGCGCGGAACTGTATCCGCCGACGGCGGGCGATGCAACGGTCGTCGCGTCGCGCCAGCCGGATGCAAGACGCGGTCCGTGGTGCGGCACATCCCCTCGCCCGCATCGTCCCGGACGGCGATCGTCCAGCGTTCGCCATCGCCGCCGGTCGCCTCGCCCGCGCGGCCCCGGGCCTGGGCTCGCCCGGAAGCCCCTGAGGACCCTCGATTTTCATTGACGCCGCCCCTCTGCCGGGGAGAATGATGCTCCATCCGGGCGGCCCGATGATGGCCGCCCGTTTTTGCGCGAACAAAGGAGCCGACATGAGCATCATCAACGAGTTGCTCGATACCTGGTCCAATCCGCAGGCCTGCTACCGCAGCGCCCCGTTCTGGTCGTGGAATTCCAAGCTTCAGCCCGCCCGCCTCGAGCGGGCCCTGGAAAGCATGCACGGCGTCGGCATGGGCGGAGCGTTCTTCCACAGCCGCTACGGCCTGAAGACTCCCTACCTGTCCAAGGAATGGTTCGAGTGCGTCTCGGCCTGCGTCGAGAAGTGCCGCGAACTGAAGATGCACGCGTACCTCTACGACGAGGACCGCTGGCCCAGCGGCGCCGCCGGCGGCCTGGTCACCCGCGAGCACGAAGAGTACCGCATGCACGAGCTGGTCTGCACGAAGCAGGCCGACGTCTCCGCCGGCGGCGAGCGGCTCGGCTCCTTCGCCGTCAAGGCCGACCCGGCCGGGCGCATCGTCGCCTACCGCCCGCTGGAAAGCGGCGCCGCGCCCGGCGAGGGCGAGGGGGCGTGGCACTTCGACGTGGTGAGCCAGCCGCCCCGCGGCTGGTACAACGACGGGGCGTATCTGGACACGATGAGCCCCGAGGCCGTACGCGAGTTCATCCACATCACGCACCAGGCGTACGCCGACCGCTACAGCGACGACTTCGGCGGGCTGATCCCGGCCATCTTCACCGACGAGCCCAACTACTTCGCCAACTGCTTCCGCGGCTGCGGCGCCGAGGCCGGCGTGCCCTGGACGGGCGATCTGCCGCGCGTCTTCCGCCAGCGGCGCGGCTACGACGTCCGCGAGCACCTGCCCGAACTGTTCTACCCCGCTCCCGACGGCGAATTCTCCAAGGTGCGCCACGACTTCCGCCGCACCGCCACCGAGTTGTTCGTCGAGGCGTTCAGCGAGCAGATCGGCCAGTGGTGCGGCAGGCACAACATCGCATCCACCGGCCACATGCTGTGGGAACAGACTCTGGTCGGCCAGATCAGTTGCGTGGGCGCCGCCATGCCGCACTACGAGCACATGCAGTGGCCGGGGATCGACATCCTCACCGACCAGGCCGACGAACTGTCCACCGCCAAACAGACCGCCAGCGTCGCCGACCAACTGGGTCACAAACGCGTCCTCAGCGAGCTCTACGGCTGCACGGGCTGGGACTGGCCGCTGGAAGGGCACAAGTTCGTGGGCGACTGGCAGTACGCCTGCGGAGTCAACCTTCGCTGCCCGCACCTGGTGCACTACAGCCTCGCCGGCGGCGCCAAGCGCGACTACCCGGCCATGTTCTCCCACACGCCGTGGTGGAAACACTACAACGCCGTGGAAGATTACTTCGCCCGCCTGAGCTTCATGCTCACGCAGGGCGAGCCGGTGCGCGACGTGCTGGTGATCCACCCGGTGGAAAGCGCCTGGGGCTGCTTCCACCACGCCAAGCCCGCCGAAGGGGCCAAGCGCCTCATCGACGACCTCGACGCGTCGCTGAAGAAAGTCATCTACACCCTCAGCGGCCAGCACTACGACTGGGACTTCGCCGACGAATCGCTGCTGGCCAAGTACGGCTCGGCGCAGAAGAAGGGCCTGAAGGTCGGCCGCCTGACGTACAAGGTCGTCGTCGTCCCGTCGGCGATCACGCTGCGGTCGAGCACCATTGACATGCTGGATCGCTTCATCGACCTGGGAGGCACGGTGATCTTCGTCGGGCGCGTGCCCACCCGCGTGGACGCCGAGGCCGACGGCGCCGCCGACGAACTGGTCGGCCGCGGCCGCCGCTGCGCCGAGGAGCAACTGACGGCCACGCTGGAAAGCGTGCTGCCGCGGCGCGTGTCGATCCGCGAGAACGGGACCGAGCAGACCTGCGTCTGGACAATGCTCCGCAAGGTCGTCGGCGGGCAGATCCTCTTCGTGCAGTCGCATGACCGCAAGGCCGGGCATACGATGGCCGTCCGCGTGGCGGGCCGCGGCCCCGTCGTCCTGTGGGACCCCGCCGGGGGCAATCGCAGCCGCATCGACGCCGCCGAGGC
>CAYWTX010000019.1:0-21426 GCA_964461295.1 uncultured Planctomycetaceae bacterium | reverse complement strand
CGGGGGCGGCGCTGCTGGCCGCAATGGCGCTGGCGCGGCCCACCGCGCCCATCGGCCGCGAGGCGAGCCGCCCGTACCTCGTGCTGCGCGACGTGTCGGCCTCCGTGCGCGGGCAGGACGCCAACCTGCCGCTGCCGCCCGAACTGCCGCGGGAGGTCTTCGACTTCGCCGGCGGCGTTGGCCCGGCGGGCGCCGCCCTGCCGGCCGAAACCACGCGGCTGACCCCCGCGCTGCAACTGGCCCGCGCCCGCGGCGGCGAGGTCGCCGCCGTCGTGCTCCACACCGACGGGCAATTCGCCGACGATTGGCGTGCGGCCGCGGCCGGCCTGGCGGAGACCCGCGCCGCCGTGCTGGTCGTGCCGATGGATTCGCCGCCGCCGGACACGCGCATGGTCGGCCTGGCCGCCCGCCGCATGGCCGGGGGCGAAGTGGACCTGGCCGTGTCGGTTGCGTCCAACCAACTGGACCGGCGCACCCTGAGCGTCCGGCGCGGCCTCGGCGCCGCGGGCAACGTGCGGCTGCTGGAGCGGCGGCTGGACCTGCTCGCCAACGCGCCCGCGGGCCTGCGGCTCACCGACGCCAACGCCCCGGCCGCCGTCGCGGCCGACTACGAGGCGAGCCTCAGCGCCGGCGACGCCTTCCCCGAGAACGACGCCGCCTTCGCCGTCGTGCCGCCGCGGGTGCGGCGACTGGCGCTGGTGGGCGAGGGGGCGTTGTCGGCCGAGGCGATCGCCGCCGCGGGCGGCGTGCCGGCCGTCGCCGTGCCCGGCGCGGCGGCCCCGACGGGCGCCGCGGGCTGGGCCGACTACGCGGGCGTGGTGCTTCAGGACCCGTGCGGAACGCTGCTGGCGCCCGCGGCGCGGGCGGCCCTGGCCGACTACGTCGCCGCCGGCGGCGGGCTGCTCCTCGTGGGCGCCGCCCCGCACGCGACGCCCGCCGACCGCGACGACCCGCTCACCCGCGCCGCCGCTCTGCGGGCCAACCCCTACCAGCGCCGACCGCTGCGGATCGTGCTCGTTCTGGACGCGTCCGGGTCGATGGCCGAAGCGGACGCCGCCGGGGCCGGCGGCGCCAAGTTCGACCAGGCCATCGAGGCCGTCGCCGCCTTGCAGCGGCATCTCACGCCGGCCGACGCCCTGTCGGCAATCTCGTTCAGCGACTCGCCGCGGCGCGTGTACGACAGCGGCCGCGGCGAGATCGACTTCGCCGCCCTGCGGCAGGCCCTGCGGGCCGTGCGCCCCGGCGGACCCACCGACGCCGGGAAAGCCCTCGTCCTGGCCGCCGAGACCCCGAGCGTCGAGGGCCGCGACGGTCTGGTGCTCCTGGTCAGCGACCTGCTGACTCGCCTGGAGCGCCCGGACGTGCTGGCCCGGTCGTTCCGCGAGGCGAAGCTCAAACTCGGCATGGTCGCCATCCGGACGCCAGGCGCCGCGGCGGCGGGCAAGCCGTACGACCTGGAGGCCCTGGCGCGGTCGTTGGATAGCCCGCCCGTGGTGTGGCGCGAGAACCTTCTCGGCCTGGCCGAGGTGTTCGCCTCGTTCCTCCGCGACGCCCGCGGCTCGGCGCTGCGCAGCGGCGCGTTCGCCGCCGCAGGCGACAAGGATGGCGCGTTCCAGATCGGCGCGGCGATGCCCGAGGTGCGGGCGTACCTGCTGAGCGCGGCGGCCCCCACGGCGCGGACGACGGCCCGCGTCGGCGGCGACGGCGATCCCCTGTTGGCGTACTGGCAGTTCGGAATGGGCCGCAGCGTCACGCTCGCCCTGGACCCGCGCAAGGGCGCCAACCCCGCGTGGGACGCGTCGGGCAAACTGGCCGACCTCGCCGGCCGCGCCGCGGCCTGGGCGGCCGGGACGGGCGACGACCCGCGATTCATCGGCTCCACCGAGTGGGCCGACGGCGCTCTGCGGCTTGCCATCGACGCCGCCGACGCCAACGGGCCGATCAATGGCCTGCGATTGCAGGCCCTGCTCAACCAGCCGCCGTGGAGGGCCCCGCGAACGTTCGACCTGGCGCAAACCGCGCCCGGACGCTACGAGGCCCGCGCCGACGCCCCCGGCGCCGCAGCCGTCCTGTCCGTCAAGTTCGCCGACGCAGCCGCAAGCCACGCCCTCTGGCAAACCACGCTGCCGCGCCTCCCCGCCCGCGAGTTCGCCGCCATCGGCGCCGACTGGGCGACGCTCCGCGAACTCGCCCGGCGGACCGGCGGACGAATCGCCGCCCGCGGCGAACTGGCCTCCCTGGGCCGCCAGTTCCTCCGCCGAGGCCGGACCGACCTCTGGCCGTTCCTCGCGGCCGCCGCGGTCGCGCTGATGCTCCTGGAATGGTCCCTCGCCCGCGTGCATCGCCGACCGGCCAAAGGCCCCAACCAAAGGCAGTAGGCAACTCGTTGCGGCCGGCCGCGCCCCGACCCGACCCGGACAGTGCTACTCCGCCTTGCCGATCAACTCCACCCCCAGGCCGACCTTCTCCCCCACCGCGTTGCGGTGAACCACGCGGGCGCTGAAACGCACCCGGCGCGTGCTCTTGCCGCGGCCGCTGAAGGAGATGTCCGGCACGGCCATCTCCACGACGATCCATTCCGGCACGCGCCGCTCCTGCTCGCGAGCCACCAGCACCAGCAGCCCGCTTTCGCAAACGTCGCCGGTGCGGCCGCGAACCAGCAGCCGCCCGCGACGGTCCCACAGCGTCACCGGATGCGAAACCGCAAGGCGAACGTGAATCCGCCGTTCGGCTACGTCGATGGTCATACGTCTTCCTTCTGAGTGTCGGCCGGGCGCCTCACCCCCGCGGCCTGGGCCTGTGGAAGAAACGTACGATGTGCGGCGGCGGAGAGACAAACCCACAGCCGACGCCAAGCCGCGGCATCGGCATCGTGTCCTTGTGGGACCGGATCCGTCTTTCACCCACTCCCGGTCGGTCCGGGCCTGTGCCTGCCTGCTCTTCTCGCGCGGCGTCTCTGGCATGGGTCTGGCCCTGCGCTGCCGAACTAGGGCTTGGCGCTGTCCGGCGGCCAGTCGTCGCTGCGGAATGGCGAGGCCGGCAGGTTCGCGTCGTTCACCAGATTGCACACCGGGTTCACGCCCCAGGCGTAGCGCACGGCCAGGGGCTTGGCGACCGCGGCCGCGGAGACCTCCACGCGATCGCGATCCGCGCCGGCGATCTTCGCTTCGGCCCGGACGAAGTTGCGGTCCTCGCCGGCCAGGGCGAAGCCCCTGAGCTCCTCGCCGCCGCGGGCGGCCAGGGCGCCGCCGGCGTGCCGGAACGTCACCACGGCCTTGCCGCCCTCGAACCGGGCCCGCGCAAACAGCGGCCCGGAATGCGTCAGACCCTTCTCGCCGTAGGCCACCGTCCGCGCCGCCAGCGCCAGCCGCTCGCCCACCGGGCGCTTGTTCAGCGCGTGAAACTCGCCGCCCACGTCGATCGTCACCACCATGGCCGTGCCGGGCTCGCCCAGCCCCACAAGTTGGGCATCCCGCAGGCGCGACCACATCGTGTCCGACGGCTCGGCCGAGGGCTCGCCGAAGTTGGCGATCTGCACGAACAGGAAGGGCAGGTCCCGGTTGGCCCACAGCGCCCGCCACGTGCGGATCAGCAGGGGGAACACCACCTTGTACTCCTCCGGGTTCAGCACGTTGTTCTCGCCCTGGTAGAACGCCACGCCCCGCACCGCGTAGGGAACCAGCCCGCTCACCATGCCGTTGTACAGCCCCGCCAGCGTCGTCTCCGGGCCGTTGGGGTCCTTGCCCCGCCGCGGCCGACCGGGCGGATCCGGCTTGCCGGCCGCCTTGGCCGCATCGGCCAGCTTCTTCCACTCCGCCTCCCCGGCGGCGTTTTCCTCCAGCGCGCGGGCATACTCGCGACGGCACTGCTCCCACTTCTCGATGCGGTAGGCGAGCCCGGGGTGCTCGCCGATGGTCTCCATCGGCAGCAGCGCCTCGGCTTGCGCCCCGCTCCAGGAGTTGTCGATCAGCCCCACCGGCACGGCCAGTTTCTCGTGCAACGCGCGCCCAAAGTGGTATGCCACCCCGGCGAACGAACCGGCCGTCTTCGGCGAGCAGACCACCCACTCGCCCTTGACATCGTCGGCGGGCTTGCGGAGCGACCGCTTCTCCACGCGGAAGTAGCGGATCAGCGGGTGGTCGGCCGCGGCGGCGGCCTCGGCCCCGCCGGTGGACTTCTTCAACGCCCACTCCATGTTCGACTGCCCCGAGCACAGCCACACCTCGCCGGCCAGGACGTTGCGAATGGCCAGCGTCGCCTCCGCCGAAACCGCGATCGTGTACGGCCCGCCCGCGGGCAGGGCCGGCAACAGGGCCGACCATCGGCCCCGGTCGTCGGCGGACACACAAACAGCCTTGAGTTGCCGAAGCTCGGAAGAGCCGGCCCCACGCCGCGGAAGCCCGCCGGGCGCGCCGAGGTCCACCTCCACCGTCACCTTGCTTCCCGCGCCCGCCCAGCCCCAGATCGGCGTCGCCGCGTCGCGCTGAATCACCATGTTGTCGGAGAACACGGCCGGCAGGCGCAGTGCCCCGCCCGAGGGCCTCGTGGCCGGCCTGCTTGCGGGCCCGCCCGCCGCGGCGGCCGCGGTCGCGGCCAGTCCGCCCGCCGCCAGGACAGCAACCAACCCGGCCATCTTGAGAACTGCCATCGTTTCCATCGTTTCCTCGCCCTTCCCGTCGCTTGTCCGAATGCCGAAGCGTATCATCTCATCTTCTCTCGCTTCGCGCAAGGTACGACCGACCTCGGCGCCATGGAGTTGGGCATCCGCACGCTGCTGGCGTTCATCTTCGCCCACAACGCGCCGAGCCTGCGCCTGTTCCAGGCGGCCGGGTTCGAGCGATGGGGCCTGCTGCCCCGCGTGGCGGAGATGGACGGCCGGGAGTACAGCCTGGCCATCCTGGGCAGGCGGATGGGGCTGTGATTCTTGCTCGACCGCATGGCGTTGCGTGAACCGCGGCGCGCCATCCGTCCGCTTGGCCGGACCCGGGCCTGACGAGACGGCCCCGCTGCCCGGGGCGCTGGGCGAGGCTACCTCTTCTCGAAGGCGTACAGGACGGTGCGGGTGGGCACGTAGAGGACGCCGTTGGCGGCGGCGGGGCTGGCCTCGATCCCGTTGGCGCATCGCTCGCCGCAGAAACTCGTCTGACAGAGGACCTCCTTCTGGCGCCGGGCGCGAAGGATCACGAAGCTGCCGTTGCTGCCGCCGGCGTACACCTTGCCGTCGGCCACCAGCGGCGAGGAGTGGATCGCCTCGCCCAGCTTGTGCGTCCAGAGGCTGCTGCCGTCGGCGGCGTCGACGCAGTGCACGTTGCCGGCGAAGTCGGCGGTGAAGACCAGCCCGCCGGCCACCGTCGGCGACGAGCAGCTCGCCCCGACGGATTCGCACAGCCAGACCCGCCCCGCGGCGCTGATGTCGCCGCTGCCGGCGGCGTCGTAGCAGCTCAGCAGGCCCTTGCAGGGCTTCGACCAGTCCACGCCGACGTTGACGTAGGCCCGCCGCCCGTCGAAGCCCGGCGTGCCGATCACCGCGCCGGTCATGCCGCGTGCGGCCTGGTAGTAAGAGTAGGCCGCGCGGTTGTCGCCGTTGGCGTTGAACTTCCAGACGCACCGGAGCACCCCCACGCGCGCTGGGATCGTCACCGTGCCGGCGTTGGGGTCCTCGGCCGCATACGATCGCTCGACGCCCGCCCGCGGCTGGGGGTCGAAGGCGTAGCACCACTCGTCGCCGCCGCCGAAGAGGACAAGCTTGCGCCCGCCGACTTCCACCAGCGACGGCGAGCACCATGCCCCATGCTGGACGCGCGAGGCGATGCCTTCGTTCTCGGCGGCCAGCAGCCTGCCGGTCCGCTGGTCCAGGACGATCAGGGCCGGGGCCCCCGGCGTGTCGCACCGCTTGTGGTTGTTCACGCCGCGATGGGCCACGCCCACGCACGTGCCCACGTAAAGGCGGCCGTCGTACAGCAGGGGGGAACTCGACGCGGCGCAGTCGAACGTGAACCCCAACTCCCTGGGGACGTGGTACATCCACAGCACGTCGGCGTCGGTCTCCCTCAGGCGGTCCAGACGGCCGTCACGGCCCGCCGTCGGCCAGTGGTCCCGGAAGTGCTCGCGCTCGTCCAGAAACGGGCCCTGGTTGCCGTTGGCCTGCCCAGCCAGGTCCACGCACATCACCTCGTTCTGGTAGCCCACGAAGTACGCCCGCCCGCCGTCGATGGCCGGGCGGTTGCACACCCCGACGCGGATCCCGCCCTCGGGAATCTTGCTGTACCGCCTGTGCCCGTTGACATTGTACTGCCAAACCAGCCGGCCTGTGGCCTCCTCCAGGCACAACAGGGCAGCCCGCTTCATCTGGTTGGCCCCCCGTCCGAACCGCGACGCCGTGAAGTAGTCCGCCGGGTGGACGTATCGCTCGTCGTAGGCCGAGCCGTCGCAACCGATGAGGATCTTGCCTTCGCCGACGGCGGGCGCGCCGTAGCACACGCCGCCGGCCATGGGAGGCCCCAGCGGCGCGACCCACTTGAGGTTGCGCGCCGAGGACGCGTCGTGGACCATGCCGCCCCAGCCGGGGCGGTTGGGCTCGCCCTCGGCGGCCTTGCGCCAGGCCCCGGGGGCGATCTCCTCCGGCAGCGGGATCGTCGCGGGGCGGGTCTGGCCGGTCGCGGGCCCGCTCGCCGGCGCCGCGCCCCAGACGAACCATGCCGCCGCCAACGCGAGTCGGCCAACCGGCCCCACGCCGTGACTGGCGGAAGCGCGAGAATCGGGTAGCCGGCTCCTTCGCTCGTTCGTCACTGCTTCGGCCCTCCTCTTTCGGCGGCGCCGCATGGCCCTTCCTACAGGAACCCCGCCACCTTCAGCTTCTCCAGCGTCAGTCCCCCCCCGCCGTCGCCCGCGCTCATCTGACGCAGGTACCTCATCACGTACTTGCCGATCACGTCCGTCTCGACGTTCACCTTCGTCCCGACGCCAAGCAGGCCCAGCGTCGTCCGCTGCCGCGTCGTCGGGATCAGCGCCACGGCGAACCGGCCTTCCCCCGCGGCCGTCAGCGTCAGCGACACGCCCGCCAGCGCGACCGAACCCTTGACGACCATCTCGTCGGTCAACTCGCGTCCGGCCGCGAACTCCACCGTCCACTGCCCGCCGCCCGTGTCGACCCGCCGGACTTCGGCCACGCCGTCGACGTGCCCTTGGACGATGTGCCCGTCCAGCCTCCCGCCGGCCTGGAGCGGGCGCTCCAGGTTCACCTTGGCCCCGGCCCGCAACGCAGCCAGCGTCGTGCGCGAAACCGTCTCGGCGATGGCGTCGAACTCGGCCTCGGCGCCACTGATGCGGCAGGCCGTCAGGCACACGCCGTCCACGGCCACGCTGTCGCCCAGCGCCAGGCCCTCGACCAAGGGCCCGAGGTCCACCCGCACCCGCAGCCCGCCCCCCGCGGCGGCGCCGATGCTCCGCACCGTCCCAATGTGTTGAGTGATGCCCGTGAACACGGAGGGAAGTGTCGAGTGTCAAGTGTCGAGTGTCAAGCTCGGAGCGAGCCGCGGCCCCATCCTCCAAGCACGGCAGGAAAGCACGATTCGCCGCGCGTCTGCCGGACCGCAAGCCCAGAGGCGACCGGCGGGGGGCTTAGGGTCCGTCACGAGATAACCTGAGCAAGCCAGTCTTGGTGGCACAGCTTTCCAAGCTGTGCAGCACAGGTCGGAGACCTGTGCCACCTGGGAAACGTGAACAAGTTATTTCGTGACGGCGCCTTATCGCTTCGTTCCGGCGTTCTTCACCGCCTCGGCCACCGCCTGGTGCGTCGCGGGGTCCATCATGTCCGGCAGGAACTCGCCGGCGGGCACGATGCCCGCCAGCGCCGCCGCCGCGGCCATCATCATGTCGATCGTGATCGTCCTGGCGGCCGAATCGAGCGCCCCGCGGAAGATGCCCGGGTACGCCAGGGCGTTGTTCATCATGCGCCCGTCGGCGGCGAGGACCGCGCCGGCGTCGTAGGCGTCGGCGACGGCGATCTCGCTGACGGGGTTGGCCAGGGCGAAGACGATGGGCTTGGGCGCCATGGCCCGCACCATGTCCTTGCTGACGAGGTTTGCCTGGCTGACGCCGATGAACAGGTCGCGTCCCTTCATGGCGTCGGCGAGCGTGCCCTGGATGTTGTCGCCGTTGGTCCGCGCGGCCAGGGCTTCCTTCTCGGGGTTCATGTTCGCCTTGCGCCCGCGGTGGACGACGCCCGCCCGGTCGGCCAGCACCACGTCGCCCACGCCGGCCCGCTGCAACAGGTCGGTGATGGCCGTGCCCGCGGCGCCCGCGCCGCTGATCGCCACGCGCAAATCGCCGATCTTCCGCCCGGTCCGCTTCAGGGCGCTGTACAGCCCGGCCAGCACGATGGTGGCCGTGCCGTGCTGGTCGTCGTGGAAGACGGGGATCGGCAGCCGCTCGTCGAGCGTCCGCGTGATGTGGAAGCACTCGGGGGCCTTGACGTCCTCGATCTGGATCGCGCCGAACGTGATGGCGATCTTCTCCACCACGCGGATGAACTCCTCCGGGTCGCGCGTGTCGATGAGGATCGGCTCGGCCGAAATGCCCACGAACTCCCAGAAGATGGCGGCCTTGCCTTCCATCACGGGCAGACCGGCGATGGGGCCGATGTCGCCCAGGCCCAGGATGGCCGTGCCGTCGGTGACGATGGCGACCTTGTTGGGCAAGTTGGTGTACGTGCGGGCCAGCGACGGGTCGGCCTGGATGGCCTTGCACACGCGGGCCACGCCCGGCGTGTAGAGGATCCGCAGGTCGGTGTTCGTCCGGATCGCCATGCGGCTGCGCATCTCGCACGCCCCGCCGCGATGGCTCTCCAGCGCCGCGTCCAGCACGCGGGCGATCCGGACATCCTTGACGCCCGCCACGGCCGTCCGCACGGCGGACATCTGCTCGTCGCCGGTGGTGAACAGGCGGATGTCGTATACGAGCGGCCCGCCGGGCCGCGCGGCGAGGTTCACGCCGCCGATCTCGGCCCCGGCCCCCGCGGCGGCGTGGATCGCGGCCGCCAGATCGCCCGCGCCGCCCGTGACGTGAAGCTCGAGGTCAAACGCGATGTTGCGACGCAGGCGATCCTGGGTTGCCGGTATCACTGCCATGTCCGTCCTCAGAAATAACGGGGGAGGTCCTGGGCGCCGCGGCTGCGACGTCCGCAGCCGCGCGAAGCCGGGGATTATACGGCTTGACCCCGCCCCGCAAAAGCGGTAACGAGTCGCGGTGGAAAGGAAGCCGACCATGCCCCGCCCGTCGCCTCTCCTCCGGGTTCCTCTGTGTTCATCACTGCTTCTTCTCCTTTCAGGCTGCGCCACGCAGGACGCATCCACCCTCGTCGCCCCGCGCTGCGGCGAAGCCTACGCCGAGTGTCCCATCCGGATGTCCGAGTATCGCTCCGTGCAGGACCGCCCCGGCGGGCAGAACCCCGGCCTCGCCGTGGCCGTCGCCATCTCCGGCGGCGGGCACCGCGCCGCCAACTTCGGCATCGGCGCGCTGCTGGGCCTGGAAGAACTGGCGCGCCGCGACAAGCTCCGCAACGTCCTCGGCGAGGTCGACTACCTCTCCACCGTCTCCGGCGGCGGCATGGCGGCCGGGGCGTACCTGTCCAGCCTGCGCGACTACACCACGTTCCACGGCTCGCCCGAGGGGTACTCCCTCGCGGCCGCCTTCAGCGGCGATTCGGCCAAGCTGCCGCTGGAGCGGCAGAACACCGATCCCGGCCTGCGCGGGCACCTGGAGCACAACTACGTCAGCGAGATCCTCCGCGGCGCCCTGGCCATCGCCACCCTCGGCAGGTGGCACCGCGGCGACTTCCTCGAAAGCTGCTTCGACGACAACGTCCTCGGCCGCGAATGGCGCCAACGCAAGACCGGCGCCGCGGACGCCAGCCTGCGGCTGTCCGACGTCTTCGTGCCGCGCGACGGCAACCAGCTTCCCCGGGTTCCTTACTGGGCCGCCAACGCCACCACGTTCGAGAACACCGCCATCTTCCCGTTCACCCCCGACCATCTGAAGCTCTACCAGATCCGCGGCTGGCGGCATCGACTGGCCAAGGTCGCGGGCGAACGCGCGGGCGCCGACCGCGACCGGCTCCCCTATTCCGCCCCGCTGGCGCTGGGCCTCATGGCCAGCGGCGCCTTCCCCGTCGCCTTGCCCGCCATCACCCTGGACAGTTCCATGGACCCCCGCAATCCCTACCTCCACCTGCTCGACGGCGGCCTGGCCGACAACCTCGGCGTCGTCACGGCCGTGCGAATGCTCCGCCAGGACCGCGCAGCCCGCAAGGTGCTCCTCGTGATCGACGCGTACAACGGGCCGCTGGCGCCGTTCTCGAACACGCCCGCCTCGCCGGGGATGCTCGCCACGGCCGGACGCGTCGCCGTCGGCTCGCTCGACGCCTGGCGCGGGCGGTCGCGCGAACTGACGGCCGCCCTGTGCGCCGCCGACGCCAACGGCTCGGCCATCCATCCGGTCTTCCTGAGCTTCGACGACCTGGCCGACTGCAAGGACTGCGCCGAGTTGGAGCGGTTCGGTTTCACCCGCGACGACCTGGCCGGGCTGAAGCGCGCGGGCCTGAAGGTCGGCCCCGGCGCGAGTCCGTTCTCGCTCGCCCGCGACGTGTGGACGTGGTACGACCTGTCGCCCGCCGAGCAGAAGCTCCTGCTGGCGATCGGCCGCTGCGTGGTGCACCGCAAGGCGAAGGAGATCCGCGCCGCGATGGGGTGGGAACCGTAGCGAGAGGGAACCTTCCCTCCTGGCTTGCGTTCCGGCGATCCGCGCAAGCGTGCGGATCGGCTCCCGCGCATGAGAAAGGGGCGGCGCCTTCGCTCCGCCCCTTCTCCGTGTGCTCTGTGTCTCTGTGGTCGCGCTACGCGCTCTGGTCGAACAGGCTCTGGGCCGTGCGGGCGATGTCCTCGGCCGTCAGGCCCACCAACTTCAGCGTCTCCTCGGGCGTCTTGGCGCTCTTGGGGATGCTCTGCACGTACATCGGGGTGACCATCACGCCGAGGTCGCTCTTGGCCGCCGCCATCGCCAACTCGTCGGCGATGCCGCCGAGGTAGTTGTCCTCGACCACGAGCACCTGCCCGCGGCAGTCGTCGCCGATCTGGAGGATCTCCTCGCAGTCCAGCGGGATCGAGTACGCGTCGATGAGGCTGGCCGACAGCCCCGCGTCTTCCAGCAGCGCGCACGCCTTCTTGGCCACGTGCACCATGTAGCCCGACGCCACGATCGCCACATCCTCCCCGTCGATCAGGTGCCGGAATCCGCCCAGCGTGAACGTGTCCGCCTCGTCGTACAGGAAGCTCACCTCCGGGCGATGCGTGCGCATGTAGCAGAACCCGTTGGTATTGGCCATCAGCTCGGTGAGCTTGAACGCCGAGATCGCGTCGGAGGGCAGGAACAGCCGGCACGCCGGGTTGCCGTCCACCCGCTTGGAGTGGGCGAATGACCGCATGAACGCCAGGTCCGGCAGGCCCATCTGGCTGGGGCCGTCGGCCGCCAGCGACACGCCCGCGTGCGAACCGCACAGTTTGACGTTGGCGTTGCTGATGATCGCCATCTCGGCCTGGTCGTACGCCCGGACGAGGAACTTGGCGAAGCTGGAGGCGAAGGGGATCTTCCCTCCGGCCGACAGGCCCGCGGCGGCCGATACCATGTTCTGTTCGGCGATGCGGGCCTCGAAGAAGCGGTCAGGGTACTTCCTGGCGAAGATTTCGGCGAACGTGGAGTTCTTCACGTCGCCGTCCAGGGCGACCACGCGGTGGTCGGCGCCCAGGGCGGCCAGGGCGCCGCCGTACGCCTTCCGCGTGCTCATCTTGCGGCTCTCCAGCGCCTTGCCCAGTCCCGCCGCATTCATCGCGTCGGCGAACGCCCCGGCCGAGATCGGGATGAACCCGCGCTGCCGCTCGACCTGCGGAGGGCGGACGATCTGCACGGCCTGGGCGTCGGCGCCGTCGGTCACGCCCATCTCGGCCGCCTTGGCGTCCAGGTCCGCCATGGCCTGCTCGATCTGCCCGGGCTCCAGCGGCTTGCCGTGGTACGTGTGCTTCTGCAACTCCTGAACGCCCCAGCCCTTCACCGTGCGGGCAATGACCGCCACCGGCCTGCCGGGCGCGGGGGCCGTCAAGGCCGCGAAGATTTCGTCCCAGTTGTGCCCGTCGATCTCCAGGACGTCAAAGCCGAACGCCTTCAGCTTGGCCGTCAGCGTGTCGGCCTTCTGCTGGGCGGAAACGTAATCGCTCTGCGCCTGGCCGTTGCAGTTGACGATGACGCGCACGGCGTTGAGTTTGTGGTCGACGATGAAGTCGAGGGCTTCCCAGATCTGCCCTTCGCGGCTTTCGCCGTCGCCGCAGATGACGTAGATCTTCTTGTCGAATCCGTCGAGGCGGGCAGCCCCGGCCAGTCCGGCGGCGACCGACACGCCCTGGCCCAGCGAGCCGGTGGCGGCGTCGAAGAAAGGCAAGCCGATGGCGGGATTGGGATGGCCGTCGAGGACGCTGTCGGCGGCGCGCAGGGTGAGGGCGTCCTCGAATCGCAGCATGGAGGGGCGGTCGGACGTGCCGACCACGCCGCCGAGGTCGCAGTAGGCGGCGTAGACGACGGGCACGGCGTGGCCTTCGGACAGCACGAGGCGGTCGCTGGCGCGGTTCCAGGGGTCCTGCGGCTCGTAGCGCATCACCCGGTACATCAGCGCGGTGACGATGTGCAGCAGCGACAGGGCGCTGGAGGGGTGTCCGCTGCCCGCCTCGGTGCACATCTTCACGATCTGCTTGGCCAGCTTGAAGGCCTTGCGATTCAACTCCACGTGTTCCGCCATAGTCTTTCTCCGCTTGGGGACAAGTCCGACCGATCCCGACACCCCGGCTGGGGCAGAACGTTGTAAAGTAACTCCGCCCCAGGAAGAACACAAGACCGAAAACCGCCCCGTGCCCAAACTCCGAGGTACGGCGCCTGCCCTCTCCCGCTTGCGGTCCGCGGAACCACCCGAAGCGATGGAGAATCCCTTCCTCCGCAAATCCCCCCTGTGCTCTAATGTCTCCAGATGAAAACCGAGATCAGGAAACTCCTCATCGCCGTCGCGATATTCCTCGGCGTGTTCTGGCTGCCGGTGGAGAGCGCGGTCCTCCAGAACGCCCTCGGCGAGGCGATGCGCCTGGCGCGATGGTACGCTCGCGAACACGTGTTGCTGCGCCTCATCCCCGCGCTCTTCATCGCCGGGGCCATTGCTTCGTTCGTTCGCCAGGCGTCCGTGATGAGGTATCTCGGCCCGCGGGCGAACAAGCCGCTCGCCTACGGCGTCGCGAGCGTGTCCGGCTCCATCCTGGCCGTGTGCTCCTGCACCGTGCTGCCGCTGTTCCCGGGCATCTACCGCATGGGCGCGGGCCTGGGCCCCGCCGTCGCGTTCCTGTACGCCGGCCCGGCCATCAACGTGATGGCGGTCATTCTGACCGCCGGCGTCCTGGGCCTGGAGATGGGCGTGGCGCGGGCCGTGGGGGCGGTTTCGTTCGCCATCGTCATCGGCGGCGCGATGCATTTCATCTACCGCCGCGAGGAGAGCCAGCGCGTGGCCGCGGCGGCCGCTGCAATGCCCGACGTCCAGGCCCCGCGCCCGCTGTGGAAGACGGCCTTGCCCTTCGTCGCCATGGTGGGCGTGCTTGCCTTCGCCAACTGGGCCCGCGGCGGCGACGTGCGGGCCGTGTTCGTCTGCTGCCCCAACGGCCTGGCGACCTACGAGGTGGAAGGCCGCGTCGTCCGCCGGGACGCCAACGGCGTGGTCATGCGCGACTCGGCCGGCCTGGAGCACGTCATCCCCGCCGCGCAGCTCAAGGGCCTGCTGGAGGCGAACGCGGCGCCCGTGCGGGATTGGATGCACGCGGCGCGATGGCTGCTGGTGGCGGCGATGCTGGGCCTGCTGGGGCTCATGCTGTGGCGGTGGTATCGTCGCGACGAACTGCGCGAGTGGGTGTCCCAAAGCTGGGGTTTCGCCAAGCTCATCCTGCCCCTGCTGTTTATCGGCGTGCTGGTGGCCGGGTTCCTCCTCGGCCGGCCGGGGCACGACGGCCTGATCCCCTCGAAGTACGTGGAGATGCTCGTGGGAGACAAGCCCGACGGGATGCTGGCGGCGACCGGCCTGGCCGGCCGAAGCTCCGAAGGGGCGGTGCGCGCGGTCTGGCCGGTGTGGACGAGCTTCTTCGCGTCGGTGTTCGGGGCATTCATGTACTTCGCCACGCTGACGGAAGTGCCCATCGTCCAGGGCCTGATCGGCTCGGGCATGGGCAAGGGGCCGGCGCTGGCCCTGCTGCTGGCCGGGCCGGCGCTGAGCCTGCCGAGCATGCTGGTGATCGCGGGCATCCTCGGCGCCCGCAAGACCGCGGCGTACGTGACGCTGGTGGTGGCGATGGCGACGATTTCCGGCGTGGTCTACGGCGCGGTGACGTGACAATTGCCGATTGTCGATTGGATTGCACCGGTGCCCGCGCCTTCGCGTGCTCCTCTCTTCCGCCCCGTCAGCAGGGCTGTGCGCCGGCCCTCAGATGATCCCGACAGGCAACGCAGCGACCCTCTCCGTCAGCGGGGCCACCTCGGGGCAGAAACACAGGACGCCGCCCTCACCGACCCGCGACTTTCCCAGTCTCTTGGCGAAGTCGGCCCATTCTCGCTTGGGGCTCGCCGATTTCTTCACTTCCAGCGGGTACATCACCTGGTCCTGCATGAGCAGGAAATCGATCTCCTTGCCGTCATGGTCGCGATAGTAGAACAGTTGCGGCGTCCTGCCCCTGTTCCACCAGCTCTTCAGCAATTCGCACAGGACGTGCGTCTCGAGGATCGCGCCGGACATCGCCCCCGCCTCCAGCGTTCCCGGCGACGACCACTCGGCCAGGTAGGCGCACAAGCCAGTGTCCAGGAAGTACAGCTTGGGCGCCTTCACCAGCCGCTTGGTCAGGTTCGAGTGGTATGGCTGGAGCAGGAGAACCTGAAAACTTGTCTGAAGGATGGACAACCAGTTCCTGGCAGTATTCGGCGAGACGTCCGCATCGCGGGCAAGCTCCGCCAGGTTGAGGAGCTGGCCCGTTCGCGCCGCTGCCGCCTTCAGGAACCGCACGAACGCCGTTTCGCTTCCCACCTGGGCCAGATCGCGCACGTCCCGCTGGAGATACGTCTGCAAGTACGAACTATAGAAAAGGTCGCGGTCCCTCACCGGCCCGGCCGTCAGAGACGGAAACGAGCCCCGCCAGATGTCGCCGTAGACGCTCTTGAGGCTCGACGGCGAGGCGGAATCCGCGCGCTCGATCATCGACGTGCGCGTGGGCAGGAACGGCGGCACGTCCAGCCTCAGCCGGTGTCTCTCTCTGGCCGAGAATCCCAGCAGGTTCAGGATGGCCACGCGTCCCGCCAGCGTCTCGGATACCCCCCGCATCATCTGGAACTGCTGCGAGCCGGTGAGCCAGAACATCCCCGGGCGCCTCGCGGCATCGACGGCCATCTTGATGTGCGGCAGGAGCTGCGGCGCGTACTGGATCTCGTCGATGAGCAGCGGCGGCTGATACCGTTGCAGGAAGAGAGCAGGATCGTCGTCCGCCATCGCGCGAAGGGTGGGGTCGTCCAGGGCGACGTACCGCCGCTGCCGCTCGCACAGGTTCTGCAGGAGGGTTGTCTTGCCCACCTGCCTGGGCCCCGTCAGCAGCAGCACAGGGAACTGCTCCGTTGCCTCGGCCCAGCATTCCTCCATCGCACGATCGTAGTACATGCTTCTCCATGATCGGGTAAAATGCAATGACGCTGCATTATAGCCGACAACCGGTCCGAGGGCGGTCTCCTTCCAGCGATCACTTCCCGAAGCAGTACACCTTCCCCTCGTGCGTGGCGACGTACACGCGCCCGCCCGCGATCGACAGGCCGTCAAACGTCGCCTCGCCCTCGAAAGGCCACTGGCCGAGCTGGCTGCCGTCCTTGAGTGAAAGACAGATGAGTTCGCTCCTGGGTTGCGGCCCACCATCCGAAGGCGACCGGGCCGGCACGGCCCGGCTCTGTTCCGACGCGGGCGAAGGCGCCGCACTCGCGGGAGACGACCGGGCCGCCACGGCCGGACTCTGTTCCGACGCGGAGGATGCTCCACTGGCGGGGGCAACCGCAGGTTGCGTCGCCGGCGGCGCCGGCGGCGGGCACGTGCCCGCCAGCCACAGCGTTTCCTTGCCCGCCATCGCGAACGCCTGCACGCGAATCGCCACGCTCCTGGTCGGCCAGAGGTCCTTCTTCAGTTCCACGCGCCTGGGATCGGCGTAGAACGTCTTCGGGAAGCCGATCACCTTCGGGTCCGTCGGCTGCACCCACGGCTCGGGTTCGACCTCCGTCGCGTCGCCCTTGGCGCGCAGCCAGATGCCCGGGCCCTGCTTGTCCGGGAAGAACATGAAATGTCCGGCCGTGCCGCTTGCCCGCGTCCGCGGGTCCAGTTCCAGCGACTGGCGCAGGCCGAACGGCAGGCCGTACATCAGGTAGGCCAGCGAGACACGGTCGAAGCCCGCCCAGGGCCAGCGTTCGACCGTGTTGGGGTCGCCCGGGGAGATGCGTCCGGTGGGGAAGCCCGGCTGCGGCACCACGCCGAGGGCCTGTGTCATCGTGCCGTCCCTGGCGTCGAACTCCCAGCCGCCCCATTCGTCGTAGAACCGCAGGCGGCCCTTGTCGCCGGACAGGATGTTGTTCATCGCGTGGTCTTCGTGCTTGTACCAGTGGGTGGGGAGGATGACGGCCTTGTCGCCCTTGATGCCCGCGAAGACCTGGTGGAAGCGAGCCTTGCCCGTCGCCGGGTCCAGGGCCCAGAAGTGCAGCCCGCCGTCCAGGGCCGAGTACTGCCCCGCCGTGGCGAACACCGCCCCGTCGTACAGCAGCACGCTGCCGAACACCGGCCAGGGCGACTCGACCTGCTCGCCGAACACGATCCGCCGGTGCTCCGGCGCGGCGTTGAACCGCCACGCCAGCGCCCCGTCGGAGGCCCGCAGGCAGTACACGTAGCCGTCGTGCGAACCGAACAGGCACAACTCCCCCTGCGCGGTGGGCGAGGTGGTGATCCGCCCGCCGGCCGTGAAATCCCAAAGCTCTCTGCCGTCCGCCGCGTTGAGGCACACGACGCGCCGCTCGTTGGCCACGGCCGTGAAAACGCGCCCGCCCGCCACCACCGGCTGCGTGCAGCGGGCGCCCAGGGCCGCCTGCCACCGGACGGCCGCGCCCTCGGCCGCCGCCTTGCCCTCCGTGCAGCCCGTGCGCAGCGCGTTGCAGCGATACATCGGCCATTCCGGGTCTCTCCCGGCTCCGGGTTCCGGGTTCCCGGTTCCGACCTTTCCGTACGCCGGCCCCCGCTCCAGCCGCTTGTCGTCGGCCACGACGACGTGCGGGCCCTTGTCCGTCTCGTAGGAGATCGCGCCGCGCACCATCGGGTAGCAGCCGATGCACTGGTTGGGCGGCGTATACACCGCGTTGTTGGCCACGATGAAGCCGATGCCGCACTGCCCGCGGATGCCGCGAACGTGCTTGAGGTCGCTGCCGTTGATGCCCACGATCTCCATCGTCTGCGACAGGATCGTGTTGCCGGTCGCCACGTCGCTGTAGCAGCGCCCGGACCAGTCGATGTCGATGGGGTAGCACACCCGCCGCTTCAGCGTGCCCGTGCGCACGTCCAGCCCCGACCAGCCGCGGGTCTTGCTCTCGCGCTCGGTGGGCGTCCCCTCGCCGAAGTACATCCCCTTGTCGTCGCGAACCCACACCATCCCGCCGGCCTCCAGCAGGCACGTCGTCGCCCGCTTGAGGTCGGTGAACGCCGCGCTGGACAGCTTCTTGCCTTCGCGGTCCCACGAACGGGCCCGCAGCACCCACGGCCCGGCGTTGCCGTCGGCCGGCCCGTCGGCGCCCTGGCGAAGGTTGGTCGGCACGCCCCAGAACGCCCCCTCGTTGAAGCCCACCAGCGTTCCGTGAACGTGCATCGCCACGCACGCGGTCTCGCCCAGCTTCTCGTCCTCGCACCGCCATACTTCCTTCCCGCCCGCCACGGCCAGGCCCACCGCCCGCGCCCGCCACGAGAACACCGGCACGGCCGCGCCCTTGGGGTCCTTCTTCTCGCCGGTCTGCTTCTTCTGGCCCGTGATGAAGTACACGCGGGCGCCGGCGCCGTCGGCGACCAGATGCGGCACGACGAACCCTTGCGGCATGCGCTTGCCGCCCATCGCGCCTTCGACCAGGTTCGGCGCCGCCGGGGCCTCCACGCGCCACAACTCGCGCCCGCCGGCGGGCTCGACGCACGACACGCCGTTGGCGTCGCGCAGCAACAACCGCCCGGTTTCGGACGCGCCGTCCCCCACGTGGATGAACTCCAGCAGCCGCGCCGGGCGCTCGATCAGCCGCACGACCTCGCCGCTGGCCGCGTCGATCACCGCGATCCCCCCGCCGCGATGGTGCAGAAACAGCCGCTGCGCCGCGGCAACCGGGCGGTTCAGCGCCGCGCTGGGGGCGCTGTTGGCGCCGGCGCTCTCGTACGTCCGCTTCCATAGCAGCACGCCGTTGAACGCGTCCCGGCACGTCACCGTGTTGCCGATCACCACGAACACCCGCCCCCCGGCCGCTCGCATCGCGTGCGACCAGGTCCGCGGGTTGTCCCCCGCCCACCGCAGCCGGTCCGGCACCGCCGTCATGTCGATGCTGTCCGCCGAGCAAGGGTTCCCGTCCGCCGCGTGCCGCTGATGCGTCCACTCGTCCATCCCCGCCGGGCGAGGCTTGGTCAACTTCTTCATCTGTGAGACCGGTGGAACCCGTGGACCGCCGCCTCCCACGTATCCCACGCCGCCGGCCGGCGTCAGCACGCGCAGCGCCTCTTCCTCGGCCACCGCGCCCGCCGCGGCGATCAGCAGGTTCACGTAGTTGTCCGGGTAGGGGAGCTTCTTCTCGCCGTACGCCTCGGCCGACACGCGCTGCGCCAGGCCCGCCTTCTGCGCCGCGGCCCGCGCCGCGGCCGCTCCGGACCCGCTGGCGTCCAGCACGTGCACGACCATGGCCTCGGCCGAGCGGGCGATGCCGATGGCCAGGTCGCCCGCGGCCGCCGAACCGGCAGCGTCGGCGTTGACGACGACGCACAGCCCGCGCGTCACCCCCGACTGCTGGAGCACATCCGCCGCCGAGGTCTCGGCCGCGACGGCGCGATGCGCGCCCAGCAACCCCCAAACCAGCCCGGCGACCGCGATCCCGACCGCGACAGCACGTGGAGTGACCATGGTGATTCCTTTCCAGTCCGCTATCATACAAACCTCCGCCGCGGCCCCAAAGACCCAGGCCGCCGTCACGTCCCGGCTCCGAGTTGCCCGACGCGGAATGCCCCGCGCCTTGGTACGATGGGGGGAGTTCAAGGAATGGACGGGCTTGATGTTGAGGTGCTCGATGCCGCGGCGGTGGTCGACGTTCCAGCTTTCGCTCCTGACGGCGCTGCGCGTCGCCATCGGCTGGCACTTCCTGTACGAAGGCCTGGCCAAGCTGCTCGATCCCAACTGGTCGGCCGCGAACTTCCTCGACCTGTCCCGCTGGGTGCTGGCGCCGGTGTTCCGATGGGCGGCCGCCCAGCCGCAGGTCATGGTCGTCGTCGACACGGCCAACGTCTGGGCGCTGATGGCCATCGGCGGCTGCCTGATGCTGGGGCTGTTCACTCGCGTCGCGGCCGGGGCGGGCATGGCCCTGCTGGCGCTGTATTACCTGGCCCACCCCGCGCTGGCGGGGCTGGGGATGACGCCGCCGGCCGAGGGCCACTACCTCATCGTCAACAAGAACATCGTGGAACTGGCCGCCCTGGCGGCCGTGCTGGTGTTCCCCACGGGCAGGTTCGCCGGGCTGGACCGGTGGGCGCACCTGCTGTGGAGGCGGGCACGCAAAGCGGGAACCGCGGACCGCGGACTGCCGACTGCCGATTCGCCGGATGAGAAGCCCCCGCTGGTTCTGCGGCGCGAGCTGCTCGCCGGGATGGCGACGATGCCGTTCGTCGGGGCGTTCGTGGTGGCCGCCCTGCGCCGGCACGGGTGGATGAGCTTCGAGCGGCAGCGGCTTCGCGAAGGCAGGGCGGACGCCGTCACCAGCGCGACGATGAAGTCCTTCAGCGCCGCCGGCCTCAAAGAGCTGAAAGGCCTGGTGCCGATGACGAAGATCGGCAACGTCGAGATCAGCCGCATGATCCTCGGCGGCAACCTGATCGGCGGCTGGGCGCATGCCCGCGACCTGATCTACGTCGACCGGCTTGTGAAGGCGTACCACCACCGCGACAAGGTCTTCGAGACGCTCCTGCTGGCCGAGAAGTGCGGCATCAACGCGTTGCTGACCAACCCGATGCTGTGCGGCGTGATCAACGAGTACTGGCGGCGGGAGATCGGGAAGATCAAGTTCATCTCCGACTGCGCCGGGGGCGGGAAGCTGATGGACAACATCCGCCGCGGCGTAGACGCCGGCGCGTGCGCCTGCTACATCATGGGCGGCGATGCCGACCAGCTCGTCCGGCGCGGCGAGTTCGGCAAGGTCGCCAAGGCCCTGGATCTGATGCGGTCCCTCGGCGTGCCGGGCGGGATTGGCGCCCACAAGCTGGCGACCGTCAAGGGCTGCGTGGACGCGGGCATTCTGCCGGACTTCTGGATGAAGACGATTCACCAACTCGATTACTGGTCTGCCGGGTTAAAGGAGCGCAACGACAGCGCCTGGTGCGAAGAACCCGAGGAAACCGTGGCGTACATGAAGCAGCGCCCCGAGCCGTGGGTGGCGTTCAAGATCCTGGCCGCCGGTGCGATCAACCCGTGGAAGGGCTTCGAGTATGCCTTCGCCGGCGGGGCCGACCTGCTGTGCGTGGGCATGTACGATTTCCAGATCATCGAGGACGTGAACGTGATGCTGGACGTGTACGGCGAGGTGAAGAAGAAGGGCCGCGAGCGGCCTTGGCGAGCCTAGACCCCAAGGAGACGACGATGCGTGAGAACCAGTCCCGGCGTGGTTTTCTGAAGAGCACGATGGCGGCGGGCGCGGCCCTGGCGGCGGGGCGGGCGGCGATGGGCGCCGAGACGGTGGCGGCCGCGGCGGGCAAGCGGGCCGGCTTCAAGCCCAAGCTGGTCGTGCCGACCGTGAAGATCGGCCCGGTCGAGATCTCCCGGATCATCCTGGGCGCCAACCCCTTCTACGGCAACTCGCACGGCGGCCCGCAGGGCGCCGGCATGAGGGAGTGGTACACCGACGACCGGGTGAAGGCCGTGATGGACGAGGCGGCCGAGTGGGGCATCACCAGCGTGTGGTCGATGCCCTACCCGCGCTGGATCAAGCTGTGGAAGGAGTACAAGGACAACGGCGGCAAGCTGCCTGGCTGGATCGGCCAGCCCGACGCCGGCGGCGAGGACG
>CAYWTX010000018.1:0-2540 GCA_964461295.1 uncultured Planctomycetaceae bacterium | reverse complement strand
TGGAGAAGTTGCACCGTTATGTCCCCGATCGGCGTCAGCGCGGCGCCGGCGGCGAAGTGCAGCACCGCTATGAGCGGGGCGGTCGCTTGGTCGTAGGGCGTCGAGACGTGAATCAGGGGGTTGCTGCTCGAAGCGGCGATGGTGAGCGGGTCGCCGTCGGCGTCGAAGCCGTCGATGCCGATGATAAGCCCGCGGGCGCCAGGGGTTAGCACCCATTGGTCGGGCACGTCGGTGTTAAAGGCCGGCACGCTGCCGTACAGCAGCAGCCGGCCCTCCAGGGCTTCGAAGACGGGACTGTTCCCACTGCCGAGTGTGACGACGCCATCGCTCCGGACGGAAACGTGCTCCATTGACCTCGGCCTCCTCCACACCGAAACAGACTGATGCACACTCCCTGCCTCAGAGTCAGGCATGGACGCGGGGACTTGAGCGTGCCGCTTCACCGCGCCCGGGCCTGCTTGTCGATTCGGGGGTCTCCGTACCTGGGATACGCAGTATACCACGATCGGGCGTTGCCGACAACCTGAAAAACCCGAACACGGCGAGGAGGGGCGAGGAGTAAGGCGTCTCTCGGCCGGTTGCGGGATCAAGCCAGGCGACATCGGCGTCGGGACAGTTCGGATGGACAGGCCGGCTGTGGAGGTGACGGGCGGATCGGCGCGCCGTGGGTCGCCTTCGTCCTTGACCGGACCGCACCGGGCGGCGACGCTGGGTGTTATGGATTCCATGACGCGACGAACTGCATCGCTTGCCGTAGCGGCTCTGGTCGTAGCCGCGTGCCTTCCAGCGCGGGGGCAGGGCCCGTGGTACGGTCACGTGCCGCTTCCCGGCAGCGTGCGCGATGGCAGCACGATCGCGGGCGACGCGAATCACTCGCCCGCGCCGCGCTGGCCGTACATCGGGCATTGGCACGTGTACGGCCCGGGGTCGGGGCCGGCGGATTGGCGGGCCGACAAGCCCGCCGTGCCGATCGCCACGCCCGACAAGGCCGACGCGAACACGTGGCATGCGGCGACAGCCGAGATGGCGACGGGCTTCGTTTACCTCACGCAGTCGCACCACGAGGATGCAAACCGCGGCGCGGCGGCTACGCCGTTGCGGCCTGGCGACGCCTACTGGTCGGCCACGGCGTTGACGGTTCCGCGCGATGGGTTGTACCAGTTCGCCGCCGGCGTGGACGGGCGGCTGGCGGCGTGGATCGACGGCACGTTCGTGGCGGCCGGGCCGGCGGATCTGGATCCGGCGATGGAGGAGAGCGTGCTGCGGTTTGGCGTTGCGCTGAAGGCGGGCAAGCACGACGTCGTCGTTCGCTGCCACCCCAACGGCAAACGGGCGAAGTTCTGGATGCGCGTGTGCGTCGCGGAGGGGGAGGAACCCCGCCGCCCGCCGGCGGGGGGCGTTGGGGGATACGCCCATGGGGGGGGCGCCCCAACGGTCGTGGGGTACAGGAACGATGGGACCGCGCGCTACCCTGACGCGCGACCCGTCACGGCGTGGGACCTGCCGCGCGGAATCAACCTCCGTTGGCGCACGCCGCTGCTGTGGTCGAAGGCCCAGCCCATTATCGTCGGCGACAGGGCCTTCGTCACCGAAGAGCCGCACGCGCTGGTGTGCCTCGACAAGCGCACCGGCCGCGTCGTGTGGCGGCGCGAGTCGAACATCCTGGAGATGGTTGATCCCAACGCGATGAAGCGGCACGACGAACTGAAGGCCGCGGCCATCGCCGCTCGCGAGAGGGTGCTCGCCATCGGCGCCTCGCCGTGGCAGCGGAAGGCGAAGCTGGCGGCGGAGGGCCTCGACGCCAACTCGGCCGAACGCCGGCTCATCGACATCGAGTGGCAGGCGCTGGACGCGCACGAGCAGTGGGTGGACTATGTCCGCACGGCCGGCGGGTGCGTGATGCCGCTGGTGTACCGCCGGGCCCGCGAGGCGGGGCCATGGACAGGTTTCAGTTTCGCCACGCCGGTGTCGGACGGGCGGCACGTGTGGGTGCGCTACGGCACGGGGTTGACAGCGTGCTATGACCTGGACGGCAACCGCCGCTGGATGGTCCGCACGCCGTTGGTGCAGTCCTCCGGCAGCGAGTGCTCCTCGCCGGTCCTGGTGGACGGTCTGCTCGTCATGCAGTTCATCCACAAGCAGGAGCACAAGATATGGCTGCGGTTCGACAAGGCGTGGCTGCTGGCGCTGGACCCGGCGACGGGTCGCGAGGTCTGGCGGACCGACGTGCTTGATTGGCGGCCGAACTCGACGCCGGCGGTGGTGCATCTGGCCAATGCGCGCGAGCGGGTGACGATGCTGGTGACCGGCAGCGGGACGGTGGTTCGCGCAGCCGACGGGAAGGTGCTCGTGCCGCGAATGCTGGGCAACGACGGCTACTCCAGCCCGACCGTCGAGGGCCACTCTTGTCCAAGATGATCCTGGAACCACGTGAGCGGCGGGCAGTTTCGGGGTCTCCTGAACGGGGCAGTGGGGGCTGGAGCCTGTCGAACCTGGCCGCCATGCTGCGGATGAACCTGCTGACGTACAGTGACTTGTGG
>CAYWTX010000017.1:0-2969 GCA_964461295.1 uncultured Planctomycetaceae bacterium | reverse complement strand
GTTCTTCTCCAGGTACTTCCGCAGGCGAAGCGGGTTGGCGTCCAGCGAGATCGTCGGCGCGTAGCCCAGCCCCTGGATGAAGTCCTGCCCGTCTACCACGCCGAATTCGATGTACTCCAGGCCGAACCGTCTGGCGGCCTCCACGGCCTGCTCGAACGATCCGCTCAGGCAGCGCCAGTTGTCGGTGTGCATGGTCAGCTTCATGCTCGCTCCTCTTGTCGGTCAGCCATCAATGACATGTGCGGCGTGCGAGATGGGGATCAGCTCTGCCACGGCCGGGCGCGTTTCACCGACGCGACGGTCTGGCAGGCGGTCTTCGCGTCCTCGGCGACTTCGAAATCGAACATGCCGGCCAGGACGTGGTCGGCGCCGTTCTCGAATGCGTAGCGGAAGGCGTCCTGCGGCGCGATGGCCCCTGCCGCCATTACCTTGAAGGCGATCCACGGCTTCTTCACGCCGGCCATGAACCGGGCGGTATCCTCGGGTTCGGCGCACCAGGAGGAGTCGTGGTTGAGATTGGCGCTGGGATACTTGTGGTGGTGGAAGGTCTTGATGTAGAAGTCGGCGCCGACGTCGGCCTTTTCGCAGAGCTGCGGCACGGCCAACTGATGACCCCCGACGCCCGCGGGCACGCCGGCGGCTTTGATGAGCTTCACCACGTCGGCGATGAGGTCGGGCTTGTTCGCCTTGGCAAGATCGTCGCCCTGCACGCCCCAGAGGTACATCGCATCGCAGCCCCACTCGGCCAGTTCGTTCACCGACCGGGTGTAGTCGCTGAGTCCGGGCGCGATCCTCGCGGTGGAGCAGATGATGAACTGCATCTTGCCCATCTTCTCCTTGCGGTATCGCTTGAGCAGGTCGATGATCGCCGGGACGGTGTGGATGGCGAGAGTATTGATGCCGTTTGCCTCGGCAAGCTGCATCGTCTGGATGATCTTCTCCTGCGTGTTGTACGCCCTGGCGAGGTTGTAGACGTACTTGAGGTCGCGGCTGTGGGTGAAGTGAGTGAGCAGGTTGCCGCCCAGCAGCAACCGGCTGACGTTCAGCGAGCCGATCTTGCCCATCGGCATCGCCGCGGCGGCGCCCGGCTTGGCGGCCGCGGGCGGGGCCTTCGCCGGCTCGGCCGCGCGCACCGCCCCAGCCGCGACCGCCCCGGCCGCTGAGACAACAACGAGGTCCTTGACGAAGTCGCGTCGGTTCATTCCGGGCATTGCAGGAACCCTTTCCACATATTGAACAGCCGGCGCAGGCACGAAGCTCCTCTGTGCGGCCACTTGCGGGATGGCCGCCGGCGCCGGCAACTCCCGTCAGTACTTCCCGTACTTCTTTGCCGCGTCGTACATCGCCACGACGTTCTCCGTCGGCGAGTTGTCCTGCAACGCGTGCGTGGGCGACAGCGCATACCCGCCGCCGGGCATCATCACCTCCAGCGTCTCGCGAACGTTCCGTACCACGTCCCCCACCGTGCCGTACGCCACCGGCCCTGCCGTCGATATGCACCCGTGGAAGCTCAGCCGCCTGCCCCACCGCCCCTTGAGGTACGCCGGGGCCATGTCCTTCGCTTCCGGCTGAAGGGTGTCCACGACGGTGATGCCCATGTCGAGGAACTCGTCGAACGCCCAACTGCTCGATCCGCAGCAGTGAATCATCACCGGGATGTTGTGCGCCTTGGCCAGGTCCACGAACGGCTGGTGTCGCGGCCGGATGTGCTTGCGGAACATCTCCATGCTGATCATCGGGCCGATCTGCGTGCCGAGGTCCTCGCCCATGCACAGCACGTCGATCGCCCCGCCGGCCGCCTCCAGCGTCCGCCGCGTCACCTCCAGCAGGATGGCCGTCTTGCGGTCGATCAGGCGCAGGCCTGCCGGCTCGTCGGTCGCCAGGTCGATCAGCACCTGCTCCATGGTGCGGATCATGCCCGTGGAGTTGATGATGTCCGGCAGGCCGGCGTGCCCGACGCAGACGCAGAACTCCTTCTGCCGCTCGCACTGCTCGCGCACGCGCGAATAGTCGAACTGGTCGGGCGACGGCATCGGCCACGCCTCAACCTCCTCCACCGTCGCGCTCTGCAGCGGCCAGTCGCAGTAGTCCCAGTACCCGCCGGAGGAGTGCTCCACCCAACGGCGATGGATGCCCCAGTTGTCGACGGTCCGGCCGGGGATGTCGGCGTGCAGTTTGGGCCCGACGTACGGCGCCCCCACGCCGCGGAAATCCACGCCCAGCACGCGCCGCAGGCCCTCGCCGTCGTTCTCGTCCAGGCCGTAGTGCTGCTTCAGCCGCTTGTCGATGCCGGGATTGCACGCGTAGTCGATGGGCACGCGGTCGGGCTGCTGGTGGGCAAACGCGGTCAGCACGCGCTCTTTGGATGTCATGGCGTTTCTCGATTCCGAGTAGGCAGGCTCCAAGAGTCCCTCGGGGACTCACGCGATGCGCAGGATAGCCGACCCAATCGGGAAAAGGAAGATGCCTGCTGCGCAGAACCCTCGATCCTGTCCCACTTGGCCGCCGTGTGGCGAGGCTCCGCCGCGCCCTGCACCTCCGCCACCACGCGGAAGCCCACGCCGCCTGACGACCTCGGCGGACGCGGCGCCGATCCTCCGATTCGGCTCAAACTCGCTTGACCGTCGGCCGATGAATGAGTAGACTGTTTTCCCAGACCTCCGTGCGGCCTTCGTCTTTGGCCGCTGTGGAGGCGCCGGTTTGGAGAGGTGGCAGAGTGGCTGAATGCACCGGTTTGCTAAACCGGCCGGCGTCTATAAGATGCCGCGTGGGTTCGAATCCCACCCTCTCCGGTTTTTCCCTCTGAAGCCCTGCTTTTCTTGGGGTTTTCGCCCCATTTCTAGACCGAAGTTCCCGGCCCGATAATGAGGGAACCCCTTCTTTTGGAAGGGGTTCCGTTTGGTTTCAGGTTGCACGTACTGACTACGTTCTCCGGCATCGGCCCGGACGCCGCCTACAGCTCGACTTTC
>CAYWTX010000016.1:0-14853 GCA_964461295.1 uncultured Planctomycetaceae bacterium | reverse complement strand
GGCCTTTGCTCAACGTAGCCGACGACATCCCTGTCGCTCCCATCACCGCCGCCACACCCCCGCGGCCCATCGATCGCGCCTCTGCCGCGGCCCACAGCCGGCGGCATCGCTCGTTGAGCGATCGTTCCAAGGGTTGGTACTTGTCTTTGACCCATTGCACAACTATCTTGTCTGGCATACCTATCATAACGGCATGCTAAGGCATAATACTTTAGGTTCTTTATGCGCGACGCCTAACTCTAACCGCGGCCACAGCCGGAAGGAGAAGAACATGAACACATGGACAAACCGAACGCAATTGGTATCGTTGGTCGTACTGAGTCTGGCGTTGGACGTACAGGCAGCGGAACCACCCAAGGACGCCTCCGCCGAGGAGGCATGGAAGATCGGTTGGCCTTCGATGACCGGTCCCACCAGCAACTTCCTTCCGTTGCGTACAGCGACGCCCTTGGTCGAGGATCTATCCCAGGCCCGTCTTGCCTGGGTCAGTGAGGACAATGACCTCGGCCACGGCAAGTATTCCAGCGTCATCTGGAGCGGACATGATGCTGTCGAGGAGAAAATCGGTCCCGATGCCAAGGTCCATCCCGGCAACTGGGCGGGAGTGGTGGTTGCCAACGGGCGCGTCTACGGCGCGTCCTATCGGCCTGCGGGCAAGGTGTTCACGGCGCCGTTCCGGAGCAACACCGGTTACGACAAGAGTCCCAAACCCGATGTGCCAACTCGTTTCCGGGTCGAGGCCGAAGATCTGGTCATCTGTTTCGATGCGAGCAACGGCAAGGTGCTGTGGAAGGCCGTTGAACCCGGTGGGCAAATCTACAGTGGTTCACAACGCAATGGATTCCAGGTAGCGGCAGCGGTAGATGAGGGCCGGGTTTTCGCGGTGGGCAGTACGGGGCGGGTCTTTGCCTATGATGCGATCAGTGGCAAGAAGCTGTGGCAAAACGATGTTGGAGATGCCTACAAGGCCAGAGAGGCATACCGTGTTGAAAGCGTGGAACAGGCCGCCGCTGGCAAGATCGTGCTGCCCAAATATGGTGATTGGGGGAGTTCGGTCGTTGCAGTAAATGGCATCGTGGTCACCGCCGACTTCAAGGGCGGTCTACGTGGGTACGAGGCCGCCACCGGTAAACTCACATGGACACTATCCAATTGCATTCGCGATACTGCGACACCAAATATTTGGCGCCATAAAGGCCAAGCCTGGCTCGTCTGCGCCAATACCAGTATGTTTCTGGTCGATCCCCAGAATGGAAAAGTGGCGTGGAAAGTTGACGGCCTGGGCGAGAATCCCGGAACTCTCGCCCCGGGTGAACGTTCTGTCATGGTCAATGTCAACTCCAAGTCCAAGGTGGGCAAGGAGAACTTACCAGGCATCTGGGGTTGTTACCGCATCAGTCCCGAAAAGGCCGAGAAGGTCTGGGCGATGGCCGAGACAGTGCCCAACAGTTTTGCGGTAACGAGTGATGCTCGAACGGGTTGTTCCACCCGTATTCGCGATGGTCGGGTGCTCGTCATGACATATGGGACGATCAACGAAGGAGGTAATTGGGGGAAGACCGATCCCGGTCGAATCGCATTGCTCGACGAGGAAACCGGTGCCGAGATCGTGTCAACCAATAACGGCGGCCCTTACTCAAGTGTTCGCGCCTTTTGGGGAAACGTCCTCTGGTTGGGCGATCGCGCCATCGTCCGCACAGTCAATGGTCACGGGCGAGCAAGCAATATCTTCATTGACTGGATTGTCACACCGGAGACCATTTCACCTCGATTTGGCGACGAGAGGCGGGGCCTTGACCTTATCGAATACATGGGTTCCTACGACATTGTCGCCTCGACACCACTGGTTGACGGGCGCATGTTCGAACGTACCGCCGACGGTCGGCTGGCCTGCTACGACCTGCGCCGATCGGCCACTCCGGAAACAAAGGAAGTCTCCAAATGACCGATACCCGGATGGCCGAAAACGTTCCCTTAGCGGCCGTGTTCTCACATTCCGTTGCACTGGCTGGGCAGCGTGCCGACCAAAGGTCGAGGTGTGAGCCGAAGAACGGGCCAGAAAGGTGTGATTCATGAGCAAGCGAAAGATTGATTCGGGCAGGACGTTGCCCAGCGGTCTGGGCAGGGATGACCTGTTGCGCCTCTACGAGCGCATGTCGCTCATCCGTCGGTTCGAGACGGTCGCACAGGACCTCAACCGCAAGGGCGTCTGGCCGGGGTTCCTGCACTTGTACATCGGCGAGGAAGCCACGGCCGTCGGCGTGTGCGACCACCTCCGCAAGGATGACTGGATCACGGGCACGCACCGAGGGCACGGGCAGGTGCTGGCCAAGGGCCTGCCGCCGCGGCGGCTGATGGCGGAGTTGTACGGCAAGGCCACGGGCTGCTCCGGCGGGCGAGGGGGCAGCATGCATCTGTTCGCCGCCGACGTGGGACTGCTGGGTACGCACGGGCTGGTGGCTAGCGGCATTCCGCTGGCCGTCGGCGCCGCCCTGAGCGCGAAGGTCCGCGGCGTCGACGCGGTGGGCGTGGCGTTCTTCGGCGACGGCGCCAGCAACCACGGGGCGTTCCTGGAGTCGATCGGTTTCGCCGCCGCCCAGAAGCTGCCGGTGGTCTTCGTGTGCGAGAACAACCTGTACGCCACCGCCACGCCTCTGCGTGTCGCGACGGCCAATCCCGAAATCGCCACCAAGGCGGGCGCCTTCGGCTGTCCCGGCGTGGCCGTGGACGGCAACGACGTGCTGGCCGTCTGGCAGGCGGCGCGCGAGGCCGTGGAGCGGGCCCGCGCCGGCAACGGGCCCACTCTCATCGAGGCCAAGACCTACCGCTGGTGCGGCCACCACGAAGGCGACCCGGTCTGCGGGACGTATCGCACCGAGGAGGAACTGCTGGCATGGAAGAAGCGGTGCCCCATCGCCCATTTCCGCAAGCTCTTGGTCGATGAACTGGCCGTGGCCTCGGCGGAGGAACTGGACGCCATCGATCAGCGAATGGCGCGCGAGGTGGAGGAGGCGGTGCGATTCGGCGAGTCGTCGCCCATGCCCGACCCCGCCACGCTGCACGATCACGTATACGCCGAGCCGATCAACCCGCTGATGCCGCCGCCGGCGCCGCCAGGCCGCAGCGTCCAGCAGAGCTGGCTTGAGGCCGTGCGAGACGGCATCGCCGAGGAGATGCGCCGCAACAGCGCCATCGTGTGCCTGGGCGAGGGCATCGGCGAACGCGGCGGATGCTTCGCCCACACGAAGGGGCTCTGGCAGGAGTTCGGCCAGCGGCGGGTGATTGACACGGCGATCTGCGAACTGGCGTTCACCGGGGCGTCGGTGGGATCGTCGGCCACCGGCTGCCGGGCGATTGCCGACCTCATGTTCGCCGACTTCCTCTTCGAAGCGGGCAGCCAGATCGTCCACCAGGCCTCCCGGCTGCGATATCTCAGCAACGGGCAGTTCAGCGTTCCGGTGGTGGTGCGGGCGCCGATGGGCATGATCAAGTCCGCCGGCGCCCACCACAGCGGGGCGTACTATCCCTCGTTCGGTCACGTGCCGGGCCTGATCGTCGTCGTGCCCTCCAACGCCGCCGACGCCAAGGGACTCGTCAAGACCGCCCTGCGGGCCAGCGACCCCGTGCTCTTCCTGGAGCACAAGGCCATGTTCGGCTCGCGCGGCGAGGTCCCCGTCGGCGAGCACATGGTGCCGTTCGGCCGGGCGGCGGTCGTCCGGGCCGGAACCGACCTGACCATCGCGACGTGCGGCATGCTGGTGCGCGTCTGCATGGAAGCGGCAGGCCAACTTCAGGACGCGGGCATTTCCTGCGAAGTGATCGACCTTCGCACCATCGTGCCCATGGACGTGGAAACGGTGGCGGCCAGCCTGCACAGAACCGGCCGGTTGCTGGTGGTGGACGAGGCGTGGGCGATGTTCGGCGTGGGCGCCGAACTGGCGGCCGCCGTGATGGAGCATGGGTTCGACGACCTGGATGCTCCGGTGGCCCGCCTGCACACCGAGCCGGTGCCGTTCCCCTTCAGCCCGTCGCTGGAGGGCGCGGTGGCCGTGACGGTGAGCAAGGTCGTTTCGGCCGCCCAGACCGTGATGGCCGGCCGGGCGCCGGCGCCGTGGCGAGCGAAGGCGGGATCTGCCTCGCCCGCGCCGCCGGCAGTTGCCCAGGCGCCCCTGCCCCCTGCGCCGGCGCCGGTTCCGCCGCCCCTGCCGTCTGCTCCGTCGCCCAAGGCCCTCGCGCCGCCGCCGCCCGCGCCAGCCGAGACCATCCAGGGCGTGCCGGTCATCATGCCCAACATGGACCTGACCATCGAGAACGCCAAGATCGTCCGGTGGATCAAGAACGTCGGCCAGGCCGTGCGAACGGGCGAAGGCGTCCTCGAAGTGGAAACCGATAAGGCGACCTTCGAGATCGAATCGCCCGCCGATGGCATTCTGGTGAAGATCATCGCCGCCGAAGGCGCTGTGGTCGCCCTCGGCCAGCCCGTGGGCGTCATCCAGCCCAACCAGGGAGCACCCAATGAATAACGATACTTCAACAGACCTCTCCCACGCGGGCCGGCAAGCCGCTTCTCCCCGCGCCCGGCGGGCCATGGCCGAACTGGGCATCGATCCCTCCGCCCTCCACGGCAGCGGCCCCGAAGGCCGGATTGTTCAGGCCGACGTGCTGAAGGCCCGCCCCGCCAGGTCGGCCGTGCACGCCGCGCCCGTCCTTCTGCCGGTGAACCCCATGCGTCTGGCCGTCGCCAGGCGAACGGCGGAGAGCTTCGCCACGATCCCCCACTTCTATCTCCGCGCGGAATTGGACGCGACGGCGATGGTCGATCTGCGAGCCCAACTTCTGGAGGAGGTGCAGAAGACCCACGGCATCCGGTTGACCTTGACCGATTTTCTGCTCGGCGCGATGGCCCGCGCCATGGCCCAATGTCCTGAAGCCAACCGCATCTGGAAGGACCAGGGCCTGCTCCAGTTCCCCACGGCGGACCTGGCCCTCATGGTCGCGGTGCCCGATGGCTTGCTGGCGCCCGTGATCCGCCAGGCCGACCGCCTCGCCCTGCCCGGCGTCGCCAGGGAACGCTGCCGCCTGGTGACTGCCGCCCGGTCGGGCAAACTGCCCGCCGACGCGGTCGGCGGCGCGGCGGCGTCCGTGAGCAACCTGGGCGACAGCCGGGTGGACGACTTCGGCGCGATCATCATGCCCCCGCAAAGCAGCATGTTGGCGGCGGGGCGGGCGGCGCCGAGGCCCTTCGTCGTCGATGGCCGCCTGTCTGTCCGCACGACCCTGCACCTGTGCCTTTCGGTGGACCACCGGGTCATGGACGGCAAGGCCGGGGCGGCGTTCCTGGGCATGATCCTGGACCTGCTGGAGAAACCCGCGCTGCTGCTGCTGGCTTGAGAGGTCGTGAAGGCATGGTCTGGTTCAGAACGGTGTGATCCTGGGCGACGCTCTTTCTCTTTGCCCAGACGGGGCGACAGGATTTGGCCGGGGCGTAAGCCCCCGGTACCCAAGCAATTAAGCACAAAGCCCCGAAGGGGCGACAGGGAGCGTGCCAACGCGAAGGTGCTACCCTCAGTTGAACCAGGCCGTTATTCCCTCCCTGCCTGCGCCCCACTCACTCCGCCATCGCCCTCCTGGCGCGATCGACTCCGGTCGGCCAGCGGGGAAGAATCCCAAACGCCGGCCAGGCGTGTCTTGACCCGTCCGAAGGGCGTTTGCGAATAAGCCCTGTCGGCCGACCGGAGTCGACCGCCCCGCGACGTTCCCCCCCCACCCCCCGCTATCGCTTCAACGGCGCCCAAAAGGCGCGCGTACAGGCGCACTTTTCTCGGGAAACGCGCCCCAACCCGTGTCCAGACCCGTCCGGCCGGATCTCCCGAAAAAAATGCGCCTGTACTCACGGTCTTTCGCGCCGCCGCTTGGCCACGGCATAGCGGAGCGACGCCGGGCCTTGCCACGGCGCCTTGTCCGGCGACTTGTCCGGCATAGCTACAGCCGCGCGTTGATCTTGAGACTGGCGACGTTGATCTTGAGACTGGCGACGTAGGGGTTGCGGGGCGGAATGGAGATACGACAAGCGGGCAACGGGGGTATTCGCCCTTTCGCTGCTCGCCCGGAGCCTGTCGAACTCCGTCCACAATCACTGACATAAACGGCCGTTATCGGGTGCTAGATCGGCCGTTTCTTCTCACCCGCGATCAGCTCGCGGATGTCTGTAGAAGCACAATCGGGTTGGCCAGGTGGTCATAGGCGTTGGCCGCGATCTCGGCGGCCGTGTAGCCGTTGACCGCAATGTCGATTCGCTCCATGCAGCGCCAACAGACCTGGCCGCTTGCGAACTTCGCATCGCGGCTGAAGTCAATCGCGACCTGGCCGCGCCGTCCTACCAAAAGCCCTGACCTGAAATCGCCCAGGCACATGTACTTCAGGCTCGCCTGTTTGCCCCCCGTGGCGGGCGGGAAGAACGGGGAAGTGGCGAACGGATAATCCATCAGGTTCGCCGGTTCCCGCTCGTTCGCCCGCTGCCAAAGCGGCTGTTTAAAGTTGTCCTTCATCTTCTTGACGCACGCGCGGATCGTCCTGTGCCCGATCCACCGGGCGTTCTCGCTTGCCCCATCCCACAAGGCGGCTTCGGCGTCGGCCAGGTTGTCAATGTCCATCAATTCCGGCGCGGGGACGCCCGTCGAAACGACCGTTACCCTGTCCGAATTCAAGACGCCCGTGATTCCGCCGTACGTTGGCGAGCCGTCGCCGGTGAACGCCGCCTGGTCTTCGCGGAAGGCCAGGGCATGCGCGAATGTCGATGCAAGGAAGTTGCCCAGGAGCGACGAAGAATCCTGCTCAAGCTCGATGTCCAGGTCCACAAGAGCCATGAGGGTTTCCGGCGTCAGCGTCACCTTCTCAACTTGCGGCGTCGATTGCGTGCCCGCCGCGCCCGCCGCCTTCCAGTAGGCGATCCCGCCCGCCAGCACACGCGGTAGAGACAGCCCGCCCGGCCCCAGGGGGATCACCTGGCCGATCCGGGCGGCCAGGCCGACCGTCTGCACCATCGCCAGAAGCTGCGAAGCCACGGCTGGATCGGGGATCAAGTAGCCGCCGTCACTGCCGCTGTAAGGCGTCAAACCCTTGGTCTCTCCCTGATAGAGCTTGCGGCAGAAATCCGCGAAGCTCGCGGCGTGTTCCGTACGGGCGAAGGACAGGGCCGGCAAGCCCGCCTCTTTCCAGGCAGCGGCCCGGAAGACTTCCGGCGCGGCAGCCGCCGCGCCGCCGGCGGCGTACGCAACGCCGTTGCGTTCATGCTTCCGAACGCGCTCCGTCAAGCCGTCCACCGCGCCCCGGAGTTGCTCGATCACAGCCGGCGGCGCATCCTTGGCCGGCGCGGCAAGCTCGCGAGCCAGGCCGCCAAGCCGGTCCAGAACTGCGGAGCATCCGGCCAGGTCGATTTGCTCGCGCGGCACGGCCAACAGCCCGGCCAGGTCCGCAAGTTCTTTCAGCAACAGTTTCATAATCGCAACTCCGGTTGTTTCACCCGAACACGAATCGCCGCCACGGGGCGGCCGGTTCGCCTGAAACCGGCCGCCACCGCGGCAAGGCGAGCGCGGCGGACCTGGACGAACGCCGCGCAAGGCAACGCTACGTGTACACGTCGAATTCCGGCGTCACCGCCGGCAGGCGGTCGGCCTGGCCCAGGATGAACGTCACAGTCGCCTGGCAGGCCGCCACTCCCACCGTGGCCAGGACGCGCAGATACCGCTTGCGCGTCGGGGTCATCTTCACCCGGCCCTGATAGAGCGTGTCGTCGTTCGCCGCCGCCACCTGGTCGAAGGCCGCTCCCGCAATGTCCGCCCATCCGGTCGAGCCATCCGCCGATTCCTGAACCTTGACGTTCAGCGTGCCGGAACCCGTCGCCGTGCCCGTGTTCAGCACGACCAGGGCATCATGGAACCCGGAGCAGTCCACCGCAGCGCCTTCGTTCGCCGCCACGCCCCAGTCCGCCGGCTTCAAGCACTGCACCGCCTTCAAGTCGCTTCCCATATCCCGCATGGTCTTTCCTTCGCTCTAGGCCGCTTCAGGCGGCGTTTCTTGTTCTTGCCTATTCCGGCCCGGCCCGCCGGGCGTCCGTGCCCAGGCGGGCCGTTTGCGGCCGTACAACCGAGTGTTCTAGTTGCTCGCCGCGTTCTTCACCACCACGATGGGGTTCGCCAGTTCGGGATGCTCCGCGATCTCGGCGGCCGTGAACCCGTTGACGGCGATGTTGACGCGCTCGTAAGCCCGCCAGCAGTTTTGCAGCGTCGTCCAGCCCGGCGCGGGCGAGTAGTCCACCGCGATCTGCCCGCGCCGCCCGATCAGCAGCCCTTGGGCGAAGTCGCCGAAGGCCAGCATCTTGACGGAGGGCGCAGTCGCCCCCGTCGCCGCCGACATGAACCCCGACAGATTCATCGGGTAGCCCATGAAGCCCGGCTGACCCGGCTGAATGAACAGGGACCACCAGGCCGCCCCCGCGCCGGTCGTGCCGAGGACGGAATAGCGAATCGCGGCCTTGGCCGAACGCGAGCAGAGCCAGGAGGCGTTCTGCAGAGCGCCCTCCCAAATCGCCCCTTCGATCTTGCCCCATTGATCGGTCAGCCAGGTCTCGATGCAGGTCGAGGCGGCCGTCAAGAGCGTAACGCGGTCGCTGTTGACAATGCCCGTGATTCCGCCGTACGTGGGCGAGCCGTCGCCGGCGAAGGCCGCCTGGTCTTCGCGATAGGCCAGGGCGTAGGCGAACTCCGTCGCCATGAAATTGCCGAAAGCGACCACGGCGTCTTCCTCAAGCTCCACATCGACGTCGACGAGCGACATCAAGGTTTCCGGCCGCATGGTCAGGCGGCCGAAACTCGGTGTCGATTTGCTCACGGCAACGCCGCCCGTCTTCCAGTAGGAGACAGCGCCGCCGAGTCGGCGCGGCATGGAGAAACCGCCCGCGCCCATCGGAACGGGCCGGCCGATCCTGGCCGCCACGCCGACAATGGAAACCATCCTCGAAATCTCGGCGCTCACCTCCGGGTCGGGAACCAGGTAGCCGCCTTCGGAACCGGTCAGCGGGGTCAGGCCCTTGCAGTCGCCGTTCATCAGGCGCTGGCAGAACTTCCCGAAAGCCTTGGACAGTTCGGGCCGGCTGAACCGCATTTCCATCCGGTCGGGCGCATGCTCGCGAGTCACCATTTCCCGCATACCGCTCTTGTCGCTTGTCAGTGTCCCGATCATCGCTCGTTCTCCTGTTGCCGGCCGCGTCGATGCGGGTACGGCGTTTTGTCACTCGGCGCTCTCGGCAAGCTTCCGCAGCCTGTCCGCAGCGGCCCGCATCGTTTCGCTGTGCTCACTGTCCCCCACGTCGTTGCCGCGATCCCGACCGGACTTCACCGTCGGCCGGTCATCAAAATCGCGCAGCATCAAGTCGTACTCATCATCTTCGCCGGCATCCTCTTCGCCTACATCCAGGCCCTTGCAGCAGTCGGCGGCCAGGTCCTTGCCAAGTCGGTCAATGGCAGCCTTGTCGCCGGCGACCATCAAAAGTTGATCGACTTGCTGCATGATGAAGCCGCGCAAGTCCGCCCCTAACTCGGCCAGGTCCGCACGGGTAACGACCTCGCCCCCGCCCGCCTGGCCGCCTTCCACGCCGGCGGCCTTGTCCAGCAAGGTCCGCAGGCGGGTAGCTTCGCGATTGCACCCCACGGCCACGGCCGACACCTCGTAAAGCTCCTGTTGCAGATAGTGCGTGCGCGTTATGCCGTCGGCGTCCACGCGGCGCTCCGTCTTGATCGGCATGAACCCCACGGAAACGGCGTTCATGAATCCGCCCTTGTACAATCGTGCGTATTCCTCGCCGAGTTCGGAATCCGCAAACTTGACCCGCCCGACAAGCCCCCGCGTGTCAACCTCCATCGAAGTCCACTTCCCGATGACGGGCGAATGCCCATCGTCCAGCGCGTGTCGGTGGCAAGCGAGCATCACGGGGTTGCTGCGGAAACCGTCGATGTTCCAGCCGTCCTGGTGAAGCACCTCATCGGACCGGTCCACCGTCTCGGCGCTGCAAAGACATTCGACATCCCAATTGCGCTCGCCCTCGGGCGCTACCTTCGTCAGTAAGCCGCGCGTGAATGTTCTCATGTCGCGATCTTCCTTGTCATCGGCCCGTGTAACTGATTGTGCCCGGCAACGGCTCACCGGAGGGATCGTCCATGCCGCTCAAGTGGACGTGACTGCCGCCCTGAAAATTGACGATTGTGCCGAAGTTCGTTTGTCCCTCTTCGCCAGGCAAGACCGGCCGGCGTCTCACGTAGTTCGTGTCCACCGCCCCCGCAGGGGCATACGATTGCACGCGAACCTGCCCCAGTTCGGGATATGCCGCCAGAATCTCCCGCGCCGCCAGGCCGAAATCGCTTCGCCCCGCCCCGGAGCGTTCGCCCTGCACCAAGGCATCGATGTAGTTTCGGATTTGCTCCGGCGTACGCGGACGCCCCTTATCACTCTCGGCCTTCGCCACGCGATCAAAGATGGCTTGCGTTATCGAAGCCGCTTCCTGCCCGCCCCGCCCGCTGGCCACTTCCGCCAGACGCGGCCCCACCGTACCCGGAAATCGCCTCTCGAACGCCGCCAGGTCGCCCCACACTTTGTCGGCCCCGCCCGGCCCGCCCATCTCCGCATCGAACGCGGACTGCCCCTGTTCGGGCTTCAGCCCCTCCGCTCCGCCGGCGGCGATCCAGGCCGCGAACAACTCCGCGCGGGGCCCGCTCATCGCCCCGCCTCGCGCGGCCATGGCCTTCGCCATGAACTCGACGCCGGCCTTGCCCATCGGTATCCGCGTGCCGACCTCGGACGCCTGCGCGAGTAGCGCCTCTGGCGAAGCGGTCGGCGTCCGCCCCAACTGACGGGCTTCCAATACGATCATCTTTTCGATCTGCTCGGCCAGGGCGACGTACGCGTCGCGCTTTTCCTTGAGCGCGTCGAGGCTCGCCTTTTCCGCCGCGTCGGCCTTCGCCGCCGCGCCCACAATGCCTTGGTAGAGCGAGTTGACCCCAACCAGCGACGCCGACAGCAACCCCAGCCCCACGGCCGCCTGGCCGTGCCGCATTGTTAACGCTTGGACGGCTTCGCCCACGGCGGCGAATTCCGGCCCCAGGAATCCCAGGGCTTGCCGGAATTCCTTGTAAGCCCCGCGATTGAAGTCAATCGCCTGGCCGTGGTCTTTCTGTGCCGCCGTGGCGGCCGCCAAGGGCGCGGCCGTGCCCTTGGCCGCCGACGCCACCTGCTGTTCCGCGCCGGCCACGCCTTGCAGCGCCTGCTGCGTCGCCGCCGCGCCGCTTGCCGAAACCCGGATGTCAATCCCTTCAGCCATGAAACGACCCTTTACGCGATTTCGATTTCGGGAATCCCCCCGAACGCTTGCAGCAGCCGGCGGCGCAACCGCTCGATTGCCTTCTGCCACAGTTGATCAACCCATTGCCGGGTGCAACCGAATCGCTCTCCGATCCGTCGAAACGTCCAACCATGCCAAACTTTCAATACGACAAGTCGGCGTTCACGCTCCGGGAGACCCAGCACGACCGCCTTGACCTTGAGGCGGGTGTCCGTGTCTTCGGATTCGACCGCACCATCCCTCGCGAACGGGTCGGGAACCCTCTCGGCGAGCGTGTAACTTTCGCCATCCGGCCCGGTTCGCTCCTGGTCCAAACTGCAAGCCCGAAGTCCGCCCAGTCTGCCCGTCCCCTTGCGCACGCCCCGCAATTCCCAATGGCAGCGGGCAACGGCGGTCAGACAACCCCAACGCACATTGTGCGAGAATGAGTACCCCCGCACAATGCCGATCTTGGAGTGGAACTCAATCGCCCCCAAGAGCGCGATGAAGGCGGCCCCAACGTAGTCATCGAAAAGGCGATGATCGAGAAAGGCACTTCTGGAAACTTGCTGCTGGACGAAGAAGTGAACAAGCCCCCGATGCTTCAAGAATAGCGCCTGAATCGCCGTTTTTCGGCCGCGTGCGGCCAGCCGCCATAGGCGATCTTCATGCGCGTCTCCCGCCTCGGATTGCTTTTCGGTCACCACCATACTTTGTACCCACCGCGCCCGACAACCGCTATCCGTGTGGTGTACTAACCGCAATCCGTGCGACACCGCGCCCGCCAGAATAGACCTTTCGGACGGCCTGGCAAGAGATTTCTATAATAATCTTACTGTGCCGCCGCCCAGGCCGCCGCGTTCACCGCCGGCAACCGCTTGGCGGCCGGCAATGCCTCCCGATCTAGCGCTGCTACTTCGGCGTTTCGCTTCACCACCGACAGCAGTAGTTCATGGGTCTGTGCATGGAATATCCGCAGCGCTTCCCGCGCCGCCTTGCGCTGCCGCCCGCGTTCGGCCATCACTCCCGACAGCCGCTTCGCATCCCCGCTTCCCGGTTCGGCCAGGGGGTGTATCTTGTCGCCGGCGTACGGCCTGGCCAGGCAGAGAAACCGCCCGGTAATGGCATCGAATACGTAGATGTATGATGGATCGTGTTCCAGCCACCGATAGACGATATGGCGGCCGATGTCCCGGCCGCTCGCCCCCACGCGGGCGAGCAGCTCCGTCGCGTGATACCAGCCCCGATGCGCCGCAACCCATATCCCGTTGCCTTGAACTCGCGCCGCCTTGCTCGGTGTCAAGAGCAGCGATAGATCGGCGTCGGCGGGCCGGCTCGTCGGGTAGCGGTAGCGCGTGAAGGCTTCCGCCACGGTGTACGGCTTGCAGCTTTCCGAGGGACATTCCCGACCCAGATAATCGTTCATTATCCATCGGTTAAAGGCATCCGCGAACCGCTCCAACGTGAAGCCTTTTTGCGTGGCGAACTCTTCCGCCCGCCCGTCCAGTCTTTCCGTCTGCCCGGCCCGGCCCCAGCGCCCGGGCCGATCCTTCGCTTCGCTTCCGCAGTAGGTTTCCCAGAGCTTGTCAAACCACATGTGGACCAGCTTGAAGAACGGCTCGATGCACTTCGATTGCGGATGGTAGGGCAGGGCGAATTGCGCCTGCACTCCCAGCGCCGACAGCAGCGGCCCCACGGCCGATTCGTCGGAAATCCGCTCGCCCGGTTTGACCCGGCGCGCGCGCCCGCCGCTGAATCGCTCGCAACGAAAGTCTTTCCCGTTGTCGATGTACGCCACGCGCGGCGTGCCGTACTCGCGCACGCCCGCGATAAACGCCGACATGACCGCCTGGCCGTTGGGAGTGTCAAAGCGAATCAGCCAGCCCATCGGCTTCCAGGTCCGTGCATCCAGCCACATCGTCAGCCAGGGACGATACCAGCCCCAGGTCCGATCCCTTCGAAGCATCGGGATCAGCACGTCAAAACGCATATGATCCGCGAACCAACATTCGCCGGCGGCCAGTTGCGCCCAGTCGCGAACCACGCCCGGAAGCATCCGCTCAAACTCGCGGGGGTCGCGACCGGCGGCCTTCAACTTGGGGTCAACCCGCTTGTGAATGTAGGCCTGCGCGACCCGCACCGACGGCATCCGCCAGCCCTTCGCCGCGCACACGGGGAGCATCCGATCATGGCATAGCGCCGCCGACAGGCGATTCTCGCCGTCGCCGTGGGCGGCAACGTACAGTTGCACAATCGCGGCCATCGCCGCGTCATCCCAACAGACGCCCCGCCCGTTACCGGTGCGGGCGTCCACCAGCCCGGCCAGGCCGTTCTTCCGCCATGCGGCGAGCCACTTGTAGAGCGTCGTACACGCGAGCGGCCGGCCGCTGACCAAGCTGCGCGTCCGGCACCATAGATCGGCAAACTCTCGCGTCCGTCCGGCTGGCCCGCTGGCCGCCTGCGCCGTCAGGAACTCCATGAGAATGCCGTGCTTTTCGAGCACGGCCGCCCGGCTGCGTTCCGGCAGCCGGGCAATCGCCGATGTCGAAACGGCGGGAACCAACGCATCGCCCCGCACAAACTGTAGTGCCAGGGCGACGTTCTCCACGGTCGCCAGGGCGGACACGGCTACCGCCCCACGGGCACAGTGACCGTTCCATCCGGTTCATGCAGTCTGTAGAAACCAGCCCCCGGATCGTTGGGATCGTCGGCGCTCTCGCGCACGACCTTGAAGTCGCCGACCGCCAGCCCGGCCCGGACATCATCGCAGAGCGTCCACAGAGCGCCGAGGAACTTTGAAAAAACTTCATCATACGTCTTCGGCCGCTCGCCATCGGGCGGGATCGGCCCCATGATCTTCTCCCCGGTCCCCCTGTCCTCCAGAATCAACTTGCCTCGATGGAACCGAACGGCCAGGGCAAAATCCGTTCCGGTTGTCGCCGAGAATGCTTCTCCCAGCATGGTGCCGAGAAAGTCATTGACGGCTTCAGCCGCCTGGCCTTCCGACACCCCGACACCGTACCGACCCGACTTGCGATTCTGAGACATGGCACTCTCCCAAAGAAGCGGCCCCCGCCGCGCGTGTTACCGTCCGAGGCCGGTTAAGGCGGGACCGCGCGACAGGGGCCGTGGCTTTAGGACCGTTCACCATTGGACCGAACCTCAAACGGTAACGCCAGCATTTTTACCGGCAACCGGGTGTCTGTCAAGGCCCAACCGGCAAAATTCGCAGGCTAACCGGGAAAATCTTAGTTAGGGGATACCCTAACAAAGTTCCCGGCATTTCCATCCGCCCATTCGCATCTGACCTAGCACTAACCCTGTCACTTGACCTGACACAGCGAGCAAGAACCCCAATGATTTTGGGGTAATATGTCCCTAACACGCCAAACTCAACTCTTTGACCTGATTCCCCGTAAACCGCGCATTTCCGGCCACTACCGCGCAAAACCGCCTAATCCCACATTCATTGCCGCCTGCTA
>CAYWTX010000015.1:0-6538 GCA_964461295.1 uncultured Planctomycetaceae bacterium | reverse complement strand
CCACTTGTTGCATCGAACGTACCAGCCGTGCGTGCCCAAACCACTCGTGCCAACTTGCAGCGTGCCGGATCACGTTGCCCCAGTCAAACAGGAACTCGTTCAGCCCCTTCATCAGCGTCTCCGCTACTGGTAACGGGCCATGGCGATCCCTCAACCTGGCATCACTATTCTACACTCGTATGACTTAAAGGCAAGTCAATTCCGCGCAGCGCCGCCACGAACCGCTCCACGTCGGCATCCTCGTGAGCGGCCGAGAGGCTGACTCGTAGACGACTCGAATTCGGGGGGACCGTCGGCGGGCGGATCGCGGGGACGAGAAAGCCCTGCTCCAGCAGTGCGCGACTGACCGCCATCGCGCGGGCGCTCCCGCCCAGGATGACGGGGATGATCTGCGTGACGGAGGCGCCGATGTCGAAACCCGCCTCGCGAAGAGCGGAGCGCAGCCGCGCCGCAAGCGAGCTAAGCCGCAAGCGGCGCTGCGGTTCATCCCGCACGATGTCGAGCGCCTCGATCGCGGCAGAGCACAGCGCCGGCGGCAGCGCCGTCGTGTAGATGTACGCGCGGGCCGTGTTGACGATGGTGTCCACCAGCGCCCTTGGCCCGGCCACGAAGCCTCCCAGCCCGCCCAGCGCCTTGGACAGCGTGCCCACGGTGACGTCCACGCGCCCTTCGACCCCGAGCATCTCCGCTGCGCCGCGCCCGTGCTCGCCCATCACACCGGTGGCGTGGGCGTCGTCGATCATCAGGAGGGCGTCGAAGCGGTCGCGCAGGTCGGCGAATTGTCCCAGCGGGGCCAGGTCGCCATCCATGGAAAAAAGGGAATCCGTCACGATCAGACAGCGCCGGTGCTTGCCGCGCCGCCGCTCCAGCAGTTGCCCCAGCCGCTCGACGCCGCAGTGCCCGTAAGTCCGCCACTCGGCCCCGCTGCTCCGCACCGCGTCCAGGATGCTGGCGTGGTTGAGCTTGTCGCACAGCACCAGGTCGCCGCCGCCGACCAGCGCGTGCACGGCTGCGTGATTCGCCATCCAGCCCGTGGGCGTGACGATCGCGGCCTCGGCGCCCTTGAGTTCGGCCAGGCGCCGCTCCAACTCGACGTGGAGCTCCGTCGTTCCGCTCACCAGCCGCGAGGCGCCCGCGCCGACGCCCCATCGCCGGATGGCCGCCGCGGCCGCCGCCTTGATGCGCCCGTCGCCCGCCAGACCCAGGTAATCGTTGGAACACAGGCAGACCAGTTCGCGCCCGCCGACGCGCACCCGGGCGCCGCAGCCGCTCTGCATCGCCATCGGGTGCCGGAGCATCTCCGTCTGCTCCAACCGCTCCATCGCCTTCCGCATGTCGGACCAAACTTCATTCATGCTGATCGCTCGGTCCCGTTCCTGTTCGTAGTCCCGCCGTAGGGCGGAATCCCGGTCCTGTTCGAACGCGGGAAAAGCCCGTCTTGCGACGGTACTACAAGCGTTTCGCTTGCGTTTCTCGCGTCAACCTCAGAACTTCACCGGACACTCCCGCAACCACGGCTCCACGAGGACGTTCTTGTCCACCTCCGCGCCGCTTCCGGGTCCCTTCGGCGAGCCCCACCAGTTCTCCGCCGCGTCCACCGCGTGCTCCGTCTCGTTGCTCACGGCCAGGCCGCGATTGCCGTGGAAGCTGTTGCCGCGCAACCGCACGCCGCTGGATCCCTGGTCCACCAGCACGCTTTCGGTCTTCTGTCCGCGGAACTCGTTGCCCGCGATCAGGGTGTCCTGGCACCCGCGCACCTGCACCCCGCTGAGCCGCCCGTCGGCGATCAGGTTGCCTTCGATGCGGTTGCCGTTGGCCCCGCGCTCCAGCATCGCCGAATGCCACGACACGCCCACCATGCGATTGCCCACGATCCGGTTGCGGCACGCGCCCGTCAACCGGAACGCGCTGGGGTCTTCCTCGAAGACGTTCTCGCGCAGCTCGCACTCGTGGCAGTCGCACAGCGTGATCGACCCCGTCAGCGCGGCCCGGCTGGCGTTGCGGGCGATCAGGTGCCGCCCGCCGCCCCAGCACAGCACGTGCCAACGCTTGCTGAAGTCCAGCCGGCAATCGGTGATCTCGCAACCGCCGGCGCCGCCGATGTACACGTTGTGCACGGCCGCGCTCAGCGTCAGACCGCGCACCTTCACTCCGTCGGCCGTGATGAACAGAAGCGTGTCGATCTGCCGGGCCCAGGCCACGTCCATGCCGGCAGCGCGGGTCGTCGCGGGCGTCTCTCTTGCCCCGACGGCCCGCAGCCGCGTCCGCTCGGCGCCGTCGCGCGACCGCAGCACCACGCCGGCCCTGTCGAGCACGATCGGCAGCTTCGCCTGCTCGATGGCGTAGTCGCCCGGCTCGACGACCACCGTCTGGCCCGCCCTGGCGGCCGCGACGGCCGCCAGCAGCGCGTCCACGTCGCCCGGCGGCAGCGCGGGCGCCGCCGGCGCCGCGGCCGTCGCCGGGCGCTCGACCACCGACACGCCGCCCAGCGCCTCGACGCCTTCGGCGTCCTCGACGACGATGGGCGGGCGCCCGTCGGGGCGAGCCGTCGTCCACGACACGTTCTCCAGGCGCAGCCCGCGCACATGCCGCGCGTACAGCCCGTGGGCGGGCAGGCGCCCGAACATGTCAAACTCAGGATACAGTTCCTCGCGTTCGGGCACCGCCCGCGAAGCCAGTTCCGCTGCCTGGCCGCCGCGCGACACGAACCGCCAGTTCCGCAGGGTGATGTTCCGCACCGGGCGGTCCGCCAGGCCGGTGACGCACGAGCCGAAGCCTTCGTCCATCGCGTCGCCGAACCCCTCGATGTCGCCGATCAGGATGTCGTGGATCTCGCCGACGCCCTTGGAGTAGCGGTCGCGCCGGCCCAGGCGGATGAACAACGGCGAGTTCACGTCCCGCATGCGAATCCGCTCGATCCGCACGTCGCGAATCTCCGCGCCGTCCACGCTCTCCAGCGAGATCGCCGCGCGGTCCGACCGCTCGATCACGCTGTCGGTGAACACGATGTTGCGGAACAGCCCGTCGCTCTCCGTGCCGATCTTGTACGGCGCCGCCAGACGCCCGCACAGCCGGCTGCGAGTCAGGGTCACGTTCTCGCAGGCGCGCTTCAGGCAGAACACGTCGTCGTTGCTCTCAAGGTCGCAATCCCCCCACCAGAGATCGTCGCACCATGCGAACCAGACCACCGACCCCTCCGCCTGGCGCTGCGGCGGCTGGTGAAGCCGCAAATCGCTGAACCGCCCGCCGTGCAGCCGCAGGCCGCGCACCATCCGCCCGCTCCAGCCGCTGCACTCCAGGTCGCGCACGTCCGAGGCCGACACCCCGCCCGTCACCACGCTCACGTCGCGCCCTGCGCCCAGCACCGCCACGTCGCGGACGTCGCCGGCCGTGACGAGCCCCTCCAGCGTGCAGTGCTCCGCCAGTCGCAGCCGCACGCCCGTGCGCAGCCGCAGCTCGCCTAGCGCCCAGCGGCCCGCCGGCAACGCGACCTCGCCGCCGGCCTGGGCCGAGCAGGCGTCGATGGCGGCCTGCACGGCCTCGCCTCGCATATCCGATTCGCGCAGAAGGACGGTGTGCGACATCGTGGTTCCTCGTGAAGGGTGGGAGAAGTGTCGAGCGGGGGGAGAGAAGTGTCAAGTGTCGAGGGAGGGAAAGAGACCTCCGAGGACGAGGACGACGACGAGGACGACCGGGACCCGGAAGCCGAAATATCCTACATCCAATACCCAACGCTCAATGCCCAAGTCAGAGGGACAAATCCCCGTTCTTCCTCTCTCTGACTTGGACCTTGGACATTGAGCGTTGGGTGTTGGACATTCTCTTGTCGAACGCGAAACGGGGACCGCCTCACGGCGGAACTACGAACGGGGACTACGCTCGTGCTTTTCCCCTCCCGGTCTTCCTCGTCCTCCTCGTCGTCGTCGTCCTCGGTCGTTTCCCGGTCCCCTCTTCCGACACCCGACACTCGACACTCTTTTCCTCACTCCGGCTTGTCCTCGATCAGTCTCGCCGCGGCGGCGTCGAGGATAAGCATGTATCTTCCATCGATCGGCGCCACGCCGCTGATCGGGAGACTGGCCCGTGCCGCGTCGTCGTCGCTGAGCAGCACGGCCACGGTGGGAGCCTTGTCGCGCCCCGTCACCAGCAGCACCACGTTCCGCGCCGCGTTGATCAACGGGTACGTGATCGTCATGCGGTCGCGCCCCAGTACCGGCACGTGATACGCCAACACCAGCCGCTTCATCTCGCACAGCACGCCGGCTCCCGGGAACAAGCTCGCCGTGTGACCCTCCACCCCCACGCCCAACAAGATGAGGTCGAACCGCGGCACGCCGTGCGGCCCGGCGGGCACTCGCTGGCGAATCTCCTTTTCGTATCCCGCGGCCGCGGCGTCCAGGTCCTCGGCGTCGGCGGGCATGGGGTGAATGCTCGACAGGCGGATCGGCACGTGGTCTAGCAGCGTGCGCTGGGCCATCAGGTAGTTGCTCTCCGGGTGGTCCTGCGGCACGTCGCGCTCGTCGCCGAAGAACACCTCCACGTTCTGCCAGGGCACCGTGCCGGTGACCCCGTCCGCCGCCAGACGCAGGTACAGCCCGTGCGGCGTCGTCCCGCCGGCAAGGGCGATGTAGCACATCCCCTGGTGATCCACCGCCTGCGCGATGATCTCGGTGACGAACCTGCTGGCCAGACCGGTGGCTTCCTCGGCCGTGTGCTTCACGTGGATCTCGGGCTTCTTGGGCATAGCGACCTCGTGCGGGCGCGGCATGCGCCCGCCATTCTTATATCGTATGCCGAGCGCGCCGGCTGGAGCGAATATGCCGTCGGGGTTAGTGCAGGAGCCGCCAGAAGTCGCCGGGGGTCAGGACCTGGAACCCAAGCAGGTCGTGGAATGCCAGCACGTCCTTGTCGCCAGTTACCAGGACGTGGGCCTTGGCAGCCAGCGCAGTTCCAAGTACCGGAACGTCATCCGGATCGCGGCAGGCTGCGGGGGCCGCCATGGCCAGCGGCTCCACGATCGTCGCCAACTGGCGAAGCAGTTCAACGCGTTCGTCCGCCAATGCTGCGGGATGCTGGAATTTCTCGATCAGGTGCTGACGCACCTCGGACACGATGTGTTCGGAAAGGAAAAGCGTGTGAGAATCCAGGCATACGTCAAGCACGGCGCGGCACACGCCGCCGAAGGCAAAAGAGGCCAACAACACGTTGCTGTCGATCACGATCCTCACGAAACCAACCGCAAGATCTCGTCTTCGGACGTGAATCCCGCCGCTTTGGCCAACTGCTCCGATTCGCGGCAGAGCTCCTGGAACCTGCTGAGCAGAAGGCGCCTTCGCAGGATTCCCCGGGCGGTCTCTTCGACGGAGGCGTGCTGGCGCTGCGACAGGTTTGCCAGGTCCCGCGCCAAGTCCTCGCTCAGTTGAATCGTCAGCGATCTCATTGCCCCATTGTAACCCGGCAGACGCCCGGCGTGAAGGTGTTCTACACGCTCAGTTTCCCAGCGACTGTATCGGCGCCGGTATCCTCCCCCCGTGGTGCACGAATGGCAGGCTCGCGCCCGCGTTCCGCACTTCCAGGATCATCGCCGAGCCGAACAGCCCGCCGAACTCCACGCGCTGCCCCGCCTTCCCGCCCGGCACGGGAATCACCCGCACCGCCGTCGTCTTGTCGTTCATCACCCCGATGGCCATCTCGTCAGCGATGATCGCCGCGATCGTCTCCGCCGGCGTGTCGCCCGGAATCGCGATCATGTCCAGCCCCACCGAGCACACCCCGTCATCGCCTCCAGCTTCTCCAGCGACAGGTAGCCGCGCTCGACGGCGTCGGCCAGCGCCGCGTCCTCGCTCACCGGGATGAACGCGCCGGACAACCCGCCCACCGAACTGGACGCGAATGCCCCGCCCTTCTTCACCGCGTCGTTGAGCATCATCAGCGCCGCCGTCGAACCCGGCGCGCCGATCTTCTCGATCCCCAGCGCCTGGATGATCTCGCCGATGCTGTCGCCCACCTGCGGCGTCGGCGCCAGCGACAGATCGACGATCCCGAACGCCACGCCCAGCTCGCGCGCCACCTCGCGCCCGATCAACTCGCCCACGCGCGTCACGCGGAAACTGGTGATCTTGATCTCCTCGGCGAGTTGCCCCAGCGTGAGCGCCTCCTCGCTCTGCTGCAAACGCCGCTTCAGCGCGCTGCACACCACGCCCGGACCCGACACGCCGATGTTGATCGCCGCCTCCGGCTCGCCCGCGCCCATGTATGCCCCCGCCATGAACGGGTTGTCTTCCGGGATGTTCGCGAACACGACGAGCTTCGCGCAACCGAACCCGCCGCGGTCCGCCGTCGCCGCCGCGATGTCCAGGATCAAGTGCCCCATCCGTTCGGCCGCGTCCATGTTGATCCCCGCCCGGCGCGACGCCACGTTCACCGACGCGCACAGCCGCTGCGTCTGGCTGAGCACTGCCGGCAGCGAGTCCATCACCACCGCGTCGCCCGCGGAGATGCCCTTGTGCACCAACGCCGTGAACCCGCCGACGAGGTC
>CAYWTX010000014.1:0-15092 GCA_964461295.1 uncultured Planctomycetaceae bacterium | reverse complement strand
CATCTTCCGCGACACCACGATCTTCCGAACGTACACCAGGTCCTTCAGCGTCGTGCCTTCGGCGCCCTTCATCCGCTCGTGCAGCACGAACGGCCCGCTCGAACTGCCCTTCCACTCCACCCACACCGGCTGGCCCTTCGTCTCGCCTTCCACCTCGCCGCCATCCAGCAGGCGGAACCGCCACGCCAAGCGCCGGATCGGGTACTTCTCCCCCGTGTACACCTTCTCCGGCTCGCCCATCGCCTTCCACCGCCACACCAGATCCATCCGCTCCTCTTCCACCACGGCCGTGATCGACAGCACGTTGATGAACGGAACCTGCCGCCAGCTCCGCGTCTTGTCCTGCCAGACGATCCACGGCTTCTCGCGCGTCGTGTACAGCCCGCCGGGCAGTTGCCGGCCGTCGCTCAGTTCGATCACCCCCGGCAGCGCGTCGTCACGCCGGAACTCCGTGCTGCCGGCCAGCGGGCTGCCCCCGCCTGGAGCAACCCGCTTCGCCGGGCCCGTGTGCGTCGCCGCCGCCGCGGGCTGCGCCGGCTGAGTCGTGACCGGCTTCGCCTGCCCGAGCCAATACTCCAGGTCATCCGCCGGCGGCCTGGGTTCGGCGGGTCTGCTCGATGGGGCACCCGCCACCCCGGACGCCGCCGCGATCAGCGCAATCATCGAGATGCACCACGCCCGCCTCATCCGCCGTGCATTCTACATCGCCCCCTCGCCCGCAACCACTCCGGCGCCGGCTGTTCCGTTTAGGGTCCGTCACGAAGTAACCTGAGCAAGCCAGTCTTGGTGGCACAGCTTTCCAAGCTGTGCAGCACAGGTCGGAGACCTGTGCCACCTGGGAAACGTGAACAAGTTATTTCGTGACGGCGCCTTACAGATCACTGACGATACGCGGGTCTTGGAGCGCACAGGAGGAAGCGATCTTCCTTCTCGTCCGAATCTTCGTCATCTGCACTGCTGATGATGCTTTCCCTCGCAGGCGAACAAGATTTTCAGCGCAAAGTACGCGAAGAACGCAGAGAACAGAGGTTGTAGTGAACTTCTCTGTGCGACCTCCGCGTTCTCTGCGATGAGGGCGCATGTCCCTTTGGTTGCGGCCGCCGGCCGCGCCGGGAAACCTGTGGACGCACCTGCCCTCCCGCTCGTCCTCGGTTGCTTCTTCCTCCCGATGCGTTACAATCTCGTCATCAAGGAGGCCACACGATGGCGCGCGGAGCATGGAGGCCCAGGTCGCTTCGCTGGCGGATCGCCCAGCCGCACCCCGCGGCCGAGGGGCTCGCCCGCCAACTCCGCACCGCCCCGCTGGTCGGCCCGGTGCTCGCCAACCGCGGCGTGACGGCCCCCGACGCCGCCAAGGCCTTCCTCAACCCCAAGCTCACCGACCTGCACGACCCCGAACTGCTCGCCGGCGCCATCCCCGCCGCCGAGCGCATCGCCGCCGCCGTTTCCGCCGGGCAGCGCATCATCCTCTACGGCGACTACGACGTCGACGGCATCACAGGCGTCGCCATCCTCCACGCATGCCTCAAGATGGCCGGCGCCAGGAGCGAGTTCTACGTCCCCCACCGCCTCGACGAAGGCTACGGCGTCAACGCCGAGGCCGTCGCCAAGCTCGCCGCCGGCGGGCCCGGCCTGCTCATCACCATCGATTGCGGCATCTCGGCCATCGAGCCCCTCGCCGCCGCCCGCGCCGCGGGCCTCGACGTCATCGTCACCGACCACCACGCCCCCGGCGATCAACTCCCCGACGCGACCGCCATCGTCCACCCCGCCCTCGGCGGCACGTACCCCAACGCCAACCTCTGCGGCGCCGGCGTCGCCCTCAAGCTCGCCTGGCAGACCGCGCGACGCCTCTGCGGCCGAAACCGCGTCGACGAACCCATGCGCGACTTCCTGCTCGACGCCACCTGCCTGGCCGCACTGGGCACCATCGCCGACGTCGTCCCGCTGGTCGGCGAGAACCGCTCGCTTGCCGTGTTCGGCTTGCGCGGGCTCGTCGGCACGCGCCACCCCGGCATGCGGGCCCTGCTCGACTCGGCCGGGCTGACCGGCGGCAAGGTCGGCGAGTTCGACGTCGGCTTCACGCTGGCCCCGCGCCTCAACGCCGCCGGGCGAATGGGCCACGCACGCCTCGCCGTCGAGTTGCTCACCGACGCCCCGCCGAGGCGCTGCGCCGAAATCGCCGCCTACCTCGTCCAGCAGAACGCCGAACGACAGAAGGTCGAACGACAGATCGCCGACGAGGCCGCCAAGAGGGTCGCTGACGCCGGCCTCGACAAGCCCGCCAGCCGCGTGATCGTCCTGGCCAGCGAGAGCTGGCACGGCGGGGTCATCGGCATCGTCGCCTCGCGACTGGTGGAGCAGTTCGGCCGCCCGGCCGTGCTGATCGCCTTCGGCGGCGGCGACGTGGGCCACGGCTCGGGGCGATCCGTCAGCGGGCTGCACATGCGCGACGCGCTGGCTGCCTGCGCCGAGCACCTGGAGAGTTTCGGCGGGCACGCCATGGCCGGCGGCGTCCGCATCCGCCGCGACCGGGTCGACATCTTCGCCGCCGCGATGCAGCGATACGCCGCCGAAAACCTGAAAGCCGACGAACTGGTCCCCACGCTCGCAATCGACGCGGAAGCGTCGATGGTCGGCCTGGGCTACCCGGTGGTCGAGCACCTGTCTCGCATGGCCCCGTTCGGCCAGGGCAACCCCCGCCCCTGCGTGGCCCTCCGCGGCTGCCGCGTGGTCTCACCGCCCAAACGCATGGGCCGCAACGGCGGCACCGCCTCCATGGTCGTCAGCCAGTCCGGCGCGACGATGCGAGCCGTCGGCTTCGGCATGGGCGACCTCGCCGACCTCCTGGTCGGCATCCACCAGGTGGACCTCGCTGCCTCCCCGGCCATCAACGAGTTCAACGGCAGAACGAGCATCGAATTGCAGTTGCAGGACGTGACGTGGGACTGACCGCTCCCAGCAACGCGGGCAGCGATGCCCGCGGTACTCAGATCGCCAAGCGTCGTACGATTTCGTCCTTGCTGACGCCTTGTGCCTCCGCCACGGCACGAAGCATCGTCTTCGACGTGCCGGCATGAAGGGGTCTGTGGTCCGGCGCCGCGATCCGATGGTGGCCAGGCGTCTCGACCTGGAGGATGCCGCCGTCAAGCGGGCCATTCCTGCCCCGGCCAAGCGCATCGCCGAACTCCAGGCCAGGCTCGACGGCCCGCCTCGATCCGGTCATGCCTCGCCCGTGGCGCGGAACTTCTCGTAGCGGGCCAACTGCGATCGCGTGACCGACGGCCGCGTGGCGGCAATCGCCGCCTGAAGGTCCTCGACCTCCAGACGCTGCGGCAGACGGGTCGATATCTCGCGTTCGTACGGCGCGTCCTTGGCTCGCTCGCACAAGCCCACGATGTCGGCGCCGCTGAGCCCCTCCGTCCCGGCGGCGGCGGCGTCGAAGTCCACCTCCTCGGCCAGCGGTATGCCCTTCAGCGCCGCGGCCAGCATCTGCCGCCGGGCGGGCAGGTCCGGCAGCGGGATGTACACCAACTCGCCGAACCGCCCCGGCCGAAGCGCCGCGTCGTCCATGTCCCACGGGCGGTTGGTCGCCCCCAGCAGCAACAGTCCGCCGTGCCGGCCCGTAACGCCGTCCACCTGCGACAGGAACTCCGGGATCACCCGGTCCATCACCGTCGAACCGCCCCCGCGCCGCGAAACGATCGCCTCCGTCTCGTCCAGGAACGCCACCACCCGCGGATGCTGCCGGGCCGCCTCGAACAGCGCCTTGATGTTCTGCTCCGCCTCGCCCACCCACTTGCTCATGATGTCGCTGCACCGGACCGAAAAGAACGTCGCGTCCACCTCGTTGGCGATGGCCTTGGCGATCATCGTCTTGCCCGTTCCCGGAGGCCCGTACAGCAGCACCCCCCCGCCGGCCTGCTTGCGGTATTTCCGCGTCACCTCCGGGTGCTGGAACGGGTAGATCACCCGCTTGCGAATGACCCCCTTCACCTCCTCCAGCCCGGCGACGTCCGCCATCGACACGTCCGGCCGCTCCGCGATGATCCAACGGGCGCCGCCCTCGTCGGCCGCCGGCCCCGCGACGGCCGGTTTGCCGGCCTCGGCAGCGGCGGACCTCGCTCCGCGCGTCCCGGCCGCGCCAGGCGCAACGTCGATCGACTTGGCCAGGGCGACGATCCCAGCCGCCTTGCTCTTCCTCGCCTCGCGAAGCGGCCCTTCCGGCGCAGCGCCCGCCAGCTTGTACAGCACTTCCGCGGCCTTCAGCAGCGCCCGGCGGGCCTCATCCCCGCGCCCGGCCTTGTGCGCCTCCAGCCCGCGCTTGTAGTACCGCTCGAAGATGTCCACGTAGAAGCCCTGATCCATGCGTTGGCTCTCTTGCATTGCTCAGGTGTAACTACCCGCCGCGGAGGCCGAATTTCATTATCCGTCGGGGGGGCTCTTGGTTCGTAGTACCGCCGTAAGGAGGGCTGTTTCCGTTCCATCGCGTACCGGGATTCCGCCTCACGGCCCTGGCCCCAAGGGCGGGACTACGAACCAGGAACGACGACGCCTCTCGCCACTGCCTACTCCCTACTCCCTGCTGCCTGCTGCCTGCTGCCTACTCCCTGCTGCCTGCTGCCTGCTGCCTGCTGCCTACTCCCTGCTGCCTACTCCCTGCTGCCTGCTGCCTACTGCCTACTCCCTGCTGCCTACTCCCTGCTGCCTGCTGCCTCGCCTTGCGGGCAAAGCCCGCAAGCGCCGCCTACTCCTTCGCCAACTGGTCTCGGATCTCCTTCAGCCCGGCCTCGATGGCCTTGTCGCCCGCGCCCTCGGCCGCGGCCGCCTCCGACTCGATCAGCCGGTCGATCTCCTTGTCCGTCACGATCTCCTCGGCGTCCATCGACTCGCCGAACATGCTCGTCGACGCGCTGGACAGGAACAGGTCCACGCGCTGCTCCATGTTCTGCGCCTTCGCCATCGCCATCTCGAAGTCCTTCTGCGTCTGCACCATGTCGGCCACGCCGAACATGTCCAAAATGGTCTTGCTCAGCCCCCGCATCGACTTGGCGAACTCGGCGTGCGCCTCCGTCTGCTCCTTCATCTGCACCGCGATCCGCAACGTCAGGAGCTGCTGGTCCAGCCGCCGTCGCTGCGCCATCGTGGCCTTGAGCGCCCGCTTGGCGAGCTCCACCTGCTGCGGCGCGCCGACCCGCTTGGCGTCCTTCGCGGCCGCGATGTACCCGTCCTCCTGCTTCTTGAGCTTCTTGATCTGGTTGGCGAACATCCCAAGCGTCTTCTGGATCTGGATATTCCGCTCGATCCGCCGCTCGTCCTTCGATTTGAAAAGTGCCATTTCAGTCCTTCCTTCGGCCCGCTGTTCCAGTCGTACTTTACGGGAACGTAGCCATCGTTCTTCAGCCTGAAGGGCTGATGGAATACAGCCCAGGGCAACGCCCTGGGTGTCAGTCAGAACGTCAATAAACAAGCCCTGTAAGGGCGGCGGAACCGCACGGAACCATTCTCTCGCCCTTTCAGGGCTTGATCCAAGGCGAACGGATACCCAGGGCGTTGCCCTGGGCTGTATTCCGTCAGCCCTTCAGGCTGAAGAACAACCATCGACCTCAGCCAGGATTCGCAACAACGTCGCTGCTGTCCCGTTCATCGCCGGTTTTCCACCACGCTGAACACGCCGTAGTCATAGCCCAGGGCTGCCACGAACGCAACCAGCAGCAGGGCGCCCTGGAGCCAGCCGGCAATCTGGAAACCCGCCAGCGCGAACGCCAGAACCCACGCGGCCAGGGCGTACGCGATCAGCAGCACGAACGTGGCTGCGTTCGACTCCCGCGCCAGCACCGCCTTCACGATCGGCAGCGTCGCCAGCGGCAGAGCCGCCACCGCGCCAATCCACAGCAGCACCGGCCAGGCCAGGCCCCACAGCAGCAGGCCCAAGGCCGCCCCTTCCGGCGGAACGGCCACCACGATCGGCCGGCCGGCGTCGTTGCCGTCCAGCACGCTGGCCACGCGAAGTTCCATGCGAATCCGCCCCGTGCCGCGGTCGGAGGTGAACTCGTCGATCCGCCCGTACAACACCCACTCGGTTCCCGCCCATCGGCCGGCCTTCACGGCCGCATCGACCGAAGCGGGCTCGGCGTCGGCGAGCTTCAGCTCTTCCTTCAGTCGCTGGAGGACGGTGTCCAGCCTCGACGGGTCGGCAAGCTTCCAGCGTCCCTTGCGGTCCATCACCTCGCGGAGCTTGCCGGTGACGTACCCGGTTCGGTCGCCCGCGAGGCGCAGCACGGCCACCTTCTCGCCCGGCGGCAGGCCGGGCAGCTTCTCGACCGCCTGCCAGCAGGCATCGTCGGCGGCCTTGCGGCGCGGTTCATCCAGCGCCGGCGGCGCCTTGACGCGCGTCAACTCGTAGGCCTGCCACGCTCCCAAAGCAAGCACCGCCAACACCGCGTACCGCGGCCTGAGGATGTGTGCGATGGCTCGGCCGAATCCCATAGGACTGCACTCCCGGCTCGTTCCATCATCCCTTGCCGGGCCAGAACGCGGCGCCGGGCATCCAGACAAGGTGCCCCGCCTCGGCCTTGGGCACATGCCTCACCGAGCCGTCGGCGAAGCCGATGACGTAACCGGCCGGCGAAAGCGGCTGGGCGGGCAGGGCTTCCATCCCGCCGCCAGGCGAATGGCCTGCCGGCGCCTCGAAGAACACCACGGTCATGTTTGTGTTCGGCAGGGCCGACAACGACTGCCACGACAGCGCCCGGTTCATCACGATTGACCGCCCGCCCACGTGGCGGTCCGCCTCCATGTTTCCGTGGTACTCGCCGGCCAGCATCGCGGGGAAACCGTCGGCCGAGGGCATCACACCCTTGCCATGCATGGCGAACGCGGTGGCGGCCGTGCTGAACTGGCGGATGCGCTGCGTCAGCAACTGCGAGCGGGCGGTCTCACGTGCGTGTCCCGCAAGCAGGACCACGCCCCCCGCGATCACCCCCGCGCCCGCCAACCCCAGCATCAGGAACACGACCATCGCCGCTCCCCACCCCGACTCCACTCCAGCCAGCCCCATCTTCGCGCAAGCCTTGGCCCGCGCCAACTTCACGCCGGCGCCGATCGTCAGCCCCAACCCGGCGCCGAGAATCAGGTGCCGAACCGCGTATGTCGCCATGATAACCCCCTCCCGCTCCGCGCCCTCGCCCCGCATGAACTCGCCCAGCCCGTACGTCGCCCACCAACCCGCCTGCGTGACCAGCACCCACCCCAAGACGTTGGCGATGACGGCCCCGATCGACATCGCCCGCTGAGATACGCCCGTCAGCAGGCCCATCGCGATGGCCGCAACCGCCGCCCCGCCCGCCTCCGCCACGCCGGCCGAATACGGGTACTCGATCCCCGCCTCCCGGCAAACGGCGTACACGGCAGGCGTGAGCGCCATGAAGTACGCCCAGTGCAGGTACCACGGCAGCAGGAGCAGCAGCCCGCGCCAGTGCATGTTCCCGGCCAACATGCGAATCAAGCTCGCCGCAACCGCCCCATACGTCGTCGCCATCAGCAGGCCCAGCAGGCCGGGATGGAACTTCGTGCCGGCCAGCACGCCCCCGGCCGCCGCGCCGATCACCACCCACCCGATCGTCATCAGGAACGCCAGCAGCAGCGCCGAGAACGGCCGCAGCCGATCATCCACAATCGGCGAGACCGACCAGCCCGAGGCAGGGGCCGCCAGCGGCGGCATCGCCGGCGGGCCGCAAGCCGGCATCGCCGCGGCCGGGGACAACGCCGGCGCCGGCACGGGGGCAACCGGCGCAACCGGCGCCGCGGCCGGGCGAGCCGCCACCGCCTCCTGCGCCGCCGGCGCCGCGGCCCCCGCCGCCCCGAAGTTCAGCCGCGCCGGGCGCCGGGCCGCGTCCTTGGCAAGCCCCGCCGCCAGAAGGCGGTTCGCCTCCTCGGGCACCCCGACTATCGGCTGGAAGAGCTTCTCCTGCACCTGCCAGGAGATCGACCCCGACACGTCCACGAACGGCTCGCCCGCCAGCGCCTCGTACAGCACGGTGCACAGCGAGTACACGTCGCTTCGAGCGTCGCATCGCTGGCCGCGGAACTGCTCGGGCGACATGTATGGCATCGTGCCGGACGTGTCGTCCCTGCCCGTCACGCGGGTCAGCGACGACCGCATCTCGCGGGCGATTCCGAAGTCCAGAAGTATGGCGTGCAAGCGGCCCTTCGGCGCCGCGCCTTGCTCGGCCCCGGTCCATGTGCTGCCCGATGGGCACAGCATGATGTTCGCGGGCTTGATGTCCCGGTGCAGCACCGGCGGGTCCAGGCTGTGCGCGTAATCCAGCGCCGCGGCCACCTGTTCGGCGATCGGCTTGAGCTCCTCCCACGTCATTCGCCGGTCCGCGCGGCAGGCGAGCAGGTCTTCCAGCGTGCGGCCGCTGAGGTGCTCCATCACGAGGAACTTCAGGGCGCCGTCGGAGTGAAACGTGTGCAGGCGGCAGATGTTGGGGTGGCTCAGGCGGATGGCGATCTGTGCCTCGCGGCGGAGGTCGCCGACGGCGCGGACGTTCCGCGCCAGGATGGGCGGCACGACCTTGATGGCCACCGGCATGCCGAGTTCAGCGTCCTCGGCGGCCCACACTTCGCCCATGCCCCCGCTGCCCAGCCGGCGGTTCACGCGGTATCGCCCCGCCAGGACCGCGCCGGGCACGATCGCGTCCGCGGCCATCGTGGCGGCCCCGCTGAGCGTGTTCGTGTCGCCCTCGGCGGAGGCCCGCGACGGCACGGTCAGCGGCGACCCGCACCCGCCGCAGAACCGTGTGCCTTCATCGTTCCCGGTCCCGCACTTCGCGCAGAACATGCCCGTCCTTTCCATCCGTTCCGTCCGACTGGGATGCTACCCGAACCAGCCGCCCATTGCGAGCGCAAGCAAGGATGCGGATGAGAGTTTCTTCTGGCTGGTTCCGTTGCGGGATGGCGAATTGTTGCTGTGAAAGAATCGAAACTCGCGGTCTGCCCCGCGCGGGAGGCTTTCTGTCGCCCTCCATGGCTTCTCGCCTAATCTATTGTATACCGGTTGGTTACGCCACCGGCTGAGCCCTGATTGCCCCTTCGGGGCGAGGAGGGACAAAAGCTGCTTCCGCGATTCTTTCACAAGCGCTGAGCACGAGTTCTGAGCGCGGGGGCACCTTCTTCGGCGAACGCGCCCATGCCCGTACCCGTACCGGAGCCCTGCCGAGCGAGACTCCCGAAGGAAACACGCCCACGCTCACAGTTTCTGCCCGCGGACCGGCGGACCTGCGCGGACGTTTGCTCGCGGAAGGCCAGATAGACGTTGCTTTCGCAGTCGGCGAACGGGATTATCGGCGTCAGAAAGGCAACCCCATGAAGACGGCTTCGTTCGTTTCGCTCGTGTCGTTTGCGGCGTCGCTGGCCCTTGCGGCCGAGCCCGCCACCCAGCCGGCGCGCAGCTACCTCATCAGCGACTACTCCGGCGGCAAGGTCGTCATCTACCGCGACGGCGGCGGGATCGTCTGGCAGCACAAGGCCGGCGGGCCGTACGACGTCTGCATGCGGCCCAACGGCAACGTTGTCTATGCCGGCCACGGATTCGTCGAGGAAGTCGTGCCCGACCTCAAGGCCGGCGGCGGGAAGGTCCTGTGGACCTACAAGGCGGGCGCGGCCGAGCCCGCCTCCACGGCCAAGTGCGAGGTCCACTCCTGCCAGGTCCAGCCCGACGGCGCGGTCGTCACGGCCGAGGCGGGCAGCAAGCGGCTGGTGTACATCGACCCCGGCGGCAAGGTGGTGAAGACCGTGCCGTTCGAGACGGCCGAGCCCGCCACCCATCAGCAGGTGCGGATGGTTCGCCGCGGCGAGGAGGCCGGCCAGTGGCTGGCGCTGATGAACGACGGCCTGGCGCGGCAGATCGACGAAAAGGGCAAGGTGCTGCGCGACGTGGCCGTGCGGCCGGCAGATAGGAAGGGCAACGGCGTGTATGAAGTGCTGCCGCTGGGCGGCGGCAAGTTGCTGTGCTCGCTGGCGGGCCAGCAGGCGGTGGCCGAGTTCGACGCCGACGGCAGGAAGACGTGGGAGTTCACCAACGCCGACGCGGAGGGCCAGGGCGTGAAGATGGCGTGGGTGTCGGGCATCTCGCGCACGCCGGCGGGCACGGTGCTGGTGGCGATGTACCAGAGCGGCAACACGGTGAAGGCCTTCGAGGTCAACCGCGAGAAGAAAGTACTGTGGAAGCTCGATGCGTCGCAGGGCATCAAAGGACCGTCGGGGATCAAGCTGATTGCGGAAGGTCACGCGTCGCCGGACGGGAAGAAGTAGGGCCAGCGGCATCCACGGAACCGGGCTGTGCCGGCCCGGTTGGCGACCGGGGCGACACGCCCCGGCTCCGTCGGGACCGCGTTCCAACGCGTAGCGAGGTACGCCATGGTCATCGTGATGCAGGCGGGCGCCGCCGAGGCGCAGATCCAAGACGTGGTCAAGCGGATCGAGAGCCTGGGCATGGTCGCCCACCTCAGCCGCGGCACCGAACGCACCATCATCGGTCTGGTCGGCGACGAACGCGATGTCGATCTCGATTCGCTGGCCGCGCTGAGCGGCGTCGAGCGGGCCTTCCGCGTCCTGCGGCCGTACAAGTACGTCGCCCGCAGCGTGCATCCAGACGGCTTCGTCATCCGCGTGGGCGACGTGCCGATCGGCAAGGACCTGGTGTTCATCGCCGGGCCGTGCTCGGTCGAGGACGAGGACACGACGCTGCGGATCGCCGAGCGGGTGAAGGCGGCCGGGGCCGCCATCTTCCGCGGCGGGGCGTACAAGCCGCGCACCAGCGCCTGGAGTTTCCAGGGCCTGCGCGAGAAGGGGCTGGAAATCCTCTCCAAGGTCCGGCGCGAGACCGGCATGCCGATCGTGACGGAGATCATCGACACGGCCGACATCGACATCGTGGGCCAGCACGCCGACGTCTACCAGGTCGGCACGCGGAACATGAAGAACTACGCGCTGCTGAGCAAACTGGGCAACACGCGCAAACCGGTGCTGCTGAAGCGCGGCGACTCGGCGAAGATCGAGGAATGGCTGGCCGCGGCCGACTACATCATCCGCAGCGGCAACGAGCAGGTGATCTTGTGCGAGCGCGGCATCCGCACGTTCGAGGACTTCACGCGGAACACGCTGGACCTCAGCGCGGTGGCGGCCGCGAAGATCGAGAGTTACCTGCCCGTGCTGGTGGACCCCTCGCACGGCACGGGGCGAAGCGACATGGTGCTGCAAATGAGCCGCGCGGCGATCGCGGCCGGGGCCGACGGGCTGGTGGTCGAGGCGCACTGCGACCCCGACAAGGCCTGGTCGGACGGCAAGCAGACCATCACGCCGGAGCAACTCAAGCAGACCATCGAGAGCTGCAAACGCATCGGCGAAGCCATGGCCTGACCGCGGAGGCACAGAGGACACCGAGGGGAGGAAGAGCAACGGCGAGAGCTTGTGAAAGAACTGAAGAATCGCCCTCGTCCCTCTTCGCCCCGAGGGGGCGGTCAGGACTTAGCCGGGGGCGTAAGCCCCCGGTATACAATCAGTTAAGCATAGAGCCCCGAAGGGGCGACAGAAAGCGTCCAGAGCGGGCGGACCCGCGAGTTTCGATTCTCTCACAAGCTCCGAGCACGGGTGAACACGGATAGGACTGTTCTCTCTGTGTCCTCTGTGCCTCCGCGGTCGGCAATTGCCCATTCACAAGCGGGCGGCTCCCGCGGTACAATGCGCGACTTCACTGGAAGCAGGAGAATCACCCGATGTACCGGCCCCAGATCAAGGTAGTGGACTGCACCATCCGCGACGGCGGACTGATGAACAACTCGCGCTTCGACCTGGAGGTGGTGCGGGCGGCCTACTCGGCTGTGTGCGCCGCCGGCGTTGATTTCGTGGAGTTGGGCTACCGCAACAGCAAGAAGTTGCTGGACCCCAGCCAGTTCGGCCCGTGGCGGTTCTGCGAGGAGGACGACCTGCGCCGCGCCACCGACGGCATCGAGCCGCGGAACACGAAGCTCGCCGTCATGATGGACGCGCACAAGTCCTCGGCCGACGACATCCTGCCCAAGGAGAAGTCGGTGGTGGACTTGATTCGCGTGGCCACGTACGTCAAGGACGTGGACAAGGCGATCTTCATCTCCAACGCCGCCAACCAGCTCGGCTACGAAACCACGATCAACATCATGGCGATCTCGACGGAGGGCGGGCCGTTCCTGCGCGAGGCCCTGGAGCAGCTTGAGAAGGAGACCAAGGCCGTCGCGGTGTACATCGTTGACAGCTTCGGGGCTCTGTACAGCGAGGAGATTCACTTCCTGGTCGAGACGTACCAGATGTACGTGAAGACCAAGCAGATCGGGCTGCACATGCACAATAACCAGCAGCTCGCGTTCGCCAACACCATCGAGGGGATCATCCGCGGCGCGAACTACATGGACGGCACGCTGTACGGCCTGGGGCGCGGCGCGGGCAACTGCCCCACCGAACTGCTGCTGAGTTTTCTCAAGAACCCCAAGTTCAAGCTTCCGCCGCTGCTGGACGCCATCCAGACGCACATCCTGCCGCTACAGGCGAAGATGGCCTGGGGCTATCACGTGCCCTACATGCTCACCGGCGTGCGCAACCTGCACCCGCAGACCGCCATCCAGTGGATGGAGAGCCCCAGACGCGACGACTTGCTGGGGTTCTACAAGGAACTCGAAGTCAAGTTCGAGTGACGGTTCCTCCATCTGGCCGGCATCGTGCCTACAATTCTCCAACGCGCTGTGTGCGCGATGTTCGTGCGTTGACACACGAAAGGAGACAGCGATGGAGCAGTCGCATTCGCGACGAGACGTGTTGGCGGCCGGCGGGGCGGCGGCGGTGCTGGCGGCGGCCGGTAATGCGGTTGCCCAGCCCCGCGACGGGGCCGCCGCGGCCGAGAGCAAGGACGTGTGCCTTCCCGGCGCGGTCTTGGGCGGCAAGTACGCGCTGCCTCCGCTGCCGTACGGTTACGACGCCCTCGCCCCGCTCTACGAGGAGCGGATGCTCAAGGTGCACCACGACGCCCACCACGCCGCCTACGTCAAGGGGCTCAACGACACGCTGGACAAGCTCGCCGCCGCGAGAACGGCGAACGACTTCGCGGCCGTGCAGGCGATGTCCAACGCGCTGTCGTTCCACGGCAGCGGGCACATGCTGCACAGCCTGTTCTGGCACTCGATGGCCTCCGGCGGCAAGGCGAGCGACGAAATGGCCAAGGCGCTGGCGGCGAGTTTCGGCTCGGCCGACGCCGCGAAGGCGCAGTTTGCCTCGGCCGCCAAGGCGGTTGAGGGCAGCGGCTGGGCCGTGCTGGCGTACGAGCCGATCGCGGGCAAGCTGCTGATCCTGCAGAGCGAGAAGCACCAGAACCTGGCGGTCTGGGGCGCGATGCCGCTGTTGGTCTGCGATGTGTGGGAACACGCGTACTACCTGCAATACCAGAACAAACGGGCCGACTGGGTGGAAGCGTTCATGAAACTGGCCAACTGGGAGTTCGCCGCCCATCGCCTGGCGTGGGCGAAGAAGCTCGCCTGCGGCGGATAGGGGGAACGTCTGAGGCATGCTCGCTTACGGTTCGCAGAACCTCGGCCGCGCGGCCGGGCTCCGCGAACCGCAAGCGGCGTCGGTCATCGCTGCTCCATGGATTCCGGAACTCAGAGGTTGTGAAAGAATCGGGTCTCGCAGGTTTGCCCGCGCTGGACGCTGTCTGTCGCCCCTTCGGGGCTCTGCGCTTAGTTCTTTGTCCACCGTGGGCGTAAGCCCCCGGTAGACAATGGATCAGGCGAGAAGCCCGGAAGGGGCGACAGAAGGCCTCCGGCGTGGGCCAAGCCGCGAGGTTCGATTCTATCATGAACTCTCAGAATCTGTGCATCAGCCGGATGAAGAACGTCCGCCCGGGCGTGTCATGCCCGGCGACGCCGCCGGCCCAATCCACCCGCTCGACGTTACGTTCCAGCAGGTTGGCGACCCCGACCGTCAGTTCGGGGCCTTCCTTGCCGAACCTCTTCGTCGCGGTCAGGTCCAGGCGGTGCGACCGCCCGGTGTCGGACTGTAGAGCGCCGCTCGCCGACGACGCCTCGCCGCAGGTACTCGCCGTGTAGCGGTACATCGCGTTGAGCGTCCAGTCGTCCGGCAGCATGATGCGCCCCGTGAGCCCGACCTTGTGCGCGGCCGGGTTGTACGCCCGCACGTTGTGCAAGAATGGGTCTTGGTCATAGGTGATGTTGCTGAAGGCGTACCACCCGCTGAGCTTCCAGTTCTTGCCCTTCACCTCGACCTCGGCCTCCGCGCCGTATGCACGCGCGTCGTTGGAGTTGTCGATCTCCAACCACGCCATCGGAAGCGGGGGCGACGTCGGCAACCGCTCGAAGCCGACCAGCCCCGTCATCCACTGGTAATACGTGTCCGCACGCACCGTCAGCCACTTCGTCAACTGTCCGTTGTATCCCAGTTCCACCGAAGTCGTCTCTTCGTTGCGGATGCCGCCGGTGTTGTCGATCGTGTAGACGTAAGGGGGATAGGGAGGCGGCAACGGGTACGCCCGGACCTCGCCCTCTCGGAGCATGGCGTTGGGCACGCGGAACGCCTTCGCCCCCGACAACCGAAGCACATGGTGCTTCGCGTCGTCCAGGGCGTACATGCCCGACAGCCGGCCGGCCCAGTCCACGCCGGTCCCGCTATCCCACTCTCCGCGTACCTGCGCCTCGATGTCAAAGCGATCCGTCACCTTCTGGCGGTCAATGAGGAACAATGCCGTCTGGTACTCGCACGTCGGCAGGTCGGGCATGTCAGCGTACCAGTACGGCGGCATGTCCACGGCCCATTTATCCATCGAAGTGCCCGAGAAACTTCCTCCCACCGTCAACTTGTTGCGTTCGCTTAGCGGGATGGTCACCTGCCCATCCAGTGTGTTCTGGAGGCTCCCCGCTGTTTCGTGTGGGTAGCTCTCGGGGGGCCTGCCCCCCAGCCCCCCCGGGATTTTGCGCTTTTGGGCCTGCCGGCAGGCGGGGAAGATGAGGCGGCCAGCCCGGGTGGACCGAGCTGGCTCGCCTGCCGTA
>CAYWTX010000013.1:0-4629 GCA_964461295.1 uncultured Planctomycetaceae bacterium | reverse complement strand
CGCTGGAGAGGCGATTGGCGGTCCTGCGGGCCATGTGAATGGTCTCCTCCGTCGGCCGGTGCGCGATCCGTGCTAGGCTCGGGCGGTCGTGCTGGCGGCGCGGGCGCGGACGTTGTCGAGGATGTTCATGTAGTTGATGTACGCGTCGTAAGGCGACTCGTACGGGTTGAAGTACTTGTGGACGTCCCCGTCGGCGAACCACTTGGTGCACATGTAGTAGAAATGGTCGGAGGTCTGGAGTTTCCGCCAGTCGTCGGCCAGGCTTTCGTCGCCGGTGGCCAGGACTTCGTCGGCCAACTCGTACACGTCGTGGAGGGCGTTGGCCTGCATGCTGTTGCCCAGCCAGGCGGAAATGTCGCGTTCGGTGTCGGCCCAGGAGATCATGTGGGGCACGTCGACTTCCCCGGCCGCGGGATAGCGGTCGACAGCCTGTGAGACGGTGAGGAAGTCGTTCTTGCCGGTGGCCAGGACCATGCCGGGCAGGGCCTTGATGAAGTCGAAGACGCCGGTGTCGACCCACTGGTGCTCGCCGAACGTCTCGTAGTCCATGAACAGGTTGCACACGTAGCCGTTGCCGTTGATCTGGTCGACCCAGTTGGTGAACTTTTCAGCCGTCAGAGGCCACTCCTTCCACGCGCGGTTGCCGAAGCGGAAGGCGACGTCGTCAGAGAGGCGGAAGTTCTTCATCAGCATGCGCAGCCGCCCGCAGTTGGGGGGGCTGTAGAGGAAGTTGGGACTGCGGTAGCCCAGGATGTGGTCGGCGCCTTCGGTGAGGATGGCGTCAAAGCCCATGTCCTCGACGACCTTGGCGACATCGTTGTTGTAGGTCAGCTCGGTGTTGCGGAAGACCCGCGGGCGGTGGCCGAAAAGGTCTTCCATGAGCTTGGCGTGCAGTTCGGTCTGGCGGACGAATTCATCGCGGCTGTAGAGGAACGCAAGGCTGTGGTAGTAGGTTTCGGAGATGAACTCGACGCAGCCGGTCCTGGCGAGTCGGACGAAGTTGTCGAGCACGTCGGGGGCCCAGCGGCGGAGTTGGTCGATGATGGTGCCGGTGAGCGAATAGCTCACGCGGAAATGGCCCTTGTGCTCTCCGATCAGTTCCTCCACCAGCCGCGTCATCGGACGGTAGCACTTGTCGGCCACCTTCTTGAGGATCCGCTCGTTGTTGGCGGTGTCGAAGTAGTTGGTGGAGCTGTCGAAGATGCTGTAACGCCTCAGCCGGTCGGGCTGGTGCACCTGGAAGTAGAAGACCACGGAAGCCATGGCACAATTAGTGCGCCGGCGAGCGGGCGGGTCAAGGCAAAAGTGGCGGCGATTGTCGATTGAGGAGCGACGGGGAGAAGCAACAACCCAGGACGAGGAGGACGACGAGGACGATCGGGAGGAAAGGAAGCGATGCGTTGGGAGACCGCCAACGCCGAAGGAACCATGGCCCCGGCAGCATCGGAGCACACCAACCCATGGAAGCCCTACCGAAGCAACGAGCTTGCGGCCGCCGCATAGGGCCAGGGCCTCTTGCCGCTCCCCCGCCGAGGACGACGGGTTCGATAAGCGCTTGACGAACGGCCGCGCCTTCACTACCATGCCCGGCCTGTTAACGGTCCGCCTGGGGGCGGACCGTTTCGTAATGGCTGCCCCACGCATGGAGCATTCGCAGTGGCAATCAATTGCGTCGTTTGCGTCAAGCAGGTGCCGGACACCAAGCGGATCACCGGCCAGGCCATGAAGGAAGACGGCACGGTCAACCGCGCCGCCCTCCCGGCCGTGTTCAACCCCGAGGACCTGAACGCGTTGGAGGCGGCGTTGGAGCTTCGGGACCGCTGCGGCGGCACTGTGACGGTTGTCACGATGGGCCTGCCGGCCGCATGCGAAGTCCTGCGCGAGGCCCTCTATCGCGGGGCCGACCGCGCCGTCCTCATCACCGACCGCCGCGCCGCCGCTTCCGACACCCTCGCCACCAGCTACATCCTCTCCTGCGCCGCCGCCAGGCTGAAGCCCGACGTCGTTTTCTGCGGCCGGCAGGCCATCGACGGCGACACGGCCCAGGTTGGCCCGCAACTGGCCGAGAAGCTGGGCTTCCCGCTGGTGACGTACGTCGAGCAGATCGAGGTCGTCGAGGGCCGCCTGCGCCTGCGCCTGCGCCGCAACGTCGGCAACGGCTACGAGGTCGTCGAATGCCGGATGCCGCTGCTGGCTACCGTGATGGAAACGGCCAACGCGCCGCGCCCGGCCTCCGCCAAACGCCTGATGAAGTACAAGAAGGCCCGCAGCCGTGCCGAGGTCGAAAAGTTCGTCGACGACGCGATGAAGAACGACTACGACAACTACACGGCCGAGTTGAAGGCCGGCGAGACCGAGAAGTTCAGCAAGAAGCTGTCCGACAGCGGGCTGCTGATCGAGCAGTGGAACCTCGACGACCTGAAGGCGGACCTGGCCTGGTGCGGGCGGGACGGCAGCCCGACCAAGGTGCATCGCATCCAGGCGGTGGTGTTGGCGGGCGGGGAATACAAGGAATGCCCGCCGACGGACGAGGGCGTGGCGCAGTTGGTGAGCGAACTGATTGAGGACCACACGATTGGGTAGACGCTGACGCGTGCGGCGAGCTTTAGTGAGATCGAAGGCAGCAGGGAACAGGCAGCAGGCAGCAGTACCGGGATGACCGCGTGATTCTTGTTCGTAGTCCCGCCGTAAGGCGGAATCCCGGGACGCCGGGACTGGGAAACGGCCCGCCTTACGGCGGTACTACGAACGAAGAGCGGACTCTTGCAGGCAAGGAAGCCCACCACAGGCAGGTTGTCACACCTGAGCAATGCAGAGAGCAATCGCAGAAGAAAATGCCCGCGTATGTGATCGCAGACATCACGGTGAGCGACGCGAAGGTCTTCGCGGAGTACGCGAAGCTGACGCCGGCCGTGCTGGCCAGGTACGGCGGGCGGTTCATTGTTCGCGGCGGCAACGCCGAGGCGCTGGAGGGCGAGTGGCGGCCCCAGCGGCTGGTGGTACTGAAGTTCGACAGCGTGGAGCAGGCCAGGCAATGGTGGAATTCGCCGGAGTACGCCCCGCTGCGGAAAACGCGGCAGGGCGCCACCAGCAAGGGCAACCTGGTCGTGGCCGAGGGTTGCGAGGCGCCAGTGTGACTGGGCGGAACGAGCAAGGCTTCTTTCTTCGCCCCGAAGGGGCGGTAAGAGTTTAGCCTGGGGCGTAAGCCCCCGGCATGCAAGCAATTAAGCGTGGAGCCCCGAAGGGGCGAAAGATTGCCCCGAGAGAGCAGAACATGATTGACGTGAACCGAAACGGCGAAGTGTGGGTGTTCGCGGAGCAGGAAGACGGCAAGCTGTCCGACGTGCCCTTGGAACTTCTGGGCAAGGCGCGCGAACTGGCCGACACACTCAAGGTGCCCGTCGCGGCCGTGCTGCTGGGCGCCAAGGTCGAGTCCCTGGCCGCAACGCTCATCGCTCACGGGGCCGACAAGGTCTACCTCGTCGAGCACGCCAAACTCGCCCACTACCAGGCCGCCGGGTACGGCGCCGTGGTCTGCGAGTTGATCCAGCGGCACAAGCCGCAGATCTGCCTCTACGGCGCCACGCCCATCGGGCGCGACCTCGCCCCCACGGTCGCCAGCGCCATGAAGTGCGGACTGACCGCCGATTGCACCGACTTGCAGATCGGCGACCACCAGCCCCCGGGCGGCAGCGTGAACCACAAGAACCTGCTGCTCCAGATCCGCCCCGCCTTCGGCGGCAACATCATCGCCACCATCGTCAACTACGACCGCTGGCCGCAGATGGCCACCGTCCGCGAGGGCGTCATGGTCATGTCGCCCGCCGACGCCGGGCGCAAGGGCGAGATCGTTCGCAGCGCCTCGGCCGCCATCGATGCGATGGAACTGCCGCTGACGATCGTCGAGACCCACCGCCAGGCGAGGAAAGTGAACCTGAAGGCGGCTCGCATTATCGTGGCCGGCGGGGCCGGCGTGGGCAGCCGCGAGAGCTTCAGGCTCATCTGGGACCTGGCCAACTGCCTCGGCGCCGCCGTCGGCGGCAGCCGCGCAGCCGTGGACCTCGGCTTCGTCGATCACGACCACCAGATCGGGCAGACCGGCACGACGGTCCGCCCGGCGCTGTACATCGCCTGCGGCATCAGCGGGGCGGTGCAGCACCGCGCGGGCATGCAGGACGCGGCCAAGATCATCGCGATCAACAGCGACCCGCGGGCGCCGATCTTCGGCGTGGCGCACTACGGCATCGTGGGCGACCTGAACGTGGTGATCCCCAAGATGATCAAGGCCATCCGCGGCGGCGTGAGCGTCGAAAAGGCCGCCAAGGGCTAGCCAGCTTAGCGGCATGGGCGTTCAGCGATTTCCGACGGTTTGCGAAGTCCCAGCCGGATCAGCGTTTTGGGAGTGCAGCGCATGTCACGCTCCATCGTCTCGAAACGCTGCTGGGTCGAAAGTGAGAGATGGTACTCGAGAATCGCCTGGCGCGTTCTTTCGTAGTCGCCGCTGTTTGCCTGTGCCATATGTCTATTATACCGCTTCCCGCCGCTGGCAACAGGGGCCGTGGCGAGCAACAAGCAACAAAGCGCGGCGCGACTGCTCGTAGTACCGCCGTAAGGCGGAATCCCGGCGCG
>CAYWTX010000012.1:0-1691 GCA_964461295.1 uncultured Planctomycetaceae bacterium | reverse complement strand
AGGCGTGGACGCGAATCAGTAATTGTCCGGCCGCTGGCATTGGAGTTGGCAGTTCGACCAATTCCAGCGGATGACGCTGCCGTCTGAGAATCATGGCGCGCATCTATTTAATCCTCTGTTTGGGCCGTCCTGCCTGCTCTGCTGGAAGAGGATCGCGCTCTAGTAAGTGATCTCGACAAGCAATGCGCGAGACGGGAAAGAGATGCACTACTTCGAATGACGTTTGCAGTATTTCGCCGGAGGTACTACCATACATTTGCAGGCCTTGCCGTCGGCGCTCTTGCCGGCACACGGAACCTTCTTGATTGCTTTTGCTTGAACTTTCGCCATGTTGTGACTCCTTATTTTGATTGTTTAAGACAGATCAAGAAATGGGCTCTTAGGCGATTATGTCAACAATAAATACTCGATCAGAAACCACCCATAACTATGGAATCTCCCCTTCGGTAGGTACGCCGGCAGCGACAGTAGATGTCTATTCCACTACTTGCTTCCAAAGCGACACTGTTTCGGCCACAAATGCGTCAAAGCTGCGGGGGGGATGGTGACGAACCGGCTCCGACTTGGCTATCTCTGATTGCTCAGCACGCAAACCATGATCCTGGAAAAATTGATACATGATGCGGAGGTCGTGCACCATCCATGCCGGCAAAGTTCTGCTGACTTGTTCTTCCCAGGAGTCGAGATCATCCCCGCCATAATTGACTTCGCTGCCCAGGTGACGGGTGTAGACTGTGGCCACGCCTTTGCCGGTCAGGGCGTCAGGGCCATGCAGGTTGTATGTCTTTCCTTCGTGACCTGATTCAAGAAGGGAGTTGACCGCTGCCTCGGCAATATCGCGAATGTCCACGCGATTCGATCCTGCCGAACCGATCGGCTGAGGATAAACACCGTATTTGACAATTGCCTCCTTGAGCAACAGATCATTCTGGAAAAAGTTGTTGGGACGCAGGATCGTGTACGCTACACCTGAATCCTTGATCGCCTGTTCAATAGGAATTTTGCTGGCGAAGTGAGGAATCCGTTCTGAGCCGGGGGGCATCACCACGGACATATTCACGATCTTCTTGATACCCGCTTTCTTGGCGGCCCTGACCGCGAATTGTCCGCGTGCCGTTTCGTCCGGGTGTACCGCCGTTATTAGAACCAGGTTCTCCACACCTTCAAAAGCGCGTCGGAGTGACGGTGGGTCGGCCAAGTCCGCCACTGCGCCTTCGACACCGGACGGCAAAGTCGCCAATTTGCCTGCACTGTGTGTCATCACCTGTACTTGTGCGCCTCGATCTAACAGTCGCGACACAATCTGGCTGCCGACCGTTCCAGTTCCGCCAATGACCAAAATGCTCATCTTTTTACTCCCTCAATACTAAGTTTCGAAGTCACCGAAATATGTACGCAAAGAGATACGTCGTTCACTCATCATGCAAGCGGGTATCGGAAACAGGAGATAGGATAGAAACAGGCAGTGTGACACCTTTTCACACTCTCACGGTAAGCCATCTTCCGCGTTTGTAATAAGCATAAAACAGGCAGGCACTGATGGCGCCGGCTGAAGTCATTATCCACCAGACCGTCAGTTCGCCGCCGCCGAAAAACTCCCTTATGACAAAAATCGGGGCGACCTGCAGAATCCAAGCGTTGATAATGTTGATCACCATAGCCGGAGTGTTCAGTCCCACTCCCGTGTGCAC
>CAYWTX010000011.1:0-25423 GCA_964461295.1 uncultured Planctomycetaceae bacterium | reverse complement strand
CGTGTTTTCTGGGGAACTTGGGGGACGGGGCTTGGATACTTGCGGGACCGTGTTTTCTGGGGAACTTGGGGGACGGAGTTTCGGGGACTTCAGTGCGGGCCTTCTGCGGTTGGCTCACGCGGCCGACAGCCTCCGCTTGGGCGTGAGGGCCGCCCCATCCTTGGCCGCGGATTTCGGTATTCTCACCACCGCGTTCCACCCGAAGGGGCCTGGTTCGATCCCGAACGCGGCGAAGTCGCAGAACCACTCCCCGTCGCAGTAGTAGCGGAACCGGTGCGAGCCCGGCGAGAGCCTCACCGCGGCCACCCAGTACCCGTCGCCCGAGGACACCATCCGCAGGTTATCGGTCCGCCAGTGATTGAAATCGCCCGCCAGGGCAACGTGCCTGGCGTGGGGCCGAAAGAACCGGAACTGGGCATACTCTTCGTGCACCGTCACCATGGGAACCGCCTTCCACGCATGCGCCGCCTTGACAATGCGTTGAGTCGACTCAGAGTTTGTGAAGGGATTGGAATTCGATGTTCTGTCCGCATTCGACGCCTTCTGTCGCCCCTTCGAGGCTAAGAGGGAGAAGCTCCTGCGATTCTCTCACGAACTCTCAGGACGGCTGGCTTGCCAGCCGCCGGGCCAGTTCCCGCGGCAAGGCCACGTCCAGGCTGGACAGGTAGCCGGCAATGGCGTCGCGCAGCTTCGCATGGGCTTCGTCTTTCGAGTGAGCGAGCACCCGGCAGCCGGGCAGCGCCGGGCACCAAGCCTGGTATACTCCATCCGACCGTTCCGCAATCCTCGTGTTCATCGTCATCGCTTGGCCTCCTTGTTGGCCTTGTGTGTGAGGTCCGTTTCTCCTGCAAGATGATTGCACCGAACCGTCGTGGTTTCAATCGAGGTCGTACCCCGATTGGGCCTCGTGCAAGGGACCTGAAGCGACTAGGTGGACGACCTACGACCTGGCGCGAGGCAGCCGGTCAGCACCCTCGGCGGCCGGCCCGCGGGGGCAGGCGCCGAGGTCGCGCAGGATCAGTCAGGCAGATCCCCCAGGTCGCCGCCACGGGTTCGCCTTCCTCGCTGGTTTGGCATGGTTCAGGAAGTGCGGCGCGGTTCAGGTCCGGGCGGTGCAGTTCTCCGAGTTGCGGCTGGCGGGATCCACAACTCTGGAGAGTTGTGCCACCAGGAAGCGGGATCCACAACTCTGGAGAGTTGTGCCACCAGGAAGCGGGATCCACAACTCCGGAGAGTTGTGCCACCAGGAAGCGGGATCCACAACTCTGGAGAGTTGTGCCACCAGGAAGCGGGATCCACAACTCCGGAGAGTTGTGCCACCAGGAAGCGGGATCCACAACTCCGGAGAGTTGTGCCACCAGGAAGCGGCGATTCCTGAACCGGAGCCCCGATTTGCTTTTCGGAGCGTTCTCGTCTACCTTGTATACTGCAAGTGTTTTCTCCCCGCCGCAGATCGCCCCGCGGGCGCAAGGAGCATCGGCATGGCTGCTAGCTCGCAGGTTCCTTCCCGGCCTGACACCCGTCAATCCGCCGGACCTCCATACGCGCGTGACCGCACGGACTGGGTCGTGCGCATCTGCGGCGCGGCGGCCGGGGGCAACGGCGTGGTGTGGTTGACACTGTGGCTTGCCGGCGTTGCCGGGCGATGGTCCGTTCAAGGGGCCGTCACCATGAAGACCAACATGGCGTTGTGCCTGGCGCTGGGAGGCGGATCGCTGCTGTTGCTGGCCAGCCCGGCGGCTTCGGCGGGGCGTCGATGGGCGGCGGGCTGCCTGGGCGCGCTGGTGCTCCTGATCGGAGGGTTGACGCTGAGCGAGCATCTGTTGGGGTGCGACCTTGGCATCGACCAACTCCTGGCCGCTGAGCAGCCCGGCGCCGCGGCCACGACCGCGCCCAATCGCATGGGTCTGCCCGGTTCGTCCAGCCTGGTTCTGCTGGGGGCGGGTCTGCTGGCGTTGTCGGCCGGGCGGCGCCGATGGGTGCTGTACTTCGCTCTGGGCGTCTGCCTGGTCAATCTGACGCCGCTGGTGGGCTTCCTGTACGGCATCGACGAGTTTCACAGCAAGGGGGCCGCGGGGATCGCCTTGCCGACGGTGGCGACGCTGCTGGTGCTGGGCGCCGGGCTGATCCTGACGGTGCGGGAGGCCGGGCCGATGGCGCTGTTGACGCGGGATGACCCCGGCGGCGCGCTGCTGCGCCGCCTTCTGCCGGCCGCGATCGTCATCCCGCTGGTGCTGGGCTTCGCCAAGGTGCAGATGGAACACGCCGGCTTCTGGGACAGCCATGGCCGAACCGGTCTGCTGATCGTGCTGCTGGTCATCATGTCCTGCGCCGTCGCCTGGCGGAGCGCCGCCCATCTCAGCCGGTCGGCGGCGGCGAGGTTGGCGGCCGAGGAGGCGCTGCTCGAGGCCGGCGAGCGGGCGGCGTCGCTGGCGCGGTTCCCCGAGGAGAACCCCAACCCCGTCGTGCGGGTGTCAGTGGACGGAAGGGCGCAGTACTGCAACCCGGCGTGCCGGAAACTGACGGGCTGGCCGCGGGAGGCGAAGGAAATCCTGCAACCGGCGCTGGCCGAACTGGTGCGCGAAGCCCTGGCCGGCAGAACCGAACTACAGCGGGACGTGGACCTTGCCGGGAGGACGTATGCGGTGTCGGTCATGCCCACGGCGGGGGGAGATTGCGCCAACATCTACGGGCGTGACGTCACCGCGCGGATCCAGGCCGAGCAGTCGTTGCGGGAGAGCCAGGAGCGGCTGAAGATCGCCGAGGCCACGCGGGTCCAGCGGCAGCGGCTGTTTGACGTTATGGAGGCCCTTCCGGTGTACGTGGTGCTGCTGTCGCCGGACTACCGCGTGCCGTTCGCCAACCGGTTTTTCCGGGAGCGGTTCGGGGAGTCCAATGGGCGGCGCTGCTACGAGTACCTGTTCGGGCGGAGCGAGCCCTGCGAGGTCTGCGAGACGTACAAGGTGCTGAAGACCGGCCAGGCGCAGCAGTGGGAGTGGACCGGCCCGGACGGGCGGGACTACGACATCCACGACTTCCCGTTCACGGACACCGACGGCTCGCCGCTGATCATGGAGATGGGCATCGACGTGACCGACCGGAAGCGGGCCGAGGCGGAACTGCGCCGCCACCACGAGCACCTGGCGGAGTTGGTGCGGGAACGGACGGCCGAACTGGAACGGAGGAACGCCGAGCTTGCCTCCGAGGTCATGGATCGCGAGCGGGCGGAGGAAGCGATGCGGCACAGCCTGGCGCGGTTCGGGCTGCTGACGGAAACGGCCGGGGAACTGCTGGCCTCGCCCGAGCCGCGGCGAGTAGTGGACCAGTTGTGCCGCAAGGTGATGGAGCACCTGGACTGCGACGTGTTCTTCAACTTCATGGCCGACGGGGAGGCGGGCAAACTGCGGCTGAACGCCTGGGCGGGCATCTCGCCCGATGAAGCGAAGAAGACCGAGTGGCTGGAGTATGGCGTGGCCGTGTGCGGCTGCGCCGCCCGCGACGGTTGCCGCATTGTGGCCGAGCACATCCCGACGACGGGCGACCCCCGCACGGAACTGGTGAAGAGCTACGGCGTCAAGGCGTACGCCTGCCATCCGCTGATGGGGCCGGGCGGCAAGGTGCTGGGCACGCTGTCGTTCGGCGCCCGCGGGCGCGAAACCTTCAGCGGCGATGACTTGGCGATGATGAAGGCGGTGGCCGACCAGGTCGCCGTGGCGATGGTCCGCGAACAGGGGGAGGAGGCGATGCGGCGGACGGCGGAGGAGTTGCGGCGGAGCAACCTGGAACTGGAGCAGTTCGCGTACATCGCCAGCCACGACCTTCAGGAGCCGCTGAGGATGGTGACGGGGTTCATGGGTCGCATCCGCGAGCGGTACGCCGACCAGCTTGACGCGAAAGGCCAGGAGTTCATCGGGTATGCCGTGGACGGCGCGCAGCGGATGAGCGAGCTGATCAAGGACCTGCTGGCGTACTCTCGCGTGCAGCGATCGACGCAGCCGTTCGTCGAGGTGGATGCCGGCGCGGTGTTCGCGGCCGCGGCGGCCAACTGCCGGGCGAGCATCCAGGCGTGCGGGGCGGAGGTGACGTGCGGGGAACTGCCGACGGTGCGGGGCACGGGCACGCAGCTTACCCAACTGCTCCAGAACCTGATCGGCAACGCGGTGAAGTTCCGCCGGCCTGGCGTTCGGCCGGAAGTGCGCGTCTCGGCCCGGCGCGAGGGGGAGTGGTGGGTGTTCGAGGTGAAGGACAACGGCATCGGGATAGCGGCGGGGCAGCGGGAGCGCGTGTTCCAGATCTTCCAGCGGCTGCACACGCGGGACAAGTACCCCGGGACGGGAATCGGGCTGGCGATCTGCAAGCGGATCGTGGAGCGTCATGGCGGGCGGATTTGGGTGGAATCGACGCCGGGGGAGGGATCGGAGTTCCTGTTCACGCTGCCCCAGTAGCTTGGGTTCGCTGTTTGTGGGTCTGTATGGCGGATGTTCGTCCTGTCTATGACCTAGGGGGATTCGTTCGGGTTTCCCTACGGCCGGAGGAAGCAGTCATCTGGTATGCTGGGTCCATGGAGCAGAAGCGAGAGGGAATCTCTCGGCTGCGTCACCTTCGGCGCCAAGGGCGTGGTTCAGTTCGGCCTGCACGAACCGATGGAGAAACGGCTGACAAGAACGGCAACATCGCGTAGGATTGTCAGCGGAGGTCGGAGTCACTCGTGGATCGCGGCCGGCCCTGCCGAACCGCGGGAGTCAAGCAGATGACGGCGAGCAGTTGTGCGGAACTGGTGATTCTCCTGGTGGAGGACAATCCCGGCGATGTGTTCATGATCCGAGAGGCCCTCGAGGACGCGGGGATCGGGCACTGTTTGCACGTCGTGAGCGACGGGTTCCAGGCGATGGCGTTCTTGCGGCGGCAGAGCCAGTACGCTCAGGCGCCGCGTCCGGACCTGGTGATCCTGGACCTGAACCTGCCGGGCAAGCATGGGCGGGAAGTGATGGGCGAGATGCAGGCGGACAAGGACCTGGTCGTCTTGCCGGTGGCGGTGTTCACGACGTCGTTGTCGGAGTCGGGCATTTGCGGCCAGTATCCGGGCCTGCGGGGGATGTTCGCGGTGAAGACGCCGGACGCGGACGAGTTGATCGTGCTGGTCCGCGAATTCGAGAGTTTCGCCAGACGGCGGGACAAGGTGTAGTTCCGTGCCGGACCTCAGTATTCTTCTGGTCGAGGACAATCCCGGGGACGCCGTGCTCTTGCGGGAGGCTCTGGCTGCCGACTTGTCGGTGCGCGTGACGGTGGCGCCCACGTTGGGCGAAGCGCTGGCCGCGCTGGCCGAGCGCAGCTTCGGCGCGGTGCTGTTGGACCTGGACCTGCCCGACAGCTCGGGGGCGGGCACGATCTCGCGGACCAGCGACGCCTGTCCGGAAGTGCCGATCATCGTGATGACGGGCGGGGCCGACGACGACGCGGCCTCGCAGGCGATCGGGCGCGGGGCGCAGGATTACCTGCCCAAGGGCAGCGCCGACGGCGCGATGATCCTTCGCGCCGTCCGCTACGCCATCGAGCGTAAGCAGGCCGAGACCGCCATCAAGCAGGCCCACGACGAGTTGGATCGCAAGGTCCGCGAGCGGACGGAGGAGTTGCGGCTGGCCATGGAAGACCTCCGGCAGGAAGTCCGCCAGCGTCTGGCCGCCGAGAACGATCGCCGCGAGGCGGAGACGGCGGTGCTGGAGACGGCGGAGCGGGAGCAGCGGCGGATCGGGCGCGACTTGCACGATTCGATCCAGGGCAGCCTGGCGGGCATCGGGATGATGCTGCACGTGCTGGCGTGCAACATCCGGCGGCAGCAGCGGCCGGCGGAGGAGCTCGCGGCGACGGCGGAGGACATCGGCAAGACGGTGCAGGAGACGCTGGAGCAGACGCGGAGCCTGGCCCGCGGCCTGTGCCCGGTGGACTTGGGCGGCGAGGGGCTGGTCGGGGCGTTGGCGCGTCTGGCCGAGACGACGGCCAGCCTGTTCGGCGTGCCGTGCGAGTTCACGTGCGACCGGGCCGTGCCGCTGTGGGGCGAGGCCGCGGCCGCCCACCTGTACTTCATCACGCGGGAGGCGGTGAGCAACGCGGTGAAGCATTCGCGGGCCAAGCGGATCGACGTTCGGCTGCAAGTGCGCCAAGGGCGGGTGGCGCTGTCGGTGACCGACGACGGCAGGGGCCTGCCGGAGGGATGGAGAGCCGGCGCGGGCATGGGGATGAAGACGATGCTGTACCGGGCGTCGATGGTCGGCGGCCAACTGAGCGTGGGCGCGGCGGCAGGCGGCGGAACGGTGGTGGAATGCACGTTGCCGGCGCCATGCGCCGGCGAGGCCGAGGAACGCCGCTCGTGCTCCTTGGAGCCCTGAAACTGCCGGCCGTTGGGGGGCGACAGTTCACACGTTCGCGACAGGCCATTGGCCCGGTTCGCGCCGCGGCAGGCGTCGCCGTCGCCGTGTGATTGGCGGTCGGCCCTGCCCGCGGCGCGTGGTCCGCGCGTCGCGGTTGGGGTGGTTATTTGACTTGACCGACAGGGGCGTCGCGGACACAATGCACAATCTTTCCGGCGGGCGTCGGAGCGTGTGCCCAGGGAATCTCGCCGGAGGTTCCGTCACCAGAGCAATCGGGAACGAAATGAACGCAAAGAACCTAGCGCTGAAGTTCGGCTTCCTGGCTGTCCTTGTCGCCTTGTGCCTGTGGTCCATCCACGCCAAGGGCTGCCGGCAGGGCATCGACTTGCAGGGCGGCCACAGCCTCATCTTCGAGATTCGCAGCGAGAAGGCCGAGATCGACCGGCTCCAGGAGACGCAGGGGCGGCTGACGGAGGAACTGGGCAAGGCCCCGGCGGACCGCAAGAAGGACCTGGAGTCGCGGATCGAGCGGATCAAGGGCGAGATCGAGAACCTTCGGGGCCGCCGGGAGGGCGGCAACCTCGCCGACGACATGATCCGCATCCTCAAGGAGCGAATCGACCCGCAGGGCCTGCGGAACCTGGAATGGCGGCCCATCGGCGCGGATCGCATCGAAGTCCGCATGCCGGCGGGCCAGGAGGGGACGCGGAAGTTGCGGGACGCCTATCAGCAGGCGATGGACCGCCTGGAGGCGGGCAACGTGTCCGACCGGGTGCGCAACCGCTTGCTGGTGGCCGAGGCGGGGAAGCGGACGGAGATCCTGGCGTCGGTGAACCCGGTGCAGAAGCACGCGCTGGCCGAACTGGCCACGGCATACGACAAGGAACAGGCGGCCCGCAAGGCTGTCGAGGCCGCCAAGAGCGATGCCAACCAACTCGCCAAGGCGGAGGCCCAGCGCGACAACGCGGCGGCCGAGTACCGCGCGAAGCTGGAGCAGGTGCGCGACCTGCGGATTCGCGTGGACCGGCTGCGGAACGTCCTGGCGAACTACCGCACGCCGGAGGAAGAGGCAAAGCTGAAGCCTCGCGAGCGCGACGAGCTGCGGGCGCGGGTGCAGGAAGACCTGCCGGCGCTGCTGGAGACGTACACCAAGCGCGAGCAGGAGCTGCGCCAGGAGATCGCCAAGGGCGAGGCGGGCGACCAGCGCAAGGCGTTGGAGGCCGAACTGGCCGGCGTGGAGAAGACCCGCAAGGAGCGGCAGGGGCAGATCGACGCGGTGGTCGAGGCGCACAAGGCGTGGAGCAACGTCCGGGCGACGCTGGACGACCCCTCCGATCTGCAGCGGCTGGTGGCCAAGGCCGGCGTGCTGGAGTTCCGCATCGTGGCCGGGCACAACGGCGCGGAGATCGACCCCGCGGCCGAGCAGTCCTACCGCGAGATGGTGAAGAAGGAAGGTCCCGACGAGGTGCTTCGTCGGGGCGGGCCGTACGCGTGGTTCCCCATCCGCCAGAGCGAGCGGAAGAGCTTCGCGGGCAACATCATGGAGGAGTACGCCGGCAAGTGGTACGTGCTGCTGAGCAACCAGCCGGGCTACACGATGCTGCACGGGGCGGGGGAGAACTGGTCGCTGCGGGATTCGCGGCGGACGACCGATGAGATGGGCCGCCTGGCCGTGGGCTTCGGATTCGACGAGGGCGGCGCCAAGCGGTTCTACAACCTCACCAGCACGCACAAGGGCAAGTCGATGGCCATCCTGCTGGACAACGAGGTCTTCTCGGCCCCGAACATCCACAGCGCCATCAGTTCCAACGGCATCATCCAGGGGCGGTTCACCGGCGCCGAAGTGGACGAGATGGTCCGCCTGCTGGAGGCCGGGTCGTTGCCGGCGCGGCTGAACCCCAACCCGGTGTCGGTGACGAGCTTCGGCCCGCAACTGGGCAAGGAGAACCGCGACAACGGCCTGCGGGCGGCGCTGTACTCGATGATCGCCGTGGCGGCCTTCATGCTGGTGTACTACCTGCTGGCCGGCGCGATCGCGGACTTCGCGCTGGTGCTGAACATCATCATCCTGCTGGGGGCGATGAGCCTGCTGGAGGCGACGTTCACGATGGCCGGCATCGCGGGTGTGGCGCTGACCATCGGCATGGCGGTGGACGCCAACGTGCTCATCTACGAGCGCCTGCGCGAGGAGCAGGCAAAGGGGCTGCCGCTCAAAACGGCCCTGAAGAACGCCTATGAGCGGGCGTTCAGCGCGATCTTCGACTCCAACATCACCACGCTGATCACCGCCGCCATCCTGGGGTGGGTGGGCACGCTGGAGGTGCGCGGCTTCGCCATCACGCTGGGCCTGGGCATCGCCATCAGCATGTTCACGGCGCTGGTGGTGACCCGCTGGATCTTCCAGTTCATGCTGAGCCGCAACCTTGCGGTCAAGCCCATGAAGATGCTTCAGGTGTTCCCCGTGCCCAACATCGACTGGATGGCCAAGAGGCACTACTTCTATGTGTTCTCGGGCATCCTGATCGTGATGGGCCTGGCGTCGATCGCCTGGCAGGGCGGGAACATCATGGGCATCGAGTTCTCGGCCGGCACGCAGGCGACGGTGCAGTTCCGGCAGGACGCCCTGATCGGCAAGGACGGCAAGCTGCCCGACGACGAGAACGTCCGCGAGTTGTTCAAGGATACCGCGGGCCGGTTGGAGAAGGAAGCGGCCGCGAGGGGCAACCGGGAACTGGTGGGCAGCTTCAAGGAACTGGGCACTTCGGCGATGGTGGTGGTTCGGCTGGACGACAAGAAGGTGCGGCGGTTCCTGGACCTGGCCGACCGGGACAAGGACGGGAAGGTGACGATCGAGGAAGCGACGGGCGCGAAGCTGCGTCCGGCGTACGTGGAGAAGTTGTTCGCAAGGCTGGACCGCAACGGCGACAGGACGTTGAGCGCGGACGAACTGAAGGACCTGCCGTGGCAGAGCTACGAGATCTCGACGGTGGAGACGCACCTGGACCGCATCCAGGAAGTGGCCCGGGAGGCGTTCGGCAAGGCGCTGGCGCTGCGAACGAAGGAAGATTTCGAGCCGGTGGCGAACCAGGCCGTGCCTGAACTGGGCCTGGTGACCGACGGCGAGGGCAAGGCCCGCGTGGAAACGGTGGAGACCTCGCCGTACCGCGAGAAGCTGGAGGAGTTCGTCGGCGGCGTGGCGGTCGTGGTTCGCAACGTGAACCCGCCGATGACGGAGACGGAGTTGGCCGACCGGATCGCCGAGGTGCGTTCGGGGCAGGGGCAGCTGCGCGACACGCACGTGATCGGGCTGGGCCCGGAGACGCCCGACGGCTTCCGATCTCTGGCGGTGCTGGTGAAGATGGACACGCCGGCGGGGCGATGGAACGAGGCTTCCCGCGGTGAAGTGAAGACCGTGGGCGAGGCGATGAGTCGCGAGCAGACGATGATGGCGATGAGTTTCGACGCCGCCCTGGCCGGGCGTGCGGCCGAGCGAGCCTTGATCGCCATCGTCCTGAGCTGGATCGCAATGATCATCTACCTTTGGGTGCGATTCGGCACGGCCCAGTGGGGCCTGGCGGCCGTGATCTGCCTGATCCACGACGTGCTGATCGCGTTGGGCATGGTGGCGGTAAGCGGCTGGCTGTATGACACGTTCATCGGGCGGGCATTGGGCATAAGCTGGTTCCGCGTGGACATGACGATGGTGGCGGCGCTGCTGACGGTGGTGGGTTACTCGGTGAACGACACGATCGTGATTTTCGACCGCATCCGCGAGAACCGGGGCAAGTTGACGACCGTGAACTCGCTGATCATCAACCGTTCGGTCAACCAGACGTTGTCGCGCACCATCCTGAGCAACGGGACATGCCTGGCGACCGTGCTGATCATGTACATCTGGGGCGGCGAAGGCATCAAGGGCTTCAACTTCGCCCTGCTGATCGGCGTGGGCATCGGCACGTACTCGACGATCGCCATCGCCAGCCCGCTGCTGCTGGGCTTCAAGAAGGCGATGATCGATCGCGTGGCCGGGCAGCAGCCGGTCGCGGTGTAACGCGGCGGGACCGGATGGAGTCCGGTCGGCCTTGGGCCGCCGAAGCGGCCGGGGCAAGCCGACGGGCTGTGGTATGCGCTTGGGCGGCGCCTGGAGTGGCGGTTGCGCATCTGATGCGGTTGGTCGTGCTCATCCTGGCGGGGGCAGCCCTGTCAGCGGGGTGCGATTGGCGGCGCCCGGATGCGGCGTCGTCGCCCACGGGGGCGGGAGCGTCGCCCCCGGCCGGCCGGCCGCTAACTTCCGTGGACGCCTTGGGCGTCCAGCAGGCGAAGGCATATCCCGAGATCGCCACGGGGGTGTTCGCTTCGCTGGCCGACTTCGAGGACGGCCCCGGCGGGCGGGGACACGAGCAAGTCCGGTCCTTCCGCATCCAGCCATCCGGCGAGGCGGCCGGGTGCAAGTTCGTGGTGAACCTCACGCGGACGGGCGCGGGCGCCCTGGAAGCGACGGTGCCGGCCGGAGGGCGGCTAGTGTACGCCGTTGCTCATCCTGGCGACTTCACGCGATACACGCTGCTGTCGATGGCCGTGCACAGCCGCGCGCTTCGCGACGACCTGGAGGTGGCGCTGACGACGGACGGCTCGACGTGGCGATCGCCGGCGACGCTGGTGGAGCCGGGCTGGAACACCGTGCTGATCGACATTCGCCGACTGGCGGGCGTGCGGGGCTTCGACCTGGCCTCGGTGCGGACGATGGAGATCGGCTTCGCCGACGCCGCCGGGCCGGTGACGCTCAACCTGGACGACGTGATGACGGTGGTCAACGAGCGGACCATCGGCCCCACGCCGCCGGGGCTTGTGCTGCGGAAAAGCGGGCTGGACTACACCCTCAGCCTGCCCGGCCACGCCGACCGCGTTCCGCTGGCGCAGGGAAGCGACGGGCTGTGGCGGCTGGGCGCGCTGCAACCGGTGCTGCGGCTGGGCGGGGGAGCGCCGGCGCAGGCCGGCGGCGAGGACGTTGAGCTGATGGGCCGCCGGCGTGTCGGGCGCGTGGAACTGCTGGAGCACAACGCGGTGCGTCTGCGCCTGGCGAACACGTGGTTCTTCCCGTCGCGCGCGGGCGAGTGGGCGTCGTTGGCGGTGCGGCAGGTGCGGTGGGAGCACACGTTCTACGGCGACGGGCGGTGCGTGACGGAAGTGACGGTGAACAACGCCGGCGGCGAGCCGATCCGAACCGTGGAACTGGCCCTGCCCTGGGAAGGGGCGTGGGCGGGGGGCCGGCGGGCCGCCCGCTTCGCCGAGGGCGACCTGGGCAGCCCGGTGGGGCGGTGGCGGTTCCTGCTGCCGCCGCCGGGGCCCGGCGGCAAGCCGGCCGCGGAGAACTACCTGCGTCCGGGGCGCGTGGTCCCTCGGATCGCGTCCGCCGACGCCTTCGCGCCGGGCGATGCCGACCGCGACGGCTATGACGAATCGCAGGGCTGTTTCTTCCTGAAGGGTCGCAACGGGCACTGCCGCTTCACGTACCAGCCGCCGGAGCAGGGGGCGCGGAACCCGGTGTTTGTCGTGGCGGATCAGTGGTCGTGGCCGGTGCACGTCAGCAGCGAGGGGCGTACGTTGCGGGACGTGGTTCGCCGCGAGGACGGCTCGGCGGTGCTGATGCTCAGCGGACTGGTGGACCGGGAAGCCCTGGTAGAGGTCACGGGCGCCGTGGCGTATCGGGGGGGGAGTGAACGTCCCGTGGGCGGAAAAGCGCGACCTTGAGGGCAGGCAGGCACGTAGAGAAAGTACTGGAGATTCCGGAGAACATCGGTTGGGCGTTCGGACCGGGCGTCGGCTGGGCGTCCGAAGCGGTTCAAGTACTTGCATTCCATCAAGATGGATGCAAAGCTAGCCGATAACAGGCTGAGTATCCTGCGCTACTGCGCTCCCGGTGCGGGAGGCGCGGTCCATTGCTCGAGCGGTGCCTGGGGCACATGGAAAGCAAGCAAGGAAGGATCTTTCGTGAAGAGCGTAACTCGTGCAGCAGGACTATTGTGGCTGTTGGGCGGAGTGCTGTCGCTGGGCGCCGGCGGGTGCAAGGAAGCCGGCGATTTCCTCAAGGTCGACCGTACCCGGTTCCTGGCGCCGGAGCATGTCGTGCGGCAGCCGGAAGGTTCGCCGATCAACCCCATCCTCGCCGACATCGGGCCGGCGGATCGATCGCAGGCCCTGTTGCCCAACGCGGAATTCCCCGCCGAGGCCGACTGGCAGTACAGCGACGAAGACTACGTGATCGGCCCCACGGACATCGTGGACATCTCGGTCCTGGACCTGATGGCCGAAGGCCTGGAGACGGTCCTGCGGCGCGAGGTGAGCGAGACGGGGTACATTGACTTGCCTCTGCTGGGCGAACGGCGGGTGAAGACCGAGGGGCTCACGGCCAAGCAGTTACAGAAGGAAATCGTCAACGTATACAGCCCGAACATTCTGCGCAATCCGGTCGTGTCGGTGACGATCGCCGCCCGGCGGAACAACACGTTCTCGATGATCGGCGCGATCTCTCGGCCGGGGACGTACTCGCTGACTCGCAGGGACATGAGGCTGCTGGACGCACTGGCGTTGGGCGGGGGCGTTTCGCAGATGAAGATCAAGTACCTGTATGTGATCCGCCAGAATCCCGCGACGCGGATCGTGACGTCGGAAGAGGGCGGCGGGGCGGGCGGCAAGACGGCGGCCCCGGTGGAGTTGCCGCCGCTGCCGGAGGAGATTCCCGGCGGCGGCCGGGACGCCAATGCCTCGGCGACCCGGCCGGGGCCTGCGCCGGCCGCGGCGACGAGCAAATCGGCCCTGGACGCCAACGACGCGCTGCGCGCGTTGCACGAGGCCCTGCAGGGCCCCGGCGGCGACACGAGGCCGGCGCCGGCGCCTGGCGTGGTGCGGCTGAGCGTGGGCGAAACGGGGCCCGCGGCGGGGCCGGCGATGCGCCCGGCGCCGGCGGAGGACAAGTGGGTCTACGCGGGCGGCAAGTGGGTTCGGGCGACCTCGGAGCCCGCGTCGCAGCCGGCGGCGACGCCGACGGCGACGGCGCCGACGACGCGACAGGGGCCGGCCGACCCGTTCGGGTGGAAGAAGGTGGACAAGTCGGACAACGCCAGGATCGTCGCGGTCAACCTCGACCAGCTCCAGAACGGCGATCCGCGGATGAACATCATTGTCCGCAACAACGACGTCATCAACATCCCGCTGCTTGACATCGGCGAGTTCTACATCAGCGGCGAGGTGGCGCGGCCGGGGGTGTACTCGCTCACCGGGCGGCAGATCACGCTGAAGCAGGCGGTGGCGGCGGCGGGGAACATGGGGCCGCTGGCCTGGCCGGAGAACACGATCCTGATCCGGCGCGTGGGCGGCGCGCAGGAGCAGGTGATTCCGGTGGACCTGGAGGCGATTTTCCGCGGGCAGGACCCCGACGTGTACCTGAAGCCCGACGACGTGATCGCCGTGGGGTCCGACGCGCGGTCGAGCTTCCTGCTGGTGCTGCGCAACGCCTTCCGCATGACTTACGGCTTCGGGTTCATCTACGACCGCAACTTCGCCGTGCTGGACGAGGCGGCCATGGCGGGCAGCAGCAAGCGATTCTCCCGGTGGTAGTCGCCCTGTGCCCGGGAACGGATGCGGATGACCAACGTCGCGGCTAAAACCGGCGGAGGGCAGGCCGTCCCGCGAACCCTCGCCGAGAGGGTCGTGGAGACGTCCGCGCCCGGCTTTGGCGAGGCATTCCCTCCGGCGACGTTGGTGAAGGCGGGCATCCTGGCGGCGCTGTTCTGCTGGCTGAACTTCTGGCAGTTCCAGCTGCTGCAAAGCAAGTGGCTGATTGATCCGAACTGGTCGCACGGGTTCCTGATCCCGCTGTTCAGCCTGTACCTGCTGTATTCGCGCCGGGCCGAACTGTTCGGCGCGCGGCGGCGCACGTGCCTGTGGGGGCTGCCCCTGATGGTGCTGGGACTGTTGCTGGCGCTGGCCGGCACGAGCTTCTTCCGCAACCACTGGATCAGCCACATGGGGATGATCGCTCTGCTGTTCGGCCTGGTGCTGTACCTGGCCGGGCCGTCGGTCATCCGCGTGGTGTGGCTGCCGATCGTGTTCCTGGCTTTTGCCATGCCCGTGCCCGACTACGTTTACTCGAAGATCGCGCTGCCGTTGCAGAACCTGGCGGCCTCGTCGTCGCGGACGGTGCTCAGCCCGTTCCTGGAGATCACGGCCAAGCAGAGCTCGCTGATTCTGGTCAGCGCCAGCGGCGTGGAGAGGCCGCTACAGGTGGCGGAGGCGTGCGCGGGGATGCGGCTGCTGGTGGCGTTCATGGCGTTGGGCGTGGCGATGGCGTACCTGGAAGACCGCCCGATGTGGCAGCGGCTGGCATTGGTGGTCATGGGCGTGCCGATCGCCATCGCGTGCAACGTGTTTCGCGTGGTCATCACGTGCCTGATGAACTACTGGGACCGGCCGGAACTGGGCAAGGATTTCATGCATTCGTTCACGGGAATGTTGATGCTCGTGCCGGCGATGCTGATGCTGGGCGGGCTCAGTTGGCTGCTTCGGCGGCTGTTCATCGAGGAAGAGGTCGAGGACAGCCAGCCCCAGGGGCAAGGGGGCCGGCCATGAGCGACGACCAGGCTGCCATGGCGGCGCCCGCGTTGGGTGGCAGGCCGGGATGGCGGGCGGGCAACCGGCACTTCCTGATCGCCGCCGTGCTATTGGGCGCCGCGGCGGCAACCTGGAACATTTTGTCGGCGCAGCTGGGGATCTGGGTGATCAAGGAGCCCGTGGTCTGGCCGGAAGGGGTGCGGGTGGACGAGGCGTTCCGCATGACCTCGCTGCCGGAGCGGATCGGGCCGTACGTGCTGCACAAGGACAAGGAGCGGGAGATCGACGCCGACACGATGGAACTGCTGAGGATCGGCCACCATGGCGACAAGGTGAACCGCCCCGGGCGCATCAGCAACTGGCTGGCCGTCGGGATCTGGCGCGACACCACGGTGCCGGAGGGCTCGCCGATGCAGTACTGGCGGCTGGAGGTGTACTACTACACCGGCGGGGCCGACGTGGTTCCCCACGTGCCGGAGATCTGCCTGGTCGCCGGCGGCGCCGACGTGGAGAAGACGGAGACGGCCTCGGCGAAGCTGGGCGGCCCTCTGGGCAAGGGGCATGAGGCATGGTTGCAGCCGCTGACGTTCCAGGCGCTGCGATACCGCCTGCCGAACATTCCGGGCACCCGGTCCAGCTACTACATCTTCAGCCTGAACGGTCGGCCGGAGAACGACCGGCTGCTGGTGCGGCTGAAGTTGACGAATCCTCTTGTTCGGCACGCGTATTTTGCGAAGATTCAGTTCGAGCCGTTGGGCGCGGCGGCGGACAGCAGGCAGACGGACGCGGCGGCGGGGAGGTTCGCCCAGGCGATGTTGCCGCAGATTCTCAAGGTCCTTCCAGCCGCTTCCGACGTAGAACGGTTGGACCGCGAACAGTAGCAGCCTCACTGCCGGCCGTCGATGGCGTCGGCCGACGAGGGAAAGCCGCATGGCGAAGCGTATACGACTGAACAAGCGAGTGGCCATCCTGCTGTTGATGCTCGGCGGGGTGTTGGTGGCCCTGGTGGTGGCGGCCGGCTTCCATGGCGGGCTGTTCCAGTGGCTGGAGAACGTGGCGTTTCCCAAGGATCCCGCCCTGCTGGGGACCCGGGCGAAGGCTGCGCAGCAGTCGGGGCAGATGGACCAGGCTGCGCGGGACTACCGCAAGGCGATCCAGGCGGCCAGGAAGCAGGATTCGGCGCTGCTGCACGAGTATCTCCTTGACTATGCGAAGCTGCTTCAGGAATGGGCCCGGACGGGCAAGGACCTGACGGGCACCGAGCGGGGGGAGCGATTCCGCTCGTCCATCGACATGGTGCAGCAGGCCTTGCTCCGCAAACCCGACTACGTGGAAGCGCAGCGATTTCTGTGCGACACGTACTGGAACCTGTCGCGGCAGGGGCGAAGCCAGAACTGGCAGCCGGTCCTCGTCGAAGTGGAGAAGCTGCTGAAGCTGGATGCCAACGATTCGGAGAGCCACTTCCGCCGAGGCACGGCCAAGTCGTACCTTTCGCAGAACATGGACGGCGACGCGGCCCGCGAGGCGATCAGCAGCTACCGGAAGGCCATCGAGCTGAAGAAGGGCGAGATCCGCTACTGGATGGGGCTCATCGGCTTCCTTCGCTCGCTGGAGGGCAGGAGGGCCGAGACCGGCGATGCGTTCCAGCACGCCATCCAGGCCGATCCCAACTCGCCCCAGTTGCGGATCGCGTACGCCTCGTTCCTGAGGGAAGACAAGAAGATCGCCGAGGCGGAGAAGTCGCTCCAGGAAGCCATCAAGCAGGACCCGATGATGGGGCGTCTGGCGCTGGCCGAACACTACCAGAAGCTCAACAAGATGGACGACGCGATCGCCGTGCTGGCCGAGGCGAGGCAGTTGGACAAGCTCGACCCGCGGACGTACGTCGAGGAGGCGGAGCTTCACATCCGGCGCCGGCGGAACGATCAGGCGGGCGACCTGCTTCGCGAGGGCCTTCGGACGGTGAGCGCGGCGCTGGAGACCCAGCCTGCCGGCGTCCAGCGGCAGACGATGGTGCAGTCGCGGTTCCAGATCAGCGCTATGCTGGCCGACGTGCTGCTGGACATCGTCGAAAGCGGGCGCGGCGAGCGCGAGAAGCTGATGGCCGAGGTGCGGACCTGCCACGAGAACATCCGCATGGTGGGCCCCGGCAACCCGTTTGACGTGAAGCTCGCCGGGCGGCTTCTCCTGCTGGACGGCAAGCTGCGGGAAGCGGCCGAGCAGTTGGAGAAGGCGTACAGAAGCTTCGGCGGCATGGAGATGAAGACGGCCAATCTCCTGATCAACCTCTACCTCCGCCTGGGCCTGCCCGGCAAGGCCGAGCAGATCCTGGACGTGGTGCTGAGCGTTCCGGGCCAGAGGCAGAACACGACGGCCCTGCTGGCGAAGGCCCGGCTCCAGATCGGCTACCGCGCGTACGACAAGGCGGAGGCGGTCGTCACGCAGGTGTTGCAGTTGGAGCCGACGAACACGGAGGCCCGGAACCTGCAGATCCAGCTCGGCGCGATCCGCGGCGGCGGGATGGTCAAGCTGCCCGGCAACCTCGATCTGTCGGGCCAGACCATGGGCGTTCTGCTGGACCGCGCCATCGCGTTGTGGGTGGAAGGCCGGAGGCCGGAGGCGACGGCATACGCCGAGCAACTGCTGGCGCGAGCGCCTGAATACGTGCCGACGATCCTGCGCCTGTCGGACATGTACCGCGAGACGCAGGAGCCCAAGAAGGCCGAGGACCTGCTGACAAAGGCCCTGGCGAAGGATCCGAACAACAAGGCCCTGAAGAAGTCGCTGGCGATCCTGCATGAGACGGATCGAGGCAAGGTCCAGGACCTGCTGCTGAGCTCGGTCGACGACCTGCCTCCGCTGGAGCGGGCCCTGGAGAAGTCGGCCATCTGCGGCACCATGGGCGACCAGGACGGATACCTGAAGTGGCTGGACGCGGCCGCGACGATCGATCCCAACTCGCCGGCGGTGACGGAGCGGCTGTTCCGCGTGGCGCTGCTGCGTTCGGACTGGCGGCTGGCGGCGGACTGCGCCCGGCGAGCCGGCAGGACGAACCTGGACGGTCTGGAGGGCAAGACGTTCGAGGCCCGGCTGGCGTTCCAGAAGAAGGACTTCGACGGCGCGATCGCGTTGGCGCTGCAAGTGCTTCAGTCTCACCCCAACGACAAGGCGATGCGGGTGATCCTTGGCCAGAGCTACCTGGAGAAGCGGTTCTTGGACGAGGCGTACGACGCGTTCAAGGCCGCGGAGCAGGACGACCCCGGGTACGCCCCGGCGCTGATCGGCCTGATCGCGGTGACGGGCATTCAAGGCAACAAGAAGGCTGAGTACCGCGACTACGTGTTCCGGGCGAATCGCCTGACGCCCGGCGACCCTTTCGTCCGCGAGTCGCACCTGCAACTCATCCGCGAGACGAGCAGCCCGCAGGAACTGATCGCCGAGCGAGAAAAGGCCTACCGGCAGAATCCCAACGACCTGCCCAATCTCCTGCGCCTGGCGCAACTCTACGAACAGGTGAGCCGGCTGGACAAGGCCGAGGAATTGCTGGTGGGGATGCACCAGCGGTCGGGCGGCAAGCAACTGCGGGGCGCCGCCATCCTTGGGGCGTTCTATGCCCGGCAGGGCCGGGTGACGGACCTGGTCGGCGTGATGGACCCGGTCGTCGCGGAGTGGAAGGACCAGGTTGCCGCGTTGACCGCCTATGGTGAACTGCTGAGCGGCCTGGACGCCGGGAAGGCGGTCGCGATGCTGCAAAAGGCCGTCGCGCTGGAGCCGAAAGACCCGCGCGGGCACCTGAGCCTGGCCCGTCTGATGGGCCAGCGCGGCGAGTGGCGGAAGGCGGCCGACGCGATGGGCGACTACGTGCGGCTGCGGGGACAGGACGCCGGCGCGGTGAAGGAGATGGTGCGGTACCTGGTCGAAGCCAGTGAGCATGCCACGGCGGTGCAGCACCTGGACAAGCTGCTGGCGGCCAACCCGGCCGATGCCCAGGCCATGACGCTGAAGGGCGTGATCGCGATTCGCCAGAACAAGGTGGCCGAAGGGAAGGAACTGCTCACCAGGGCCATCCAGACGGACGCGACGTACGCCGAGCCGCTGGTCTTCCGGGCCAGGGCGAGCCTGCTGGAGAACGACGTGAACAAGGCCCGGTCGGACCTGGAGGCCGCCAAGCGGCTTTCGGGCAGCCCGGAAGTCGCGATGGAACTGGGGCGCGTGTACCAGTCGATGCGCGACTACGACCAGGCCGAGCTGATCTACAAGGATGTCCGCGCCGAGCAGCGGGATTACTCTCCCGCGATCGACCAACTGGTCCTCATCTACAGCCGCCGCCAGAAGTGGAAGGAGTTGGAGGAGCTGCTGACCGAGGCGAAGAAGCTGTTCCCCGTCAACCCGCGCTACCTGCTGGCCGAGTCGTCGATGTGGGAAACCCGCGAGGACCCGATCCGGCGGCTGGCGGCGCTGGAAGGAGCCGCCAAGGTGGCCCCCATGGCCGAGGAGCCGGCGCAGCTCTATCTCCAGGCGCTGGCGGACAAGGGCGACTACGCCAAGGTTCTGGCGGTTGCCGAGCCCTACCTCGCCAAGGAGCGGTTGCGCGCGATGGCGGCCGCTGTCTGCGGCAGGGCGTTGGTCAAGCTGAAGCGCCCGGACGAAGCCGACCAGATGTTCCTCAACGCGATGAAGGGCCTGCGGGAGGGGAACATGAACGTGATCGTTCAGGAGATGTCGAGAACCTACGGCGTGGACGGGGCGATCGCGAAGATGGAGAAGCTTGCGGCGGGCAACGGTTGGCGGGCGATGCTGATGCTGGGGTCGCTGTACGGCGAGGCGAAGAAGTTCCCGCAGGCGGCCGAGACGTTGGAGAAGGCCATTGCCGCGGCCGCGCCCGAAGGCAAGTACCTGGGGACTCGGATGCTGGGTCCGGTGCATTACCAGATGAGGGACTTCCGCAAGACGGAAGCGGCGTATATCGAGAGCCTGAAGATGGTGCCCGGCGACGCGCAGGTGCTCAACAACCTGGCCTACCTGTACACCAACGATCTGGATGAGCCGCGCAAGGCGCTGCCCTACGCCGCCGAGGCGGCCAAGCGGATGCCGGACAATGCCCGCATTCTCGATACCTACGGCTGGACGCTGGCCCGGCTGGGACAGCTGCCCGAAGCGGAGATGCACCTGGCCAGGGCGATCCAGTTGGAGCGTCCGCTGGCCGTCAGCCACTTCCACCTGGGCTGGGTCTACGAGCAGTTGAAGCGGTACGAGGAATCGCTGAAGACGTACCGCGAGGGATTGGAGATCGTGCGCGGCCAGCCGGATGAACCGCTCCAGAAGCCATTCGCGGAGGCCATCGAGCGGGTCCGGGCGAAACTGAGTTCAGGGAGCAACCCATGACCGTTGTGCCAACTCGAGATCAGTCTCCACAGATCGTGCGGCCTTCGACGGCCGGAGGGCGGCGCGGTGCGGCGCCGGCGTCTTCCGTCGCGGGCGTGCCCGTCGTCGGCCCCGTCGCGGCGCCGCACGGCGCGGGCATGACAGGCCGAGACGTCATGCGCATCGTCCTGAAGCGCAAATGGTTCATCCTGCTCATGCTGGTCGTGTGCTCCGGGGCGTCGGTGGCGGCGACGATGCTCTGGCTGCGCTACGCGCCGATGTACACGTCGGCGGCCCTGATGGAGGTCCGCTTTCAGATGAGCGACCCGCTGGCGCCGCGGGTGGAGCCGCAGCAGACCGCCATCGACACCATGGCCAAGACCTACGTCAACCTGATCAAGAGCGAATCGGTCCTGCGTGCGGCCGTGGACCGGCCCGCGGTGCGCGCCACGACCTGGTTCGTGAGGAACAAGGACGAGGCGGTTCGCAGGCTGATGGAAGACGTGTTGGTGACGCCGATCCCGACGACCAAGCTGGTGCGGATCTCGATGACGGGGCGGAACCCCCGCGAACTGCCGGAGATCATCAACGCGGTTGCGGAGGCCGCCCAGAACGACGCGATGGAGATGGTCAACCGCAGCACTCGCGACCAGATCCGCCAGCTCCAGACGGAGCGCGAGGAGATCATCCAGCAGCGCGACCGGGTGCGCAACGAGAAGGCACGGCTCCTCCGGGAAGCGGACATCCCCGGCATGCAGGACCGCAACAACGTGCTGACGGACCGGTTGCGGAGGCTGGATACGGAAGTCCGGCAGATGGAGCGCCAGCTTGCCATGGCCGACAACCAGTTCAAGCAGATCCAGGAGCAGGTGAAGAACGGCACGATCACGACGCTGCCGGACGTCGTCCAGATGTTGGACGCCGACCCCGTGCTGCGGTCGCTGCAAGCCGGCTTGCTCAACAGCGAGTCCGAGCGCGAGAACCTTCTCCGCAAGTTCGGGCCCGGCCATCGCTCGGTGGCCAACTTCGAGGCTCGCGTGGCCGCGATGAAGCAGCAGCACGATGACCGGCGCAAGCAGTTGCTTCAGACGCAGGTGGGCGCGATGACCACCAATGCCGAGGCCCACAAGCAATTGGTGCTGGTGGAACTGACCAAGCTGCGGGAGGACTACCGCTTCGTCGATGCCAGTCTGAGGGGCCTGAACGCGACGCTGAACGCCTTCGACCAGTTCACCCGCAACGAGAACGACCTCTCGGCCAGCATCGGGCGGATCGACAGCCGCCTTGTGGAGTTGCGGATCTCGCTGAAGGGCGACTCTCCGCTCACGCTGCGGCGCGAGGCGTTCACGCCGGACAGCCCCTCGCATCCGCAGTGGGCCATCATGGTGCCCCTGGGCGTGCTGGCGGGCCTGGTGCTGGGCTTCGGCCTGGCATTCCTGCTGGAACTGGTGGACACCTCCATCAAGGGTCCTGGCGACATGGTCCGGAAGATCGATCTGCCGCTGCTGGGCATGATCCCGCACGGCAACGACCTGGAGGAGGAGATCCACGACCTTCGCCTGGCCTTCGCTTCGCACCCCAACAGCCTGATGAGCGAAGCGTTCCGGCACATACGCACGTGCCTTCAGTTTAGCGGCCCGGCCAGCCAGCGGCGCACGCTGCTGGTGACCAGTTCGCTGCCGGAAGACGGGCGGACCACGGTTTCGCTGAACCTGGGCGCGTCGATCGCCCGCGGCGGGCGGAAGGTCCTGGTGGTCGACGCCAACTTCCGCCAACCCTCGTTGAAGAGCCTGTTCCCGCAGTGCCCCGACGGCGGGCTCAGCAGCGCCCTGGTCGGCCAGGCCAACTGGCGCGACATGATCTTCCAGGTCGAGCCGAACCTGCACATCGTGGCCGCCGGGCCGCTGCCGCCCAACCCGGCGGAACTGCTGGGTTCCGACCAGATGAGCAACGTCGTGGCCGACATGCTGAGCGACTACGACCAGGTGCTGTTCGACACCGCCCCGTGCCTGCTGGTGACGGACGCGGCCGCGCTGGCGACGCAGGTGGACGGGGTGGTGATCGTGGTTCGTGCCGGCGCCAACACGCACGGCATCGTGACGCGGACCCGCGAAATGCTCAACCGCATCGGGGCCCACGTGGTCGGCATCATCCTCAACGGAGTGCGGACTGTCTCGGGCGGCTACCTCCGCAAGAACTACGACGCGTTCTACGAGTACCAGGAACGGTCGCTGCCGCGGCGATAGCCGTCGCGACGGTTCCGGATCGCTGCCTGGGGAATGGGGCGCACCGGGGGAGGTCCGCGCATGCGGGAACCGGATGGACAATAGGGACCATCCAAACGGGCGATGGCGATTCCTGGGGCTGTCGGGGGGCGCGGAACAACAGGCATTCGCCAGTGTTGAGAAGACCCAGAGGTGAACTGCCATGCGGAAGATGACTGTTGTCGGCGCCATGGTGTTGCTGTCCTTCACGGCGTCGTCGATCGTGGGGGAGGAGCCCTCTGCCCTGCGGGTGGTCCTGCACAACGCCGCGGCGTTCTCCGGCGTGCCGGACGCCAACGCCCCGGCCGTGCTGATCGACCTGGAGCGTGCCGGCGGCGCCTGGCAGCGCGGGTGGGCGGCGTCGGCGGCGTTCGGCAACGCCGAGCGCGAGGTCCGCGTCGACAAGGCCGCCATCTCGGCCGAGAAGATGGAACTGTGTCTGACGGTCACGCAGCCGCGGGCCGCGGAGGCCGCCGGCGAGCGGCTCAAGTACGTGGCCATGCTGTCGCGGGACCTCGCGGGCCGATGGAACGGCGGGTACACGGGCACGCTTCGCGGCGCGGGGGTGAAGGGCGCAGCCCAGGCCGAGCCCCGGCCGGCGCGGCAGGCCTCGGCTTCCTACAAGCCGCTGCAACAGGGCGAGCACCCGCGGCTGCTGTTCCGCAAGGCCGACGTGGAGGCGATGCGGAAGAAGGCGCAGACGCCGTTTGGGAAGCTGGCGATGTCGAAGTTGCCCGACAGCCCCGCGGGGCTGGCGATGCGATACCAGCTTACCGGCGACGCCGCCTGTGCGGCGGAGGCGCGCAAACGCGTCCAGGCCCTGATGGCGGACCTGGAACATGGCGACAAGCGTGTTCGCAGCCGGTGGTTCGGCCTGCGGATGGAGCAGGCGGCCTTGGCCTACGACATGTGCTACGACGCCTGGCCGGCGGAGTTCCGCACGGAAGTGGCCGAGTACCTGTTCGACCAGGCGGAGATGCTGTTCTACCGCAGGGGGGCAGGCGTGTTCGACAGCCACATCGCCTGGCAACTCGGCGCGAGCCACGGCCCGCCGATCCTGTTCGGCGCGGGCCTGGCCGGGCTGGCGCTGTGGGGCGAGAAGGGTCCCAAGCCGGTCGAGCCGGCGGGCCCCCACGCGGTGCGGGTTGCCGGCGGCGTGATCGAGCCGGCGAAGGACTTCACGCCCGGCAAGGGCGTGGAAGTGGCCGATCTCAAGAGCGGGCAGATGCCCATGACGTGGATCTTCGCGGGGCTGCTGCCGCAGGGCGCCGATCACCTGGCCGCGTTGGGCGGGCGCTCGGGCGCGCGCCCGGCCGCGGGCATGGAAGTCAAGTCGGGCAGCGCGACCTGCGAGTTCCGCCGCCTGGAGGAAGGCAAGGGGTATCTCAGGAGCGCGTTGACGGGCGATCGCACCGTGATCGACGTTACGGCAGGCGGCACGCTGAAGTACACGATGGGCTACCTGTACACGGTGCTGCGCAACGACGCCGACCGCTGGGTGCGATTCGAGACGGGCAATCTCACCGTGGAAGCATGTCTCAACGGCATGCCAGTCGCCCCCGGCGAGGTCGTCCGGATCAAGGCTGGACTGTATCCGCTGTTGCTGGCCATTCCGGTCAACCACGTCAAGCCGTGGGCCAAGGTGTTCGTGGAGCCGCGCCTCACCGAGCTTGCGGCCGAGGCGGCCGAGGCCGCCATCGCGGCCGCCAAGGCCGAGCACGCCGAGCAGGTGAAGGACTGGACATACGACCTGGAGCAGTGGCGGCGCCACGGCGAGGCGGACGCGCGGTTCCTCAAGGCGTACGAGCTTTCGCGGTTCATCCTGTCGATGACGTTCCGCGAGGTGCCGGGCACGGGCGGCATGGCCGAGGGCGGCGGCGACATGCTCGCGCTGGACGGGCCCAACAAGTACGCGATGGCCCATCGCGTGGCGATGGGCTGTGACGCCACCGCGTTCGAGGACGTCGCCGCCGTCCTGCCGTACAAGATGTTCGTGCACACCTACCGCGGCGACGGCAAGGCCCTGGGGCTGGAGAGCGGCGGGCCCGCCGGCTTCGCCAGCGCGTCCTATCCCGACAACAGCCGGCCGACAACGATGGACAACTTCGCCACGCTGTTTCCGCTGGTTCGCGATGAATGGAAGCCGGCGGCGCTGTGGGCGTGGCGGCGCCACGCGGGCGGGGGCAGCGACGAGGCCGTATGGGCCAACGTGCTCACCACCGGCTCGCGGAGCGGTTGGGCCTACGGGCGGGCGTACGGCACGTTCGACACGCACCCGCTGTACGCGTTCGTGAGTTGGCCGGTGGAGATGTCGCCCAAGGCGCCGCAGGGGACGATGCCGCTGGCGTGGAAGGCCCCCGACGGCGGGTTCTACGGCTTCCGCAACAACTGGTCGGGCGCCGACGAGGAGTTCACCACGCACTTCTACTCGCGCACGGGCGCGGGCGGAGCGGGCACGCTCCGCCTGGTGGGACTTGGGCAGGTGTGGTCTCACGGGGTCAACGCCGCCGCGCCGGCTCGCTTCGGCGAGAACGTCGTGCAGCTTCTCGACGACGTGATCAACGAGACGGCCCGCGGCGTGGTGACGGTTCACGATGCCCAGGCGGACGGGTCGGGGGCGCTGACGGTTGACCTGTCCGACGTGTACAGCGAACCGAAGCTCGACGGCGCCGACCGCCCCGCGGCCCTGTACGAGAAGTACGGCGGCTATCGGCGGGCCGGCGCCTTTGGCGACCAGGGGATCACGGGCCGGCGGGCGATGGCGGTGGATTACAGCGGCAAGTGCGGTTCGCCGTGCATGCTGGTGATCGCCGACGG
>CAYWTX010000010.1:0-3631 GCA_964461295.1 uncultured Planctomycetaceae bacterium | reverse complement strand
CGTAGCCCTGATCGTCCGTAATCACCAGCACCACGTTGGGTCGAGTCATTTGTGCCTCCGTCCATCTTGCGGCCGGCCGTTGTTGTTATACCCTTCAGTCTTGAGTCCAGGGAGGCGAATCCGGGATAATGGAGGGGTAAGGGAGTGCCCTCTTGAACCGGTCGACGTTCATCGCCGCGGCGGGGGTGCTGGCGGTCGCGGCGGTCGTCGCGGCCGGTGTCGCGGGCATTGCGCTGGCCGTGCGGCAGATCGCAGGCGGCAAGCCCGCGCCGTCGCAGGCGGACCTGGCGGCCCTCCGCCGCGTGGACCCCAACCTCATCCTCTGCGATGAGGTGTGCAGCTTCGCCACCGGCTTCAAGGCCAGCCGGGCCGTGGCCCTGGCGCCCGACGGGCGCCTGGCCGTGTCGGGCGACTCAGCCGTGCGGTACTTCGACGCCAACGGCGGGCCCATGGGCGAACTGAACGTCGGCGGCCCCGTCGGCGCCTTCGCCTTCGACGCCAACGGCGCCATCTTCGCCACGATGGTGGACCACGTGGAGTTGTTCGCGCCGGGCGGGGCCCGGCTGGCGTCCTGGCCGAGCGCGGCGAGAAAATCGCTGCTGACGTCGATCGCCGTGGCGGGCGCGGACGTGTTCGTGGCCGACGCGGGCGCGAGGGTCGTGCTGCGGTACGACTGCTCGGGCAGGTTGCTCGGACGCATCGGCGCCAAGGACGCCAACGCCGACACGGTGGGGCTGGTCGTGCCCAGCCCGTACCTGGACGTGGCGATGGCGCCCGACGGGCTGCTGCGCGTGGTGAACCCCGGCCGGCACCGCGTCGAGGCGTACAGCCGCGACGGGCATCCGCGGGCACATTGGGGCCGCACGGCGATGGCGATTGACGGCTTCTGCGGCTGCTGCAACCCGGCGAACTTCGCCATCGTGCCGGGCGCGGGGAGGCCCGGCGGGTTCGAGGGGTTCGTGACGGCCGAGAAAGGGCTTACGCGCGTCAAGCTGTACGACGCGGAGGGCAGGTTCGTCGGCGTGGTGGCCGGCGCGGCCAGTTTCGAGCGGCACGACGGGTTGCTCCAGGGCAAGCCCAGCGACGGCTCGTATCTGGCGCTGGACGTGGCGGCTGACGCGGCCGGGAGATTTTTCGTTCTCGACCCGGTGCTCAACGAAGTCCGGGTGTTTCAAAGGAATAGGAGTTCTCCATCGGCAAGAGGTGCGGCCGTAGGCCCGAAATGAACGACGATGACACGAGAATCAGCAGCCGGCGGGAGTTCTTCCGCTCGGCCGGGCGAGTCGGCGCGGTGGGCGCCCTGGGCGCCCTGGGCGCCGCGCTGATCGCGCGGAGCACGACCGGCGGCGCCGCGCCCGCGGCGGCATGCGGCGGCGCGGAACTGTGCGGCAGGTGCGAAGCGAGGCGGCACTGCGCGCTCCCGGCCGCTCGGAAAGCGGCCAGCCAGGCCGAAGTGAGGAGCCCGCCGTGAGCCAACCCACGCCGAAGTACTCGCGACGCGACCTGCTCCGCATGGGCGCCCAGGGCGCCTGCGCGGTGGGCCTGGCCGGGGCCGTCGGCTTGCTCGCCGACCGCAGCCACGCCGGCGAAACCGTCTGGCAGATCGACCCCGCCAAGTGCAACAACTGCGGCAAGTGTGCCACCAACTGCGTGCTGGAAGTCTCGGCCGTCAAGGTCGTGCATGCGTTCGCGATGTGCGGCTACTGCGACCTGTGCACGGGGTACTTCGTGAACGACCCGCCGACGCTGAGCACGGGGGCCGAAAACCTGCTGTGCCCGACGGGCGCCATCGACCGCAAGTTCGTCGAGGACCCCTACTACGAGTACACCATCGACGAGGAGTTGTGCATCGGCTGCGGGCGGTGCAGCAAGGGGTGCACCGCGTTCGGCAACGGCTCGCTGTACCTTCAGATTCGCCACAACCGTTGCGTGAATTGCAGCGAGTGCTCCATCGCCGTCGTCTGTCCCACCCAGGCCATCCGCCGCATCCCCGCCGCCGAGCCTTACACTCGAAAGGAAGCGCAGGAGTAGATGAAGCGCTTCCCGTCGGTACCCGTGCTCGCCCTGGGCGCGTGCCTGAACCTGCTTGCCGCGGCGGCCGTCGCGCAGCAGCGATTTCCGCCGCCGGAGTTCGACCCCGGCTACCGCCAGCCGGTGACGGCCTATCCGCCGACACAGCCGGCGTGGGGCGACTTCGCCGACATCGGCGTCATGCTCGCCCTGCTCGTCGCGGCGACCTTCGCCGCGCTGGTCTTCCGCCGGCGCGGGCTGGTGCTGGCGCTGAGCCTGGTCGGCCTGCTCTACCTGGGCTTCTACCGCGGCGGATGCGTCTGCCCCATCGGGGCCATCCAGCAGGTCGCCGCCGGGCTGTTCGTCAAGGACTTCGCGCTGCCCCTGGCGGCCGTGGGATTCTTCCTGCTCCCGCTGATCGTCGCGCTGGTGGCCGGGCGGAGCTTCTGCGGCGCGGTCTGCCCGCTGGGCGCGGCCCAGGACGTTCTGGCCGTGCGGCCGATCCGCGTGCCGATCTGGCTGGAGCATTCGCTGGGGCTGCTGGCGTACGTCTACCTCGGCGCCGCGATTCTCTTCGTCATCACCGGCTGCGGGTTCTTCATCTGCCAGTATGACCCGTTCGTGTCGCTCTTCCGCATGGTGCCGCTGGGCAAGATGATCGAGACGGCCGCCCGCGGCGACCACTCCGTCAACCTCCCCGCCCTCAGCGGGCGCATCGACACGCTGCTGCTGGCGTCGGCGTTCGTGGCCATCGGGATGTTCATCGCCCGACCGTACTGCCGCTACCTCTGCCCCTACGGGGTGCTGCTGGGCTGGCTGAGCAAGCTGTCGTTCGCCCGCGTGACGATCACGCCGGGGGAGTGCGTCAAGTGCCGGCTGTGCGAAGGCAGTTGCCCGTTCAACGCGATGCACGTGCCCAGCGCCAAGGCGCCGTCGGGGCGCCGGCTGCGAGGCAGGAGCGCCCTGGTCGGCGCGCTGGTGCTCCTGCCGCTGCTGACGGCGGGCATGGGCGCCCTCGGCGGGCTGCTGGGGCCGACAATGGCCCGCGCCCATTGGACCGTGCGCCTGGCCGACCGCGTCAAGGCCGAGGACGAAGGCAAGGTCAAGGGCGCCACCGAGGCGAGCGAAGCGTTCCGCGCCGGCGAGAAGACGACCGAGACGCTTTTCGCCGAGGCCGGCGAGGTCGAGTCGGAGTTCACCTCGCGGTGGGCGCTGCCGGTCGTCGGCCGCCGCGCAGGCCTGGCCCACCTGCTGGGTGCGTTCGTCGGGGCGGTGATCGGCCTGAAGCTGGTCGGCCTGACCATCCGCCGCAAGGTGACCGACTACGAGCCGGACCGGGCGTCGTGCCTGTCCTGCGGGCGGTGCTTCGCGTACTGCCCCATCGAGCACGCCCGCCGCAAGGGCGTGCCCGTGCTGATCGCCGAAGGGAAGGTGAAGTGAGGCCATGAGCCGGCAGGACGCCAACATCGCCTCGCCCGCGGCCGCAACCGCCCCGCCGGCGCCCGCGCATCCCGCGCCGCGCGCCTGGTTCTGGCTGGGCCTCAGCGCCGGCGCGGGCGCTGCCCTCGTCGCCCTGGCGGCGATTCTGCTGCTCATCGTGGGGCACATGGCCAACAAGGCC
>CAYWTX010000009.1:0-6062 GCA_964461295.1 uncultured Planctomycetaceae bacterium | reverse complement strand
CGTGGCCCGAGCGCCCGGGAAATCAAGGGGGAGTTGACGCCCAAGAAGTTCCGGAGTCTCATGCTGGAGATCCTGGAGGACCACGCCAAGGAGATGGACCCCATGTTCAAGCAGGGCCTGGAAATCGGGCTCCAGCTCAAGGACGTGAAGCAGCTCCCGAAGGCCCTCCGCGGCTACTTCACGAAGCTGACCGAGGCGCTGAAGCCGAAGAAGGCAGATGAGGGGGAAACTCCGGCCGAGTAAGAGTCTCGGTCTTGACAAGGGGCCGCCCACTATGGTAAGGTAGTCTCCTTGTCGTGTTTCTACCGGGAGGGTGCGCATGGGGTCAAAATCCGATAATTTCTCCGAAGCACTACTCGACCTCATTTTTTTGAATATCCCGATTACCTTGATCGGGGATGCGGCCGGGCTGTTGGCCTCGGCCGTTGATGGGAGCCTGTACGTGGGGCTTCATACCGGGGCGTTGGAATCCGGTAACCAGTCTACCAATGAGACGGGGTATACTGGGTATGCACGTATCCCGGTCGCACGTGATGGTACTGGATGGGTCCGTGTCGGGGCTCAAGTCTCCAACGTGGCGGCAATCACTCACCCCGTCTGCACGGCGGCCCCGGGTGCGGCAGCTACCCATTTCTCGATCGGTACAGACCTTGCTGGGGCCGGGCGGTTGCTCTACTGGGGCACCATTCCGGGAGGAATCACATTGGTTGTGAACCTACAGCCCGAACTTCCTCCGGGTGCTTTGACCGCAGGGGAGGGTTGAAATGCCCGGACCTAACGCGGTAGCCGATCGTGTAAAGGATGTGACCAGTACGGAAGGTACGGGGGCCCTTACACTTTCAGGTACTGCACCGGATGGGTATCAAACATTCAATGCTGCCTGTGGGGTCGGAGTTTACTTCGATTACTGTGTAAGTGGGGGCACGGAATGGGAAGTAGGCAATGGGTATCTTTCCGATGCCACTACACTCGTCCGTGAAACAGTTTACGCCTCCAGCAATTCAGGAGCTTTGGTGTCCCTGAGCGCCGGGGACAAGGACGTGTTCCTGACGCACCCCGCATTTCGCATCAAGCGCACGCCGACCATCGGCAAGGCGCTCATGCTCAAGAACGGCACGTTCATTCCATGAGCAACGCAGCGGCCCAGTACAAGGACATCGAACAGCTTCGGGCGGACCTGCGCGCCGTGCGAGCACTCGATGTGGAAACCGATGACGGCATGATCGACCAACTCGACGCCGCATGGTCTGCCATGACGGAGGACGAGCGCGTGGAGGCGGATGCCCGCGTGGTGGTACCGAGTGCGCCTGCCACCCATTGTGAAAATAAGTAGGAGTCTGCCATGGCACTTTCAGACATTATCAAAGCACGCCAGGTGGCCCTTGCACCGGCCCCTCGGGAGCAGCGTCTCGCGGCGACGCAGGCGCGCTTGCAGGCGCTGGTCACGTGGGCTTACGACCGCATTCAGGGCGCGACCGACGAGCAGGCCGACGCCGCGATGGACGGTGACATCCTCGTGTTCACGCCGGACGCGGACCTCGCGACCGAGCTGCGCGAGTGGCTCGCAACCGAGGGAGTCAAGTGCGCGCTGGCGTGGGAAAATGACACGCGCGGGGTGCTCAATATCAGCGTGCTGCTCGCGCCCGAACCTGAGCCTGTTGCAGTGGTTGAGCCTGTGCCTGAGCCCGTCGTCGAAGGAGGTGCGTGATGGCAGCGCCTAACACAGAGCCCCTGTTTTCGAGGGTGGGTGCCGTATCGTGGATCGGCGCCATGACGGCCGCGAACGCCGCGAAGGACATCAGCGGAAATACGACGTACTGTGTTCACACTGCCGACGCGACGAACGGCGGCTACGTGCGTGAAGTCCGCATCAAAGCCGACCCCATCAACAACACGGTTGCGACGGTCTGCCGGCTCTACATCAACAACGGCTCGACGATTGCCACGCCGGCAAACTCGACGTTCGTGACGGAGATTACGATTCCTGCGGTGACGGCCTCGGCGACGGCGGCGCAGCCCGACTTCGTCATCCCGTGCGACTTCGTGTTGCCGCCTGGGTACAAGCTCTACCTCTCGTTCGGCACCGCGCCCGGCGGCTCGGGGCAGTTCTCTGGGACGGTAATCGGCGGGAGCTACTGAGGCGGTGTTTGACCTGTCCCATGTGCCCAGGAAGGCCCAGGTCGCTCGTTTCGAGGGCGATGGGGCGTGGCATGCCTGGCCGGTCCCGAAGGCCGCACGTTTCGTAGCGATATGGCTCTTGGGCGGTGGCGGCGGCGGAGGCGGCGGCAGGTCTAACGGCGTCCTCGCTGCTACACTGGGCTCTTCGGGTGGGGGGGCGGGGGGCCTCGCCGTGGCCATGTTTAGGGCCAGCAGGGTCGAATTTGATAAGGTGTACATCAATGCCCCTGCGACGGCGAACGGTGGGGCCGCAGCAAGCGACGGTAGTGGCGGTGGCATTGCATACGCGGCGTTGCATGCGCACACCCAGGCGCAAAACCTACTGCTGGTATCGAGCACCGCGGGCGCCGGAGGTGGGAAGAGCGTTGCAACAGGAACTGCCGTTGGGGGGCTGGCCGCCACAGTCGGCACCGTCGCAGCGTGCCCATTAGTGCAAAAGGCCTTGAGCTACAGGTTTACCGCTGGCGTGGCTGCCCCAGACAACAACAACAGTGGTGTTGGGCCAAGCGCGTCTTTCGGCGCAAACCTTTTAGTCACAGGCGGAGCGGGTGGAGGTATCTACAACGTAAGCACGTACTACGCCGGTGGTGGCATTACGGGCGTCGCGTCCACCATCTACACGCTCAACAACCCTGGTGGGACAAACGCGGGCGAACCTGCGATCGGGGGAGGTGGCTTGGCACCGTTTGCCTTCTACGGTGGTTGTGGCGGGGGCGCAAAGAGCGGGACGGGAGGCAGAGGAGGGGACGCGGGAGCAGGCTTCGGATGCGGTGGCGGTGGCGGCGGCGCTAGCGCTGTAGGCACGGGCGGGGCTGGCGGAAAAGGCGGCCCTGGTCTTTGCCTCATAAAGTGGTGGTGACGCGTGTTTGCACCGCCCACCGCAGAATCACGCGTTTTTGTCGGCAACACGATTGCCGCTTTCAACGTGCCAGCTTGTGACTTTGTCCAGATACTGTGTATCGGCCCTGGTGGTGGCGGGTGTAGCGGGCGCGGGGATGGTTTTGGCAACCCGCAAGGTGGATCAGGTGGCGGAGGAGGTGGGGCCACGATGGCTGTCTACCCGACATTCGTCCTGCCCAAAGTGTTGTATATAGAAGCGCCAGTGGGCGGCCTGGGGGGCGCAGGAGGAGCGGTGTCCGCGGCCAACTCTGGGGGTTCAGCCTCCCCTACCATCGTGCGAACAGACAAACGCGTGGCGACGCCCAACTACCTTGCGGTAGCTGGCGGTGGGTCGGGGGGGATAGCGGGCAATACTGCGGGCGGGGTAGGTGGCACGGCGAACGGTGGACTGTCTATTTTGATGCAAGCATACGCCTTATTGTATAGTGCAGTTGCTGGCAATGCCGGCGGCGTAGGCGCGAACGGGCCAACATCAACGAGCGCAGGGTACACCTCCGTCGGGACAGGGCTCCCAATTTTAGGCGGGGCTGGAGGTGGCGCGATGCCAAACTTCCCGTTTGCGGGCGGAGGCATCACGGCCGTCGCGAACAGCCCATTCATAGGCTACGCGGGAGTCGCAAACGGATTATCCCAGCCTGTTTGCCATGGCTTCGTGTTCGGGCAGTATCCGGTTGTTTACGGCGGTTGCGGCGGTGGCGGCGGTAACTCTGCCGTCTCTCCCGGCGGCGGGAACCGCCAGGCGTTTGGCGCCGGTGGCGGCGGCGGCGGTGGCGGCGGAAGTTCCGCGAACGGTGCAGCGGGCGGCAACGGCGGCCAGGGCCTCGTCGTCATAAGCTGGTGGTGAAATGTTCGACCTAAACCACCTCGCAAACGACCCCCAGACTGCCATCTTTCTGCCGACTGGCAGTTGGCAATCTTGGTGCAAGCCTCGTGGTTGCATCGGCGTGTCCATCACGCTCGTGTCGGGAGGCGGCGGTGGTGGGGGTGGAGACGGCGGCGGTGGCGGAGCGGGTGGTGGTGGCGGCGGAGGCGCGTCCTCGGGAATCTCGCAGTACACCTACCCCGCGCTCGTCATTCCTCCAGTCCTCTTCGTCAACCCTGGTGCGGGCGGGGTCGGCGGGACCGCAGGCGCGGCCGGGGCAGGAGGGGCAGGCGGCGCCGGCAACCTGTCGCGCGTCTCGCTCGACCAGAACACGACCGTGCAATGCCTCTTCGGCGTCTCGGGCGCGGCGGCTCCGACGGGTGGCGGCGCTGGCGGCGCGGGCGGGGGCACCGCGGGCACGGCAGGAACAATCGCGACCGTGGCCGGCGCAGTCATGTCGAATTGGGCCAGTTCACGAAACCTCATCGCAGGCGTCAACGGAACGGCCGGTGGGCTCGCGGCCGGAGCCGGCACGAACTTCACCCCGAGCACGGGCACGCCCATCATGCCCGGGTGCGGTGGTGGCGGCGGAGCGGGCGCGAACGGCGGTGTCTATGTGGCCGTCGCGAACACGCTGCTTGGTGCGACGCTCTCCGGCGACCCTGGCTTCGTCCACAAGCTCGCGATGTACACGTTCGGCGGGAGTGGCGGGGTCGGGTCTGTTGGGGCGCCCCAAGCTGGTGGTTCCTGCGGTAGCGCTCCGGGTGCAGGCGGTGGCGGTGGCGGTGCCGGCTCAGGAGCGGGAGCGGGCGGTGGTGATGGCGGTCCAGGTCTCGTCGTCATAAGTTGGTGGTGAAAATATGCTTGGATTTTCTCCTATCAGCAGTGCCCCTCTTAGTGACACCGGAGCCACCATTGTGGTATTCTATTGGTCCGGAAACGCGGATGGGACCTCCGAGGCCGATGGGGGCTACGTGGGACTGTTCTACTGGTCCGGAAACTCTGCGGGGATTTCCGAGGCCGCGGGAGGCTACATGGGATTGTTCCTCTGGACCGGAAATTCCCAAGGAACCAGCCTTGGCGACTGGGTCAATCTCCTCGCCCTAGAGTCTCCATTCGAGCACGAACCCTACATTCCTCAGGAGGAAGAAATGGCAATACTTCGCAATTATGCAATGGTCACATCGGAAGTTCGCACGAGTTCTTCCTCCTCTACGGGGGTCGATACCCAAGGACACAACTTTGGGCTTTCCAAGCAAGGACTCGCGCGCCTTGCTGCTTTCTATTTGACGGTCACGGCCAAGACTGGGACCGCTCCCACGTTGGATGTGGTCATCGAAGACTCCCCCGACGCGATCACTTATACACAGGTCGGTGCGTTCACGCAGTTGTCTGATGCCGTGGGGAATGAGCGGAAATTGTTTGAGGGGCCGTTCCAGAGGTACATGAGGGTTCGCTGGACAATTGGGGGTGCTGATACCCCGGGATTCACGTTCAAGGTGGACGCCGTTTTCCAAGAGTAGAAGTAGAAGTAACAGGAGGTAGCACATGAGTGATTATTTGGTTCGTATTGTTCCGTACACCGAGCGTGTTTCCAATGAGTCGGCGGTGGAGGTCGACGTTGGGGCTCCCACGGGTCCGGGCACGTGGCGCCTGGTGGGGGTGTCGTCGGTCAGTGATACCCGAGGACCGGCACTCGCGGCGACGTTTGACAAGTCCGATGTTCTCGGGGTGGACGCCACCGTCGCGGACCACACCGAGCGTATCGCGGTCATCGAGGTCAACGTCAATGGGGGAGAGATTGACACGGATGTGATCAACGAGAAGACCCCCGCGGCCGGTGTCACGGCTGATGGCGTTCTCCTCAAGGATTCCCAGGTCAGCACGGACCAGATCAATGAGAAGACTGGGGCGGCCGGTGTGACGATCGATGGCGTTCTCCTCAAGGACAACGCAGTCGTTGTGGGCGCCGGTGGTTCGGTTTCGACTGACACCATTTCGGAGAAGACGGGGGCCGCTGGTGTGACGGTTGATGGCGTTCTTCTCAAGGACAACGCAGTCGTTGTGGGGGCTGGTGGTTCGGTTTCGACTGACACCATTTCGGAGAAGACGGGGGCCGCTG
>CAYWTX010000008.1:0-2718 GCA_964461295.1 uncultured Planctomycetaceae bacterium | reverse complement strand
GCGTCAACGTTGCCACAGGGCCCGCGATCGCTTCGCTGTACGCTTGTCCGTCGAACCGAGCAACCTCTGGCGGCGCGGGCCGTTCCATGTGTAGACTATGGCCCCTGGGCACAACAAGGAGAACCGCGTGAGATTTGCGGGTAAGACAGCGTTAGTGACCGGCGCCGCAGGCGCCATCGGCAAGAGCATCGCGGCTCGCCTCGCGGCCGAAGGCGCGGCCGTGTTCATCACCGATATCGATCCGGGGCGGCTGGAGGAGGCCCGCGCGGCCGTTGCGGCGGCGTGCGGCACGTGCGGCGCGATGGCTGGCGACGTGACCAAGGCGGACGACGTGAGGAAGGTGGTGCGGGCCGCCGCGGACGCCCTGGGCGGCCGCATCGACGCGCTGGTGAACGTGGCCGGCACGGTCGGCGACGGCGGGCCGGTGGAGGCGATGGCCGAGGCGACGTGGGACTTCGTGTTCGGCGTCAACTGCAAGGGGACGTTCCTGTTCACGAAGGAGGTCGTGCCGCTGATGAAGAAGCACAAGGGCGGCAGCATCGTGAACTTCTCGTCCAAGTCCGGCAAGACCGGCTCGGCGCTGATGAGCGCCTACTCGGCCGCCAAGGCGGCCGTCATCGGCTTCACCCAGGCCCTGGCGTTCGAACTGGCCGGCGTGCCGATCCGCGTCAACTGCGTCTGCCCGGGCATCACCGAGGACACGGGCGTGTGGGGCAAGGTGTCGGCCGACTACGTGACGACGATGAAGCTGCCGAAGGCCGAAATCGTGAAGAAGTTCACCTCGAAGGTGCCGCTGGGCCGCCTGGCCCGCATCCAGGACGTGGTGGCGGTGACGTGCTTCCTCGCCAGCGACGAGGCGGACTACATGACCGGCCAGGCGGTGAACATCACCGGTGGAAGAGAGATGCACTAGGAGTTGTCGATTGCCGATTGTCGACTGGCCCCGGCGGGGCGTTCGGCGAACCGGCAATTGGCTCCAAGCGGGACAACCCGACAGAAAGACAGCCATGTACACCAAAGAGCAGATCGCCCGGACGATCGACCACGCGGCGTTGAAGGCCAACATGACCGACAAGGACATCGCCGACGCCTGCGAACTGGGGCGCAAGCACAAGGTCGCCACCGTGTGCGTGCGCCCCAGCGACGTGCCGCTGGCGGCGAAGCTGCTGGCCGGATCGGGCGTCAAGGTGTGCTCGGTGGTGGGCTTTCCGCACGGGGCGCACAAGCCGGAAACCAAGGCCGCCGAGGCCCGCGCCGCCATCGCCGACGGCGCGCGCGAACTGGACATGGTGATGAACATCGGGAAGTTCCTTACCGGCGACCGGGCGTGGGTGCTGCGGGACATCCAGGCCGTGGTGAACGAAGCCAAACCCAAGGGCGCGCTGGTGAAGGTGATCCTGGAGACGGGATACCTGACGCTGGAGCAGGTGGCCGACGCCTGCCGCATCGCCCGCGACGCCGGGGCCGACTTCGTGAAGACCTCCACCGGCTTCGGCGATGGCGCCGCCACGAAGGAAGTGATCGACGTGATGATGCGCACCGTGGGCGACACCATGGGCGTGAAGGCCTCGGCCGGCATCCGCGACTACAAGACCGCGGCCGCGTTCCTCGACCAGGGATGCAAGCGTCTGGGCACGGCGGGGGGCACGGCGGTCATCGTGGGCGAAGCGCCTGGAGGCGCGTCAACGGGGTACTGAGAACATGCAGGGATGACGATTCCACGGAGCCGGGCCGTGTCGGCCCGGTCGGCAACCGGTCGCTCAGGAACCGGCTCCGTTGGTGCCGCTCGCCTTTGCGTTTCCGGAAGGAGCGGAAGCATGAAAGCCGTCGTTTACCATGCCCCCGGCGATGTACGCGTCGAGGATGTGCCCAAGCCGACGTGCGGGGTGGGCGAATTGTTGGTGAAGGTGGACGCCTGCGCCGTGTGCGGCAGCGACCTCAAGAGCTTCCGGCACGGCAACCCGCGCATCAAGCCGCCGCTGACCATGGGCCACGAGTTCTCCGGCGTCGTCGAGCAGGCCGCCGCGGGCGTGCGGGGTTTCGCGCCCGGGCAACGCGTCGTGATGGCCACCACCGTCTCCTGCGGGCGGTGCGCGTACTGCCGCCGCGGCTGGCCCAACCTCTGCGCCGACCTGGCGCCCATGGGCTTTTCCTACCCCGGCGGCATGGCCGAGTGGGTGCTCATCCCCGCCCGCGCCATCCTCAACGGGCACGTGATCCAGGTGCCCGCCGGCGTCGAGGCCCATCACGCCTGCCTGGCCGAACCCGTGAGCTGCGCCGTCAACAGCATGGCCAACAGCAACCTCGCCGCCGGCGACACGGTGGTCGTGCTGGGCGCCGGACCGATGGGCCTGCTGAACGTGGCCGTCGCGCGGGCGATGGGCGCCGGCAGGATCATCCTGGCCGAGGTGAACGACCGCCGCCTGGCGATGGCCGAAGGCTTCGGCGTGGACGTGCTGGTGAACTCCGCCCGCGAGGACCTTGCCAAGCGCGTGCTGGCCGAGACCGGCGCCCTGGGGGCCGACGTCGCCATCGTGGCCGCCCCGGCGCGCCGCCCGCAGGAACAGGCCGTGGGCCTCGTGCGCCGACGCGGCACGGTCTGCCTGTTCGCGTCGCTGCCCAAGGGCGACAGCGAGATCACCATCGACAGCCGGGCGCTGCACTACGGCGAACTGCGGCTGGTGGGCACGAGCGACTCCACCCCCCAGCACGTGGCGA
>CAYWTX010000007.1:0-4979 GCA_964461295.1 uncultured Planctomycetaceae bacterium | reverse complement strand
CAACTCCAGCCACCGGCTTGCGGCCACCAGCTTCCAGCCATCGGTCCTGGTGCGACCAGGCAGCCTGTGCCGCATCGCCGGTTGATGGAACAGGGACAGTACCAACTGGCGAGGGGTAGCTGGAAGCTGGAAGCTCGCTTCTCACTTCAGTTTCAGAGGCAGGCCTTCCTTCTTCCAGGTTTCCAGAAGCCCCCGGAAGTCGCGCATCAGGCGGGTCAGTTCGTCGGATGCTTCCAGCAGGTTGCCGTACAGCTTCGGGTCGTTGAGCAGCTTCCCGGCCGAGCCGTCGCCGGAGTTCATCTTGGCCACGGTTTCCTGCAAGGCGGCGAGGACCTTGGAGATCTGCTCGGCGTCGCCGATGAGCTTGCGGGTCAGGTCTCCCACGTTGCGGTCGGTGTTGTCGGCCAGGGCGCCGATTTTGCCAACCGCTTGCGTGGCGGCCGTGCGGACGTCGCCGACGGCGCCGTCGGCGGACTTCACCGCCTCGCGGACGCTGACCAGGGTGATCTGGGCGTCCTGGGCCATCTTGTTGAAGGCTTCCAGGGCTTCGCCGGCCTTGGCGGACGCCTTGGCGATGTTGGCCAGGGCGGTGCGGATGTTGGCCTGGTTGTTGGGGTCGCCCAGGACGGTGTGGATGTCCTCCAGCGAGCGGCTGAGGCGGGCGATGGCGCCGGCGAGGGTTTTGTCGGCCGCGGCGGGCGGGGCGTTGGCGTCCGGCTCGGAGACGAGACTCGCCAGTCCCCTGGCCACTTTGCCCAGGTCGGCCAGCGAACTGGTCAGGTCGGGCGGCAGCAGCGAGGGGCTTCGCAGCGTGCCCTGGAGCGGTTGGGTCCAGTGGCGGGGGAGGAAGTCCAGCTTCGCGCCGGTGCGTGGGTCGGTCCGTTTGGGCCCGCCGCGGTCCAGCGACAGCACCGGAGCGCCGAACAGCGCCGTGTAGATCGTCGGCTGCACGTCGGCGGGCACCGGCACGCCCGGGTCCAGCCGCGCCACCATCTCGATCCCCTTGCGCGGGTCGTCCTCGACGAAGCCGATCGCCGTCACCCGCCCCACGCGTTTGCCGGCCATGTTCACCGGCGAGTTCTCGATCAGCCCGCCCGTGTTCGGAAAGTCCATGCGAATCACCTGCCCGGTCTGGAACATCTCCGGCAGGCCGGCAAACAGCAGGATCATGGTCCCCAGCAGGACCAGGGCGAGGATCACCGTGATCCCGACGGCCACGTTGCGGGCGTGTTCGGTCATGGGGCGTTCTCTTCCTGATCGTGTGCGGTCGGCGCGGGCCTGGCCGCGGCCGCCGATTGCTCGATCTCGCGTAGTTCCTCGGGACTGGCCCGGCCCTTGATGAATCGCATGACGACCTCGTTGTCAACCTGGTCCAGCCTATCCGGCGGAGCATCGGCGATGAACTTTCCATCGTACAGCATCACCACGCGGTCGCCCACCTTCCTCGCCGACGCCAGGTCGTGCGTCACCACCACCGCGGTGGTGCCCAGCGTCCGCTGGAGGCGCAGGATGAGTTCGTTGATGAGGTCCGATCGCACCGGGTCCAGCCCGGTCGTCGGTTCGTCGTAGAGGATCACCTCGGGCTTCAGGGCGATCGCCCGCGCCAGGGCCACGCGCTTCTTCTGCCCGCCCGAGAGCGACTCGGGATACCGGTCCTCGACGTCTTGCAGGCCGACCAGGGCCAGCACCTCCATCGCCCTCCAGCGGCGCTGGTCCCGCGTGCCCACGTTGTGGGCCTCCATCGGGAAGCAGAGGTTCTGCATCACGGTCATCGAGTCGAACAGGGCGGCGCCCTGGAACAGGAATCCCATCCGCCGCCGAATGTCCACCATCTGCTTTTCCCGCAAGCCCGTCACCTCGCGGTCGTGAAAGAACACCCGCCCCGCGTCGGGGCGGATGAGCCCGACCATGTGCTTGAGCAGCACGCTCTTGCCGCAGCCGCTGGGGCCGATCACCACCGTCGTCCGCCCGGCCTGGATCGAAAGATCCACGCCGTCCAGCACGACCTGCGGGCCAAAGGACTTCCGCACGTTCTCGAGGCGCAGGATCGCTCCCGGCGACGCGGGCGTGTCGAGTTGTGACGGCGATTCAGTCATTCGGGTGTCAAGCGTCGGGTGTCACAAGGCCCACACCCCCGGCCACTTCGGGCCGGGGGCAAAGCATGAACCGGCGCCCGCGCCCTTCCGTGTTCGGCGTTCCGGGATCCGGGTTCGGCGTCTCCAGTCACAGCCGGCGCACCATCGCTGTCTCGTCGCAGCATTCCTGCTTGGGGCAGGCGATGCACTCGCGCCACACCTTCTCAGGCAGCGTCTGGCGGTCCATGATCTCAAAGCCGTGCCGCGAGAAGAAGGCCTTCTCGTACGTCAGGGCGAACAGCTTCTTCACCTCCAGCCGCCGGGCGTCCTCGACGGCTGCCTCGAGCAACCGCGAACCGACCCCGCACCGCTGCCGGTCGGGCGCGACGGCCAGCGATTTGATCTCCGCCAGGTCGGCCCACGTCGTTGCGACCGCCACGCAGCCCACGACGCATCCGTCCGCGTCCTCGGCCACGAGGAACGACTGCAACAGGTTGTAGGCGTCCTCCAGGCTGCGGTGGAGCATCTTGCCGCGCTCCGCGTGGTAGTTCACCAGCCCGCAGATGGCGATGGCGTCGGACATCCTGGCAGGTCGAATCGTCATGTGCCAGATTCTACCCCTGGCGTACGCGAGCAAAAGGCAAAAAAGGAAGGCAGCAGGCCGGGAGGGGAGAGGCAGCAGGGGGCAGGGGCAGTGCCCGACGGGGGTCGGTCCGGCTGAGAGGTTGTGAAAGAATCGCGGAAGCGGCCCTCCTCCCTCTTAGCCCCGAAGGGGCGACAGAAAGCCTTCAGCGCGGGCAACCCATCGAGTGCCAGTTCTCTCACAACCTCTGACGGCGATACGCAAGCCGGGCGATCCCCGGTGCCGCGGCCTGGTCGGCGATGGCTCGCTGCCCGGGCGGTACAGCGCGGCGATCTCGGTGTTGCACCTTTGTGGCATCACAGGTACTGTTGCCGCGGATGGCGTTCGCGCGCCGGGCAAGTCCTTCGGCCGGTACTGGCGCCTGCCCACCGGGCTCATTGGGCCACCTGCCGGCTGGGAGGGCAGGCGGCGCCTTCGGCGTGGACGCGGTCTCCTTGGCAAGGAGTCGGCATGTCTCGGAACCGTGGAGTGACGCGGCGGAGTTTTCTTGCCTCGGCCGGAACGGCCGCGGCGGCGTTCACCATCGTGCCGCGGCACGTGCTGGGCGGGCCGGGGACCACGGCGCCCAGCGATCGGCTGAACATCGCGGGCATCGGCGTGGGCGGCCAGGGGCATGGCGACATCAAGACCGTTGCCGACGGCAACAACATCGTCGCCCTGTGCGATGTGGACTGGTCTCGCGCGGCCGGGACGTTCAAGGAGTTCCCCAAGGCGAAGCAGTACCGCGATTTCCGCAGGATGTTCGACGAGATGGACAAGGACATCGACGCGGTGGTGGTGGCCACGCCCGACCACACGCACGCGGTGGCGGCCATGGCGGCCATCCAGCGCGGCAAGCACCTCTACTGCGAGAAGCCGCTGGCCCACAGCTTCCACGAGGTGCGCGAGCTGACCAAGGCGGCGGCCGCACAGAAGAAGATCGTCACGCAACTGGGCAACCAGGGGCACTCCTTCACTTCGTGCCGGCTGTTCGTGGAGTGGATCCGCGACGGCGCCATCGGCAAGGTGAAGGAGGTCCACTGCGGCTGCCCGTGGGCGAACTCGGGCGCGGACAAGCTCTCGGCCGTGCGGGCCGAGAAGCCGCCGGTGCCGAAGGACCTGGACTGGGACCTGTGGCTGGGGCCGGTGCAGACGGCGCTGCCGTACCATACGGCCTATGTGCCGCAGCGATGGCGCGGGTGGGTGCCGTTCGGCAGCGGCACGCTGGGCGACTGGCTGTGCCACATCGTCGATCCGGTGTACTGGGCGCTGGAGCTGGATGCGCCCACGTCGATCGTGGCGGAGGTGAAGGACTGGGACCGCTCATCGCAGGCCGACGTGTATCCCCTGGGCGACCACGTGACGTTTGAGTTCGCTGCCAGAGGCGAGCGCGGGCCGGTGAGCGTCCACTGGTACAGCGGAACGTTCCCGCGCCCGCTGCCGGGCGACCTGGAGCCCAGCCGCAAGCCGCCGGGCATCGGCGGGCACGTCATCGGCGAGAAGGGCACGATCACCTACGGCTCGCACGGCGCCACCGGTTGCCGGCTGGTGCCCGAGACGAAGATGAGGGAATATACGCAGCCGGCGCCGAGCCTGCCTCGCGTGGCGGGGCATCACCGGGACTGGCTGGAGGCGATTGGCAAGGGCACGAAGGCCGGCAGCGATTTCGCCTACGGCGGGCCGCTGACCGAAGTGGCCATGCTGGGCGTGATCGCGGTGCGCCTGGCCGGCACGAAGCTGCTGTGGGACGCGAAGGAAGCCCGCTTCACCAACAGCGACGAGGCGAACGCGATGCTCAAGACGCCCTACCGGCAGGGATGGACACTGTGACAGCGGCCACTAACCAGTAAGGAGACGCCATGGGACCCCTGAGCAAGCGAGACTACGAAGCGGAGATCGCCTCCACGCGCGCGGCGCGGATGAAGTGGTGGCACGAAGCCCGCTACGGCATGTTCGTGCACTGGGGGCTGTACGCCCTTCTCGGCCGCAACGAGTGGGTGCAGAACATCGAGTGCATCCCGGCCGACGAATACGCCAGGCTGATCACGAAGTTCCGCCCTAAGCCTCGCCCGGCGCGGGAGTGGGCGCGCCTCGCCGTCGCGGCCGGCATGAAGTACATGGTGCTGACAACCAAGCACCACGAGGGCTTCTGCCTGTGGGACACCCAGCAGACCGACTTCAACGCCGTGCGGGCCTGCGGACGCGACCTCGTGCGCGAGTACGTCGAAGCCTGCCGCGAGGCGGGCCTGCGAATCGGCTTCTACTACTCGCTGATGGACTGG
>CAYWTX010000006.1:0-3069 GCA_964461295.1 uncultured Planctomycetaceae bacterium | reverse complement strand
ACCTGGAAGGCTTACGCCGAACGCCGCCGAAGGAAGATGGTCGGATAGCCGGATGCGGGAAAACCCCGTCCGGTTCGATGAGGGGGCGCAGGAAACGTGCGACACCGCAACGCGCCTGTGCTCTACTCTACTGGTTTGCGCGGATTGGGGGATTGCGGCCCTCCGCCGTCACTTGCCGGCCCCCTGCTCGCCTGCTACGCTGTCAGAAATGGGCCGGTGAATAATCCCGGCTGACCGGCAACAGGAGAGCGAGGAACCATGGCCCGACGACTCACCGCCTACTACTTCATGGGACAGGACTTGTGCCTGGTCCGCCGGCATCTGCGAGCGGACCTGACGTGGATGGCCGAGGCCGGCACCGATGCGGTGGCGGTGGGATTCCACGAGTTTCAGCTCGACTATGGCAATCAGCAGCAGCTCGACATCCTCTTCGATGAGGCCGGTCGGGCCGGCCTGGACGTCCAGGCCATCCCTTCGCGTTGGGCGGGCTTGGTTGCCGGTTGGCCGCCGGCGGCGGGGATGTTCGCCGCCACCCATCCCGACACTTGGATCCTGGATGCCGAGGGCCGGCCCCTGAAGCGCGCCTTCTGCGCGGGGCCGCTGTGCAGCATTTACGCGCCGCAGACGCGGGCGTTCTTCCTGGACGCGGTTGACCGCCTGTTGGCCGCCTATCCGGTGGCCGGGTTGATCTGGGATGAGATCAAGGTGCTGCACGAGGAGGATCATTCGCCGTCCGCCATCGCCGCCCACGGCGGGCCGGCCCGCGGTGCGGCGCATCGCCGCGCGGTGGTGGACTTCTTCGCCGCCGCCAACCGACACGCCCGCCAACTACGTCCTGACCTCCGCATCTCCTGCTTCGTTTACGCCCATATGCCCGACGAGATTCTTCAGGCCTGCGCCGCCATGGACGGCCTGGACAGTTTCGGCATTGACGGCCACTGTTGGCCTGATGACGGGCCGCGCGCCAAGACGCTGATCGGCAACCTCGACCGCGCGGCCGCCGCCTGCCGGACCCATGGCCGGCGACTGCTGGTCCTGGTCGAGACCCAGCTTCAGTCTTCGGCCGGCTGGGCGCGCCGCACGCTCGAGCATCTGCCGGCGCTGGTGGATCAGCCGGTTGACGATCTGCTCTACTACTACCACGGCGCCTCGGCCACGGACGATGCGGAGGCGTGCATGGAGGCCATGAAGCCGCATCTGCAACGCTGGCGAACCGCCGGGTGAAGGAATGACCGCGAATCCGCGAACCATGGACAGCGAGGAGGACACTGGATCCCGATTCCTCCGATGCGTTGCCGCGCCGGTTGCCGCAGGTGCTCCGTCGTGGTGGCCGGGCGGTCTTTACCGTGCCCGGCATCGGTCAGTCCACCGCCTGCATTCTGAGGTCACGATGAACTGCATCGCTACCCGAACCATCCTGCTCTTGTCCGTCCTCCTCGGTGCCGCCTTGCACGCCGGCGAGGTCCCCTTCGGCCATGCCGACTGGAAACCTTCGCCCACCGACTCGGTCGGCTTCGCCGGCCAGGGGCGCAACTGGTGCCCTGGTGGTCAGAGTCTGGGACCTTACCGATGGCGCCGCTCCCAAACTGGCCGGCGAGAACACCATCGCTGTGGCCGGATTTACTCCCGACGTGTCGCAACGGGTTTTCCCCAAAGCCAAAGAATTGATGCCGCTTGCCGGAATGACGATGGGCCACGTCAACTACCAAGGCATTGGCTTCAACTTCGCGGTGGACACCTCCGGCCTCACCATGTACGGCAGCCGCATCTACCTGCACTCGCCAAGCATGCTGATCTGCATCGGCGAACGGTGATGACACACAAGCCACGTCATGTTTTGTACCAGACCACCTTCCGGCCGGTGACTCCTGGCCCACACGTATCAATGCCAGGATCAGGAGGGGCTGGACGATGAGCGGCAAGAACAGATTCCACGCGACCATCGCGCGGCGCCCGGTGGACCACCCGGCCTGGTGGCTGGGGGATCCGTTGCCGGAGACGGTCGAGCTACTCTGCCGATTCTACGGCGTGGCGCACTTTGGCGCGCTCAAGCGCGTGATGGACGACGACGTGTGGTCGGTCAACATTCCGTTCCACTGTCCGCCGGCAGATCACATCGCCTGCGCCTTCCAGTGGGTGCGGGAGGCCGGCGACAACGAGCGCACCTTGACGGCGCCCGGGTTCTTTGCCGGGGTGCGCGATCCGGCGCTGGTGGATGACTTCGCCTGGCCGGAACCGATCGGGTGCATGAACGCCGACCAGGTTCGCACCGCCTTCGCGGCCGTGCCGGCGGACAAAGCCGCCTTGGGCCTGTTGTGGAGTTGCCACTTCCAGGATGCTTGCGCGGCGTTTGGGATGGAGGATGCGCTGGTGTGCATGATCGAGGCGCCGGCTATGTTCCACGCGGTGATCGAGCGGATCACCGCCTTCTATCTGAAGGCCAATGCGTTTGTGTACGATGCCGCCGCCGGCCGCATAGACGCCGTCCTGATCGGCAACGACGTTGGCTGCCAGACCGGCCTGATGTTGTCGCCGGCGATGATCCGGGAGTTCATGCTGCCGGGCACGCGCCGGCTGATCCGGCAGGCCCGCGAGCGCGGGCTGAAGGTCATCCATCACTCCTGCGGCTCGGTGCGCGAGGTGATTGACGACTTCGTGGGGGCTGGGGCAGACGCCATCCACCCGATGCAGGCCTTGGCCGCCGGCATGGCCGCCGAAGAACTGGCCGCGGAGTTCGGCGGGCGTGTTTCGTTCTGCGGCGGACTGGACGTGCAGCACTTGATGGTCCACGGTTCGCCGGCGGACGTGGCGCGGCGGGTGGCGGATCTGGCAGCGTTGTTCCCCACGGGACTCGTCATTTCGCTCAGCCACGAGGCGCTGCTGCCGGATGTGCCGCCGGAGAACATCGAGGCGCTTCGCCAAGCCATGTTATTGCGGTTCGCAAAAGTAATGTAACGACTCTTACCAGTTGAAAGGTGACGGTAGTTCCGAGGCCAAGATGAAGGAACGCAGTTTGTCCTGGGAACGGCGCACCCTGTAGGTATTGGCGTGAATGCTGACTCGGATATC
>CAYWTX010000005.1:0-11248 GCA_964461295.1 uncultured Planctomycetaceae bacterium | reverse complement strand
CGACGGCTTCGACCGGTTCGGGCGCGTGGTGGATCAGCGGTGGACGAACGCGGCGAAGACGGCCACGCTGGACGAGTACGCCTACACCTACGACCTGGCGGGCAATCGCACGGCCAGGACGAACGCGTTGAACGCCATGCTCAGCGAGACGTACGCCTACGACGGGCTGAACCGGCTGATCGACACCGACCGCGGCGAGGGCGAGCAGCCCGACGACTTCCAGTCCTGGGAGCTGGACCAGCTCGGCAACTGGCAGACGTTCGACGACCAGGGGCAGCCCCAGCAGACCCGCACGCACAACGAGGCCAATGAGATCACGGGCCTCGGCGGCAGCGGCGGCCAGGTCGCCTACGACGGCGCGGGGAATGTGGCGTTCTTCGGGACACTGTAGCCACGTTGCAGGGATCCCTGGAGTGTTGAAGTCTTGACCCGATCCCGGCCGGGCGGGGCGCTCCCGAGTACCGTGGCCTATCCAGGCCGCGGCGAGCGGCGCTCACCGTCGGGAAGCCCCGACTTCGCGGACCGGCGCTCGCTGCTGGAGAGACTGGAGTTCGCGCACCGGTTTCCGGAGCCAGACGTGGAGCTGTGCGATGGTCTCCTCGACGCGGGCTGGATAGCCCACGCCACATCGGCCGGGCGGGCCGCTCCGGAGTACTGTGGGCTATCCAGGCCGCAGCGGCGGGCTGCCGCCGCTACGGGCGCCCAACGGCCCGCCCGCCGGGGAGAACGTGGCCGAGATGGTGGTGCGAATGCTCTGACTGGCAGGGGAGGGATAGTCCACAGATCGCACAGGTATCACAGATTGAGGGTCGCTTCGCGCCATCTTCTGAATCTATGAAACCTGTACTGCTGATGATGCTTTCCTTCGCAGGCGAACAAGATTCTCAGCGCAAAGTACGCAAAGAACGCAGAGAACAGAGGTTGTAGTGAGCTTTTCTCTGCGACCTCCGCGCTCTCTGCGATGAAGGCACATGTCCCTTTGGTTGCGGCCGCCGGCCGCGCTGGGCAATCTGTGGACGTATTCCTTACGACAGACGCCTCCCTCAGAAGTCGCAGAACGCGTGTGTGGCTCAAGAATTCGCAGATTCGCCTCTTAGCCCCGAAGGGGCGTGGAGGATTTGGCCGGGGGCGTAAGGCCCCGGTTGACAAGCAAATAGGGTGGGTCCCCGAAGGGGCGACAGAAAGTTCGCGAACTGGCGAAGGGCTGCTCGTAGCCGAACGTCGCGGTTGTGGCGACTCCTGAGGGAGGCGTCTACGACACGCTCGATCCCGGCCCGGCGGGGCGGTCGGTTGTCAGCACGGTCACGTCCGCCGGGGCCTCGCGCGTCCCCACCGTCGCGGCCAGGAGCATCCCGTTGGAATCCAGGCCGCGCATCTTGCGAGGGGCGAGGTTGGCCACCACGATGACGGTCTTGCCGACGATCTGTTCGGGGGCGTACCACTGTCGCAGGCCGGCGATGATCTGCCGCTGCTCGTCGCCGAGGTCGACTTTGAGAACGATAAGCTTGTCGGCGTTGGGGTGCGGCGTCGCCTCGAGCACCTTGGCGGCCCTGAGGTCAAGCTTCACGAAATCATCGTACTGGATAACGGGTTTGGGCTCTGCCATGACGGTTCGTCCTTTCGAGTGTGCGTGAAGTGTATTCGCGCGCGCCCGCTGGTGCAATGAGCGGATCGACATTAGAATGGAAGTGAGCGAAGAGACCACGAATTACACGAAGGGAGACGAATTACACGAAGAAGAAGACGCTGTGGGGACGTTGCAGGGATCTTCAGCCTGGTGCATGACCGTTCTTGCGGCGTTCCTCCGGCCTGAAGGGCTGTCAGATGTCAGCCCTTCAGGCAGAAGAAGGCCCCGGCGTCTGTGATGTTGTTCCAGTCTCAAGATGAATCAGGGCTGGACTCCCCTTGGTGTAATTCGTCTCCCTTCGTGTGATTCGTGGTCTCTTCGTCACGAACAGGAAAGGCCTTCGTAAGTGCGTGACATCCACCCGTATCGTTTCACGCCCATCTACAAGGAGAAGGTGTGGGGCGGGCGGTCGCTGGAGCGGCTGTTCGGGCGCGTCCTGCCGGTCGGCAAGTGCATCGGCGAGAGTTGGGAACTGGCCGACCTGGCCGAGGGCGTCAGCGTGGTGAGTAACGGCCCGCTGGCCGGGACAAGCCTGAGCGACCTGACGCGCCGGTTGGGCGGCGATTTGCTGGGCGGCTGCGCGGCCATGCCCGACGGGCGCTTCCCGCTGCTGCTGAAACTGCTGGACGCCAACGAGGCGCTGTCGCTCCAAGTGCACCCCGACGAGCAGGCCGTGGCCGAGATCGGCGGCCAGGCGGCGCTTAAGACCGAATGCTGGTACGTGTTGGAAAGTCGCGACGGATGGATCATCACGGGCGTCCGGCCCGGGGTGACGGCCGAGCGGTTCCGCGCCGCCGTCGAGGCCGCCGCCGTCGAGGGCGTCGTGCGGCGCCGGGTCGTGCAGGCCGGCGAGTTCCATTACCTGCCGGCCGGGACGGTGCACGCGCTGGGCGCGGGGGTGGTGGTGGCGGAGGTGCAGACGCCGTCGGACACGACGTACCGGGTGACGGACTGGGGCCGCGGGAGGGAGGTCCACGTCGAGCGGTCGCTGCGATGCATCCGGCTGGAACTTACGGGCGAGCCGCCGCCGGGCATGGGAGGCGATTGTCTGCTCAGGACGCCGCACTTCTCGGTGTACCTGGGGTCGGCGGGCGTCGGTTCGGCCCCGGTGTCGGTGGGCAGGCGGCGATGCGCCGCGCTGATGTTCCTTGCGGGAGAGGGGACGATTCGGCACGGGGGCGTCGTCGAGGCGGCTGTGCCGTTCGGCGCGGGCGACACGATGCTGCTGCCGGCGGCGCTGAAGGCGGGCAAGGTTGTGCCCGGCGGGGCGGCGTGCAAGTGGTTGGAGGTGGTGCTGCCGGGGTAAGCCTCCAGCTCCCAGCCGCCAGTCGCCAGCCAGACGGCAACGCGGCTTGACGGAATGGCTGGTGGCTGCGAACTGGAAGTTGGAAGTTGGAGGTTGGGAGCTCTTCTTATGCATTACCAGTTGTTGGCGTTGGACATTGACGGGACGCTGGTCGGGCGCGACCAGGTTGTCGCCGAGGACGTGTTGGCGGCGTTGTCGGCCGCTCAGGCGGGGGGGCTGCGCGTGTGCCTGGCCACCGGGCGCAGCGTGGCTGAATCGCTGCCGGTGTGGCGGCAGTTGCCGCGGACGGGGCCGGCCGAGCCGATGATCGTCGTCGGCGGGGCGCAGGTGAGCGAGCCGGACACGGGGCGCACGCTCTACCAGAAGGCCATGCCGCGGGCGGTGGCGCAGGAGTTTGCCGAAGCCCTGGGCGAGCAGAACCTGGCGGCGATGGCGTTGGTGGACGGGTGGCGGCACCCGTTCGATTACTACGTGACCGAAGCGGGCGACATGGCGGGGGCATGGCGCGACTGGTTCTCCAAGATGCGCGTCCGTATCCGCAAGGTGCGTCGGCTGGACGAGGCCGACGGCCTCGCGGAGATTCTGCGCATTTCGACGGTGCTGGAGCGAAGCGCGGCGGCGAGGTTGTCGGAGGAGCTTCGCCCGCGATTCGCCGACCGGCTGAACGTGCACGCGATCCTGGCGCCGAACTACGGGGTCACGGTGATCGAGGCGCACGCGGCGGGCGCCACGAAGTTGACGGCGTTGAAGTACGTGGCGCAGGGGATGGGTGTGGCGATGGCTCGCGTGGCGGCGGCGGGAGACGACGTGAACGACATTCCGATGGTAGGGGGGGCCGGGCTTGGCGCGGCCATGGCGTCGGCCCCGCCGTCGCTTCGCGACGTGGCGAGGCACACGGTGGAGGATGGGCTGGCGGGTTTCATCCGGCGGCTGGCGGCGGGGGAGTTCGACCCGAGGTAGGTGCGTGATGGATGCAAGGCGAGGCAGTTCGGGTGCGGACGGTTCTCTCCCATGGGCGCTTGCAGTTGTATCTGCCTGCGTTGCCGCGGGGCTGGTCTGCGCGGGGTGTGGGGGCCCGGGCGGCGACCCGCGGGCGCCGCTGGCGACGTCGGCGCCGGTGGAGGTACGCCAGGAGAGCCTCACGTTGCCCTGGGCCGTGCAGAAGGTCCGCGAAGAGCCGGCCACGCAGCCGGGCGATCGGCGGCACTGGGGGGAGGAGATCGTCGGCGAGCGGACCTTCGGCTGCGTGACGCTGGAAAACGAGTACCTTCGGGTGCGGGTGGTGCCCGAATGGGGCGGGCAGGTCCGCGACGCCGTGTTCAAGCCGACCGGCGACGGGCTGTTCTACGACGACCTGCGGGCACGGAACTACTTCCCCTTCTGGCAGGCCGGCGTGCGCGCGTCGTTCCCGCGCGCCGAGCACGGCATGCGGTGCATGGACCAGCCGGCCTCGTGGCGCATCTTCCGGCGCGACGACGGCAGCGTCACCGTGGCCATGTGGATGGACTTCAGCCACGGCAGGCCCGGCGAGCCGAACGCCGCGCAGTTCTCCACGCACCTGTGTCTGAGCCAGCACGTCACGCTGCGCCCGGGCGAGGCGGCGTTCCGCGTGACCTACCGCGTGACGAACCCGGCGCCGCTGCGCGTGGGGCGGCAGTGCTGGAACGACGCGTTCTTTCCGCGGAACCATGGCCCCGGGGGCACGGTTCTCGGCGACGCCCGCCCGCCGGAAGGGCGCACCCGGACGCAGTGGGTGTACCCCGCCTCGTTCGCCAGCAGCCACCGCGGCGAGCAGTTCCGCCGCTACGACCCCGCCGAGGACCGGATCGGCGACGCCAACCGGGCCGACACCTCCGTCTTCGCCTGGGACATGCCCTACGGCTTCGCGGGGCTATGGTACCCGCAGGCTCGCGTGAACCGGCTGCGGATCGGCGACCCGGCCGAGGCTCCCGGCGCAAAGCAGTACTACCGCGGCGACGGCACGTGGGATGCCTGGGGAGGATGTTTCAGCGGGAAGGCCATGTACAACATGGTCGAGTTGTGGGGCGGATCGGACTGCGTCTTCGAAGGTGTGGAGCGGTGGCAGGAGGCTGGCGAGGCGTGGCAGTTCGCGCACACGTTCGCCCTGGTAGGCGGCATCGGCAAGGTCGACTACGCCGACGCGAACGTGGCGGTGCACGTCGAGCTGAGCGGAGACAAGCCGCGAGTGGAGGCGGTGACGCTGCGCCCGGTGGGGGACCTGGCGATGACCCGACCGGCAAGCGGGCCAAAGGCGGGGATCGTGCCGTGCGGGCCGACCCGGCCCGCGGTCTTCGCGCTGCCCGACGCCTTCCGCGGCGGGCGGGTTGTCCTGGAAGCGGACGGGAAGGTCATCCTCGACAGGCAGTTCCCGCTGGAGATCCCCCGCAACGACGGGCGGCACGAGCAGATCAAGGCGGCGCTCAAGGCGGGAGCGGCCCGCGACGAGATGACCGGCAACCCCACGCAGAAGGGCAAGTGGGACTTCCGCAACGCCCTGCGGGGCTATCCGCCAGGCAGCGCCGCCCGCGGACGCGTACTCCTGCGCGACGGGCAGCTTGCCGCGGCCGTGGAGTGCCTCTCGGCGGCGACGGCCGCCGACGGCAACGACGGCGAGGCCTGGCACATGCTGGGGGCGGCCCTGGCGGGAAGCGGGCGCGGGCCTGAGGCGGCGACCGCGTTCGCTCGGGCGTTGGCGGCCGAGCGTGCGTACCCGGCGGCGCGGTACTGTCTTGCGCTGAACTGCATCGCCCAGGGCTTGCCCGACCGGGCGGCGGAGGCGCTGGGCAAGCTGCTGGCCCAGCGCCCGGAGCACTGGGAGGGCCGGCTGTTGCTGGCCTGGCTGGAGGCAACGGGCGCCGCGGGCGGCGTTGCCTCGGCCGCCCGGGCGGCCGCCATGGAACAGGAGGACCCCGCCGACCCCCGCGTCGCATGGGTGCTTCACCTGGCGTCGGTGAAGCGCGGCGACGCCGGCGCAATCGCCGCGGCCGAACACACCCTCAACGCCTTGCTGCACACCCCCGGCGCTGCTCGTCGGCTGGAGGAGTTCCAGGCCGCCGCGGCCGGCGGCTACATGCCGCCTCTCCGGGCCAGTACCGCGCCGTGATGCCGGCGTGGGCGAGGCCCGGTTGCCGTTCCATGTCGACTATGTCCCACAAGGGCATTCTGTTGGTTTGCCCGCCTCCGAAGCGAATCGTACGGTTCGGTTGTCACGCGAGGTGTCGCGTCCGGCTCTGTGCGCCGGTCGGCGGCGTCGCGAGCGCCTTCGGAGGTGATCCATGGACCGTCTTCTTTTCGGCTTCGTTGCCTGCCTCGCCCTTGCGAGCCTTACCGCTGCCGCGTCCGCCGACTTCATCATCTACGGAACCAACACCGATCACGCCATCGTACCCGGCGCCAGCCTGAGCGACGTGCGGATGAGGGTGGACTTGTCGGTGGCCGGCGGGCAAGCCATCGTGACGTTCACCAATGTTTCCGCCGCCCCGGAGGTCTCCGTGGTCTTCAAAGAGATCGTCATCGACACCTTGGACGACGACACGGCCACGGCGATCCTGTGGAACCCGGCGATCCTGACCCACACCGGCGGCGTGAGCTACAGCCTTGCCCGCTACAACGGCCTGCCGGGCTACCCCCAGTTGCACGACGACACGGGGATGGTCGAGTTGCAGGCGGACAGCCCGTCGCCCCAGCAGGGCATCGGCATCGGCGAGCAGCTTCAGGTGGCGTTCTCCACCTCGCTGGCGGACGGGTCCGCCATCGGCGATTACCTGGCCGCGTTCGGCGGCGAGGACTCGGCGTTCGGATCGATCGGTTTTCACGGGATCAGCGCCTCGATCCTGAACGGCGAGAGCCTGAGCGGAGTGGCTGATCCCGGTTCGCCGGCGGTGCCCGAACCGGCCGCGGCAAGCCTGCTGGTTCTGGGCGGCGCGGCTCTGCTGGCCCGCCGGCGCCGGCGGGAGAAGAGCATCTAAGTTGAGCGTCCGAGGCGAGTCCCGGGTTGGCCGGGGCCGCATCGGGTAACGGACCCTACGTTAGCCGTCCTTGTGGGGCGGCGAAGGGCCTGGCACTCGGGTGCCGGGCCCACTTTCTTTGTTGCCGAACCGCGGATCGGCGGGAACCAGCGTATGGGGTGGTTGTCCAACAGGGGAGCATGTATCCTCGTGGCATGGTCTTCCGGTCGTCTGTGGCCCTGTTCGCCCTCGCGTTCGGCGCCTGCGCCTGCGCCAGCGCCGCGCCGGGCGACGATTGGCCCTGCTGGGGTGGCGGGCCGGGGCGGAACATGGTCAGCGCCCAGCGCGGGCTGGTCGGGACGTTCGGCGCCGGCCTGGACGGCAACAGCGGGGGGATCAACGTCGCGGCCTTGCGCAACATCCGCTGGGTCGCGGCGCTGGGTGGCCAGACCTACACCAGCCCCGTCGTGGCGGGCGGCAAGGTGTACATCGGCACGAGCGACAGAGGCTGGGGCGGGGCCCTGCTGTGCCTGGAGGAGCGCACGGGGCGGCTGCTGTGGCGGCTGCGGGTGCCCAAGTCGCGCCACAGGTTCTCCGGCAGCAACTTCGACGATTTTGCGGCCGGCCTGTGCTCCACGCCCACGGTGGAAGGCGGGCGGGTCTACCTCGTGACCAATCGGGCCGAGGTGCTCTGCCTGGACGCCAACGGCCTGGCCGACGGCAACCAGAGGCCATTCCTGGATGAGCAGGGCTGCCTGGCCGATCCCAATGCCGAGGCCGGCGCGCCGCATCGAGCGGGGGAGGCGGACATACTCTGGCGGCGGGATATGACGACGCTGCCGTGCGCCCCGCACGACGCGGCCGCCGGCAGCGTGCTGGTCCACGCCGGCGTGCTGTACGCCGCGACGGGCAACGGCATCCATCGCCGGGTCAACGCGCCCGTCCCAATGCCCGATGCGCCGAGCCTGGTCGCCATCGACCAGGCCACCGGGGCCGTGCTGGCCGAGGACGGCGAGAAGATCGGACGGCGGATGTTCCACGGGCAGTGGTCGTCGCCGTCGCTGGGCGTGGCGGGCGGGCGGACGCTGATCTTCTACGGCGGCGGCGACGGCGTGTGCTATGCGTTTGAGGCGATGAAGAGACATGGCAGGGATGCAGGGGATGCAGGGGATAAGAGGGAAGTGGCAAAGCTGAAGAAGGTCTGGCAGTTCGACTGCAATGGTGCGGAGCTGCGCCAGCCGGGAGGCGCGGACGCCGATTACTGGGACGGCGACGCCAGCCGTCGCGGGCCGCGCGATGCCTACGTCGGTCCCAGCGAGATCATCGGCACGCCGGTGTTCAGCGGCGGGCGGGTGTACGCGACGGTGGGGCGCGACCCGGTGCATGGCCCCTCAGCCGGCGTGCTGCAGTGCATCGACGCGTCGCTCAGCGGCGACATCACGGCCAAGGGTGCGGCCTGGACGTACCGGGGCATCTCGCGAAGCATGTCCACGGTGGCGGTGGCCGGCGGCCTGGTGTACGCAGCCGATATCGCCGGCGACGTGCACTGCATCGACGCGGGCAGCGGCAAGGCGGTGTGGGTGCATCGGACGAAGGAGCCGATCTGGGGATCGCCGATGGTGGCCGACGGGCGGGTGTACGTCGGCACGCAGGAGCGGCACCTGTGGGCGCTGGCCGCGGGGCGCAAACTGCAAGTGCTGTCGTGCACGCGGCTGGACCGGCCGATATCGAGCACGCCCGTGGCCGCCAATGGGACGCTGTACGTCGCGTCGCACCGGCGGCTGTGGGCGGTGGGGCGGGAGGATCCCTAGACCGGATCCCTGACGCTTCCCTCAGAGTTTGTGAAAGAATCGTGTCGCGGCACCTCGACCGCATCCGGCGCCCTCTGTCGCCCCTTCCGGGGCCAGGAGGGAGAAAGGCCGCTTCCGCGATGCTTCCACAACCTCTCAGGCTGAACGCACACGTCCCCTTGGTTGCGGCCACCGGCCGCGCCGGGTGCGAGTCGCCCAGAAACCTATCGACATCGGCTGCCGGTTCGGGTATCGAGTCGGGCATGACCGACACACGGCAGCCGTCGACTGGAACATGCGGCGAGCCGCAGCCCCGGAAAGGCCTCGTGCGAAGGGCTGGGCGCATCCTGCAATGGACCGTCAACCTGGGCGTCGTCGCCGTGCTCATCGCGGTCTTCGCGCCCGTCGGCGAACGGATGGGCCGGCCGCTCATCGCGATGGATCCGCCCGCCAAGGCGGACTGGATCGTCGTGCTGGGCGGCAACGATGAGCGTGTGGCCGAGGCGGCGGATCTGTACCGCCAGGGCTGGGCGGGCAAGGTGATCGTGAGCTCGACCGCCAAGGACGTACCGGGCATGAAGCGGGTTGCGCGCGAATGTGGCGTGGCGGAGGCTGATCTGCTGCTCGATGCCAACGCCGTCGGCACGCGGAGCCATCCCCACACGGTGGCGGCGTTGAGCGGCGTGGACCCCAAGACGCAGCGGTTCCTGGTGGTCACGTCGCTCTACCACACGTCGAGGGCGAAGGCTGTGTTCGCGAGGGCGGGGTACGCGGACGTGCGAGTGTGCCCGCCGCGATGGCAGTCGCTGAAAGCCGGCAGCATCGAGGAAGATTCGGTCAGCCGCGCGGCCACGTTGTCGACGAAGTTGTACGAGTACCTGGCTTGGGCGATGTATAGGATTCGCGGCTGGGTGTGACAGGCCGGTTACGGAGAACCAGGCCATTGCGCACAACCTGTAGTCAAGCAGGGCCCTTCGCCCAGGAAGGGGCTCTGTCACTGTCGGGCCGGGGATTCCGGGCCAATCGAAGGAAAGACGGCATGTTCCATCGTGCGGTTGGCGGCGTTGCGTTGTTGGCGGCCTTGGCGCTGGCGCAGGGGCCGTTTGAGCGCCCGGGGTTCGGGCCGGCAGCGGGGACGGTCGGCCCGTCGCAGGCGGCGCAGAACTTCCAGATCAAGGCGGTGGCAAGCCACACGCGGATTCTGCCGGGACAGACGTTTCACGTGGCGCTGGTGGGCAAGCTGGCGGAAGGGTGGGTGTACTACAGTCCGGACCCCGGGCCGGTGGTGCAGGCGGGCGGGCTGGACGTGAAGGCGGGGGCGTTCGTGGCCGGGGCGGCGCTTTGGCCGAAGGACAAGGCCAAGCGGGCGGACTACGGCGAGGGGCCGGTCTACAACCACACATACAGCGGCACGTTCGTGGTCTACGCGACGCTGACGGTTCGGAAGGACGCGGCGGCGGGCGACCACGAGGTCACGCTGTTTCCGCGCGGGCAGATGTGCGAGAAGGTATGCATCACGCTGGAAGGCCCCAACGCGATTGCCGCGACCACGAAGGTGAGGGTGGGCGACGCGAACGTCGCGAACCCGGAGTGGACGAAGGAGCTTGCCGAGGGAGTCGGCAAGGCGATGACGCCGGAACAACTCAAGGAACTACATGCCAGGATGGAGGGTAAGACCCCCGCTTCGCCGGGCGGGGGCATGGGGGGCGGGGCCGTTGCGATCACCGCGCCGGGAGCGGAGAATCTTGGCGCGTGGGCCGGGTTGGCGTTGGCGATCCTGGCGGGCCTGACGCTGAACATCATGCCGTGCGTGCTGCCGATCATCCCGCTGCGGATCTACAGCCTGGTGCAGATGGCGGGCGAGTCGCCGCGGCGGCACGTCACGCTGGGGCTGGCGTTCGCGTTGGGGATCGTGGCGTTCTTCGCGGGCCTGGCGCTGGTCAGCGTGGCGTTCAAACTGGCCGGCCAGGCCTTCAGCATCACCGACTACTTCAAGATCGCATGGGTCCGGATCCTGATCGCGATGGTGCTGCTGGCGTTGGCGGCCAACCTGTTCGGGCTCTTCGAGGTGACGGTGCCCGGCAACGTGGCCGGGGCGGGCGGCGGGCAGCGACGGCCGGGGCATCCGGCCGCGGTGGGCATGGGATTCATGATGGCGGTGCTGTCGATCCCGTGCAGTTTCTGGCTGATGGCGTTGTCGCTGACGTGGGCGCAGCTTCAGCCGCTGTGGCTGGGGACGCTGGCGATCGTGCTGATCGGCGTTGGGATGGCGATTCCGCACGCGCTGTTGGCGGCGCTGCCCAGGCTGCTGAAGAGGCTTCCGCGGCCGGGGCAGTGGATGGAGACCTTCAAGAAGACGATGGGGTTCCTGCTGCTGCCGGCCGTGCTGTACTTGCTGAGCACGCTGGCGGAGGGGGCGGGGTACGCGTTCCTGGTGGCGGGGTTCGGCGTGGTGCTGACGTTCGGCCTGTGGATGTGGGGCGGGTGGGTGAAGTGGGACGACCCGGTGCGGAAGAAGGCGGTCGTTCGCGGCCTGGCGGTGGCGATTGTGGCGGCG
>CAYWTX010000004.1:0-13047 GCA_964461295.1 uncultured Planctomycetaceae bacterium | reverse complement strand
TCCCAGGGCGTTGCCCTTGTCATTACCCACATCTCCGCAACACTCTGTAAACACGGCAGATACAACTGACGTTCTCAATTTGCCCTTTCGGCTTCTTCTCGGCCCATAGGAAGCGATTCCTCGGTTTTCCGGTGCTTTTTGCACACCTCGCGCCTGCGACTGCCCAACCCGAAAAGATGTGGGTAATGACAAGGGCGTTGCCCTGGGCTGTCGGATCTCAGCCCTTCAGGCTGAAGAGGCCAAGACGCAACTGCGGCCGTGCACCCTCCCGGCCCTGGCATGTTGCATTTCGTCGCGACCCCGGCCACTATACCCGCATGACCGCTGAAGCACCCGCGCTGCCTGTGCGCCGCCCGCCATCGCAACGGGTTCTCACGCGCGTTGTTCGCCTGTCGCGTCTCTCGCTGCTGCTGCTCCTGGTCGGCCTGGCATGGCGGGCCGTCCGATACGGCGAGTCGTTCCCCGTCTGGGGCGACGAAGCCTTCGTGGCCGTCAACATCGTCGAGCGCGACTTCGCCGGCCTGGCCCGCCCGCCCCTGGAGTACACGCAGATCGTGCCGGTGGGGTTCTGCTGGGCGGAGGAAGCCGTCAGCCGCGTGCTGGGCCTGTCCGAATACGCCCTGCGCCTGCTGCCGTTCCTCGCGGGCGTAGCAGCCCTGCTGCTGCTGTGGCGCCTGGCCCGGCAGATGCTCGACCGCCACGCCGCCCTGCTCGCCGCGGCCATCGCGGCCGCGTCGTACTACCTCGTGCGACACGGCGCGGAAGTAAAGGCGTACACCGGCGATTGCCTCATCTCGCTGGCCCTGACCAGCCTGGCCTGGTCGATCCACCGCCGCGGCGGGTCGTTGGGCAAATGGGCGGCCCTGACGGCCATCGGCGTCGTCGGGGTGTGGATGTCATTCCCGGCCGTGTTCGTGGCGGCCGGCGCGGGGCTGTTCCTGGCGATCCAGGCCGCGCGGCGGCGCGCGTGGGGGACATTGGCCACGGCGGCGACGGCAGGGGCGCTCATCGGGGCCAGTTTCCTCGCCATGTACCTCGTGTACGCCAAGCCGATGGCGGCGACGGCTTCGTCCTACTGGGAAATCAGGATGTGGGAGGATTCCTTCCCGCCAACCGACAAGCCCTGGCTGATTCCGCTGTGGCTGCTCCGCGTGCACGCCGGGGCGATGTTCGCCCATCCCACCGGCGGCAACAACTTCGGCAGCACCGGCACGCTCATGGCGGTGGTGTTCGGCTGCGTCGCCCTTCGCCGCGGCGGGCGCGGCGACGCCCTTGCCCTGCTCCTGCTCCCCTTCGCCGTGTCGCTGGCGGCGGCGTTCCTGCACACGTACCCCTATGGCGGCAGCGCCCGCGTGGCGCTGCATCTGGCGCCGGCGGCGTGCCTGCTGGCCGGAGCGGGTTTCTCGGCCGCTCTGCGCTGGTTGGCCCCGCGGCGGCGGGCGCCCGATGCCGTCCGCTGGGCCGCGCTGGGCCTGGCGGCCTTCGCCGTGGCCGGCATCGTCTCCGACGTGGCCGCGCCTTTCAAACGCGACAGCAATCGGCAGGCCAAGCAGACCGCGCGGAAGTTCGCCGCGATGGTCGCCCCCGGCGACCGCGTGCTGCTGGGCATGGCCAGGGACATCGAGGAAGACCACCGCCCCCTGCCGAGGATCGAAGGCACCGAAAGCCAGGTGCTTCGCTACTACTTCGGCACCCTCCTGCCCACGCCGCCGCGATGGGCCCCGGATGAGCCCGCGGCCGAGCCGGGCCGGCGGACCTGGCTGCTGTTCTATGACGCGCCCCGGCTGAACATGCCCCGGCGGGTCGAGCAGTTCGAGGCATACCTCAAGAGAGCCCAGGCGGTGATGGGCCCGGCCACGCGGACCGATTTCCGGCTCAAGGAGCCGCACGAGGGCTTCGACGACATGACGCTGAGGGCGTACCTGTTTCCCGCCAAGCCATAGGAGAGAAACTGCCGCCAACCAGTGCGACCAAGGGCGACGGCGGATGGTCCTCTCGTCCTGCTCGTATCGGGCTTCTCCCCCGCATTCCAAGCCCCGGCCCCGCGTGGCCGGGGCATCTCGGGCCCCTACGCCGGCCCCGCCGCCACCGCCCCCGGCCCCGCGTGGCCGGGGCATCTCGCTTGCCGTCGATCGCTTCTTCTTCCTTGCCTTCGCTGCCATCAACTGCTCTACTGTCCTCTTGCCCGGCGCCGGGCGGACGACTATGAAAGGCCAAGCATGACTCGCAACAGACTGACCACGTTCGTGTTGGCGGCGGCGATGGTGGCGGGGGTCGCGGTGCTGGGCGGGTGCCACACGGCCTGGCAGTGCCCCATCCTTCAGGGAGCATCGGGGTACAGCATCGTTCCCCCTCTGCCCCCCGAAGGCGAAGGGTACAAGGTCGTCGGCTACCGCGACGGCATCCGGTTCTACGTCCTCCAGTTTGACAGTAAGGTCTATCGCGGCGGCGACATGACCTCCGAGGCCGGGGCGCAGGCCCTCAAGCAACTCGGCATCAAGACGATCATCTCCACCAACCCCAGCGACTCCGAGCGCCAGTTGTGCCGCAAGTACGGCTTCCACCTCGTCGAGGTCCCGTTCTCCTGGGGCGCTCACGACATGTCGGCCGCCGACCTGGACCGCGGCCTCGCCGCGATCGACGCCGGGCCGGCGCCGGTGTACGTGAAGGACAAGATCGGCACGATCGAGGCCGGCGTGCTCGTCGCTCACTACCGCATCCACCGCTGCCACTACACCTACGACCAGGCCGTGCGCGAGTTCGACCGCTCCGACGGCCCGGACATCCCCAGCCAGGGCAACTACTGGGACGCGCTGGACATGCTGGCCAAGGTGAAGGCCGCCGCGGCCGAGAAGAAGTAGTCGTGGCCCGGTGCGGCAAGGCGACCCGGGGCACGACCGCGGGCGCCCTCGCCGCGGTTGGCGCCCTGATTCCATTCAACCGATGTGGCCTCGGCTGAACTGCGCGAATGCGGCTGTCCCCGTGTCAAGGCCGCCTCCCCGGGTCGGCCGATCGGTTTAGCCGATGCGGCGCCGATTAAATCGTGCCTCCCGCCGGTCCCTGAAGTCCGCCCGCCGGTTCCAATGACCAGAGGAGCAGCCATGACCGTGGACACTCGTCGAGTCAGCCGGCGCGGGTTCCTGAAGCGTGCGGCCGCCGCCGGGGCGGGCGCGGCTGCCGGCGCAACCTCCCTCAGCATGCCCACGGTGATCACCTCCGGCGCGCTGGGCGCGGGCGGCGGCACGCCCGCTAGCGACCGCATCGCCATGGGCGCCATCGGCCTGGGCGGACGCGGCATGGGCGACATGGCCCACTTCATGGCGCAGGATGAGGTGCGGATGCTCGCTGTCTGCGAGGTGCAGAGGGTCCGCCGCCAGGCCGCCAAGGCCGCCGTCGACCGCAAGTACGGCAACCGCCACTGCGCGGAGTACTTCGACCTGCGCGAACTGCTGGCCCGGGCCGACATCGACGCCGTCCTCATCGCCACGGGCGACAACTGGCACTCGCTGGCCGCCACGATGGCCGCCAAGGCCCGCAAGCACATCTACTGCGAGAAGCCCGTCAGCGTCACGATGGCCGAGAGCCGCGCCCTGGCCAACGCCGTCAAGCGGCACGCCGTGACGTTCCAGTGCGGCATGCAGCGCCGCAGCGAGAGGAACTTCCAATGGGCGATCCACCTCGCCCGCTCGGGCGCCCTGGGCAGGCTCACCACCCTCCACGCCGAACGCGCCCCGTGGTTCGAGAACGTCCACCAGGAGATCCTCGCGCCCCAGCCCCAGCCGCCCGTCGAGGAGATGGCCTGGGACCTCTGGCTGGGCCCGGCGCCCTGGCGGCCCTACAACGCGACGTACCACACCCGCGGGTGGTGGAGCGCGGACTGGGACTTCTCCGGCGGCTCGCTGCCGGAATGGGGCAGCCACACCGGCGACATGTGCCAGTGGGCCAACGACGCCGACAACACCTCGCCGGTCCACTACGAGCCGCAAGGCAAGAACGTGACCTGCACGTACGCCAACGGCGTGAGACTCGTCTTCTGCCCGCCCAACCTGGGACGCGGGTCGTGCGCGGTCAGGTTCGAGGGCGCCGAGGGCTGGGTGGTCACCGGCGACCAGCGGACCATCGGCGCCAGCCGCGCCGAATGGCAGCGCATCGGGCCCGTCGGGCCCGAGTTCCCCGCCACCGACCACGTGCGGAACTTCCTCGACTGCGTCCGCACCGGCCAGACGCCCGTCGCCTCGGCCGAGGTCGCCCACCGCTCCATCTCCGCCTCCCACTGCGCCAACATCTCGCTCCGCCTGGGCAGGGCGGTGCGATGGGACCCGGCCAAGGAGGAATTCGTCGGCGACGACGACGCCAACCGCCTCCGCGGCCGCGCCTACCGCCAGCCCTGGGAAACGGCGATGGGGTAGCGCGAAGAACGGAACCATGGAATAGTGGAATGATGAAATGGGCAAGGCGCGGCGTGCCCATCACGGTTCCGCAACCCAACGGAGCCGTGCCGTGTCGGCACGGTCGTGTACGAACCAGGGACCGCATCCGCACGCCGAGGCGCGGTTCCGCATCCGCACGCCGAGACGCGGTTCCGCATCCGCACGCGGACGCGCGGTTCCGTTGACACCGCGCGAAGGCGGCGCGGCTCCCGATCAACCGTGGCGCAGCTCTCCGGGCCGTATCCGCCATGTGTGGTTGTGCCCTGGGCGGGGCACGGGTTCTGCCCTATGCGTCAGGCTCGATCATCGCCTATGATCGGCGGCGCCGCCGGCTAAGGCGCCGTCACGAAATAACTTGTTCACGTTTCCCAGGTGGCACAGGTCTCCGACCTGTGCTGCACAGCTTGGAAAGCTGTGCCACCAAGACTGGCTTGCTCAGGTTATTTCGTGACGGACCCTAAGCCGGTGGCAGACGCCATCGCGGCATCGTGATCGTGACCGGTTCCCATGGCTCGACGCAACCCGCAAATCATCGCTCTCGGCGTCCTGGCCGCGACCGCGGTCGGTTCTGCCTTCGCCGCGCCTGCCGGCGGGCCCGCCAAGGCCGCCCACGTCGCCATCCTCGACTTCGCCTGCGCCGACGCCGAGTACGGCCGAAAACTCGCCAACGCCATCCGCTCGCGGCTGGCGAGGCATGGCGAACTGGAGGTCATCGACAGGCTCACCACGGCCGAGACGGCCGAGACGCTCCCGGCCGACACGCCACGCCAGAAGGTTGCCGAACTGATGGCCAAACGCCTCGGCGTGACTCTGGCGGTGTACGGCAGCGTTGCCAAAGCGGGCGCCGCGGTGCGCCTGGAGGCCGTGTGCGTGGACATCCGCAAGCACGCAAGCCCGGGGGAGGCGAGGAACTGGAAGCGGACTTTCGCCGACGACACCCAGCGCTCGGAGGCGGTCATCAGCAAGGCCGTCTGCGAGGCCGTCACCGGCGGCGAAGAGTGGAAGCCGCCGGAGTACGGCGACGTGAAACCGCCCGCGGACCTGGGCAAGCCGCTCAACCGCAACGGCGGATTCGAGCAGGGGCACGTCGGCTGGCAGGAGCCCGACAACGTCGCGACGTTCATCGAGCCCTGCCCGCGCGACATGGCCCCGGCCGGGCGCGGCAACGTCCTCCGCGTGCGGACCGACCTGGCTCGCTGGCCGTACATCGACTACGTCCGCGACATCCGCATGGGCAAGGCCAGTCCGGCCAGGCCGCCCAAGCTTGGCACGGACACCGGCTACGGAAGCCTCGGCGGCAACGAGGGCGTGCACTTCAAGAGCGAGTTGCTCAAGGCCACGCCCGGCTGGCGCTACTGGCTCAGCGTGGATTTCCACGGCCCGGCGGGGAAGGTCTTCGTGAAGGGGTTCAGGAAGACCGAGCACGCCCTGGACGGCCTGCCGGAAAGCTCGCTGGCGCGGCTGAAGCTCACGCCGGAGCAGTTCTCCGCCCTGCCGAAGGAAAAGCGGGTCAAACTGGTGGAGGAGGAGGCCAGGCTCCAGCCGGAGAACTTCCTCCGCGAGTGCTACCGCTGGTACATCAACTGCCGGGGCGAGGCCGGCAAGTGGAACCGCCTCACCGAGTGCTGCCCCCCGCGCGGCGGCCTGCCCGCCGACGTCGAGCAGATCCAGATCCAGGTGTACTCGTACTGGCCGGCGCGGACGTACTGGTACGACAACGTGCACTTCTACAAGGACCCGACGCTGAAGGAGCCGATCCCGGAGGAGAAGCCGCGCACGCCGAACTTCGGCAGGACCAGCGACGTGATCGAGCGGGAGACCGAGAAGAGGAAGTAGCAGGGATGAAGGCGATGCAGGGGATGGGAGAAGAGATTCAACGGGTATGTAAGGGCCGCGGTGGAACGGCCCGCCACGGGCCTTGCTCGTATCGGCCCTCCGGGACCCGTCGTCCTATCCCTTTCATCCCCTCCATCCCGCCTATCGTCCCTCGCCCAGGAGCTTGAGCATCTCGCTGCCGGCGAGCAGGAACGCGCCCGAGGCGTACTCCTCGTAGTTCTCGGCGGGTACGTTTTCGGGCGCCGCCGCCGGACGCTGGGCGCAGCCCAGTTTCCCCTCCGGGCTCACGCACGCCGTCACCGCGCGCCATGCCCTGCACGCGCCCGGCAGATAGCGGCCGCGATCCAGCACGCCGCGGTTCACGCCCCACGCCAGGGCATAGCAGAAGAAGGCCGTGCCGCTGCTCTCGGGGTCGGGCAGTTCGTCGCGGTCCAGCAGGCTGGTGCCCCACATGCCGTCGGCGCCCTGGCAGGCGAGCACCGCGGCAGCCATCTGCCGGAACTGCCGCACGAACCACTCGCGGTCGCCGTCCTCGGGCGGCATGCATTCCAGCACGATCGCCAGGCCCGCGATCACCCACCCGTTGCCTCGCGACCAGAACACTTTCCTGCCGTTGGCGGTCTTGCGCACAAGGTACCGGTCGTCGCGATAGTACAGCCCTTCGTTGGCGTCGTAGAGGCGCCGGCTGGTCGCCCGCCAGCGGCGCTTGGCCAGGTCGAGGTACTTCGCCTCGCCGGTGGCGGCGGCCAGGCGGGCCATCGTCGGCGGCGACATGAACAGCGCGTCGCACCAGTGCCAGTTCGCGTCGCGCTCGTCGCCGTCGGCGATCATCTCGTCAAAGCCGCGGCGGAGGTCGGCGATGCGCCGAGCGTCGCGCCGAAGCGAGTACAGGGCCACGTACGTCTGTCCGCAACAGTCGCCGTTGGCGCCGACAGGGGGATCGGGGATGCGCCAGTTGTGCTCGGCCGACCAGGCCAGGGCGGCGTCGAGGTATGCCGGCTCGCCGGTGGTGCGGTGGGCGGCCACCACGCCCGCGTAGAAGGCGGCCCGCTCCCAGTCGTTGCCGACCGGGCCCTTCGGCTTGAGCGGCGGGCGAACCGCCGCGGGCGCGGGCAACGGGGCCGCGGCGGCCGCAACGGGTTTGTTCGCCGGACGGGTTGAGGCGACGGGCTTGGGCTTCGTCGCCGGGCGGGTTGAGGCGATGGGCTTTGGAATCGGGCGATCCCGCGAGACCACCGGGTGCGCCAACTGGTAATCGAACACGCGCCGCATCACGCCACGCGCCTCCGCCGGAGAGAAGGCCGCGCACGGCCCGGAGGCGGTCTGGCACGGATTGCCGCAGCCGGCCGCCAACATCGCCGAAACCACCATGCCCAGCACGCCAAACGCCGCTCGTCTGAACATACGACTCATTCGCCAATTCCTCACGCGCCATTTGCCCATACTCGCCGAACACAGTACCATGGCGCCCGCCGGCCATCAGGGCCCGCGGACTCATACGTCTAACCACGAGAGGCAGGAAATGAACCGCAGCTTCCGTCTGCAATTCGCCTTGCTCGTCGCGGTTTCGGCCGCGACGGCGGCCGGGGCCGCCGAAACCAAACCGGCCGCGGCAGATCTGAAACTGGCCGGGCCGAAGTACGTGCATGCGGACGTCGCGAAGTTCGAGGTCACGGCCCCGGCGGACATGGAAGGCCGAACCGTGAGAATCGACGTCGAGGGGCCCGGCGGAAGGAAGGCCGGCGGCAGCGCGCGCCTGGAGGCGCCGCGGTCGGGCTTCCGCCGCGAGGCGCCCAAGGAGGCCCGGGGCAGCGCGACGCTGGACGCCTCCAAGTGGGCCGACGGCCAGTACACGGCGCGGATGGAGCTCGACGCCGCGACGACGAGCACGGCGCCCGCGACGCAGCCCGCGACGCAGCCCGTCAGACCGCAAGCGGAAAAGCCGTCGGTGACATTCCGCGTGATCCGCGCGCAACTCCGGAAGGCGTTCGCCGATGACTCGCTGCGCGGGGAGATGGGCGTCTGGCTCGACCACGTCAACGAGTGGAACGGCAACGAGAAGATGAAGCCTTCCTGGCGGAACGCCGAAATCGCCGTCGAGAAACCCGCCCTCCTCTACGCCGGACTGCGCGGCGTGCTCCTGCGAAGCTACTTCAACCCCCAGCTCGATCGCCTCCAGCCCTACAGCGTCTACGTGCCCAAAGCCTACGACCCCAACAAGCCCATGGCCCTGATGATCCTGCTGCACGGCAGCGGATTCGATTACCTGAACATCCTCTCGGACATCAAGGCCGGGCAGGAGTTCGAGGACAACCCGATGCTCGTCGCCAACGCCGGGGCGTTCCGCCACCAGGAGTTCCGGCACATGGCCCTCAACGACGTGCTGTGGGTTCTGGAGGACATGCGGCGCAAGTACAACGTCGACGCCGACCGCGTCTGCCTGCAAGGCATCAGCCTCGGCGGGCGGGGCTCCGTCGAGGTGCCCGCCCTGCGGCCCGAGGTCTGGGCGGCCGCCAGCCCCCAGGGCTCGTACGGCGTCCTGCAGGAAACCAGCGACCCGGCGTACTTCGCGGAGGCGCCGCTCCTGGGCCGCTGGATGGCGGCGCGGTGGGACATCCGCAGCTACCTGCCCAACGTGCGGCACGTGCCGATGCAGTTCGTGGCCGGGTGGAAGGACGTGACGACGCCGGTGCTCAACGCCACGACGCTGCGGCACCTGATCAACAAGCGGTTCGGCGGCAAGGCGGAATTGCTCGGCTTCGACACCGGGCACAACATCTCCATGCCGCAGTACAAGTGGTCCGACACGCGGGCCTGGATGCTCAAGCAGAAGCGCGTCCACGACCCGCTGGTCGTCACGGCCCGCACCTCGACGCTTCGCTACAACCGCTTCTACTGGGTAACCGTCGACCAGATGCAGCACCACTGGAAGATGGCGCAGGTGCAGGCCCGCATCGACGAGCAGAGCGGCTCGCTGAGCGTCGAGACCGAGAACGTGACGGAAATGACGCTGGAACCTCCCAGGAAGGTCCAGAGGATCGAGATCGATGGCAACCAGATGGCGGTTCCCTCGCGACTGGCGAGCCTGCGGTTCACGAAAGCCGACGGGAAGTGGAAGCCCGTCGAGTCGCCCGCCACTCAACCGGGGAACGTGAAGCGCCACGGCGTGTCGGGGCCCATCTGGGACGTGTGCAACGGACGGTGCATCGCCGTGTACGGCACGCGCTGCGGCGGCGAGGAGACCCGGCGCCTGAAGGAGATGGCCCGGCATCTGGCGTACCTCGACTGCGCCTGGGGCGAGCCGTCGCTGCCGGTCGTCTCCGACGCCGACGTCAGCGACGAACAGAAGAAGACCTGCAACCTGCTGCTGGTCGGCGACGCCCGCACGAACTCGCTGCTGGCCGGGCAGGCCTGGCCCTTCGACCTCGAGGCGGTGGGCGCGGGCAAGGGCCTGACCGTGCTGGGAGCCACCCATGACAAGCCCAGCGACCTGCTGCACTTCATCCACCCCTCGCCGTACGGCAAGGACACGTGCGTATACGTGACGACGCCCCTTGGCCCCGGCGGCGCCGGCGGACGCCCGTGGGTGCTCAGCCCCACCGAGAGCTGGGACATCGGCATCTGGACCGACTGGATCATCCGCGGCATGGAGACTGCGCCGACGTCGCGGAGCGGCGATCCGCCGGCGCGCCGGCTCCGCGCGAAGACCCACAACGCCGGCGTGTTCGATTCGCGGTGGAAGCTGGTCCCGCCGGAGGGCACGCTGTTCCAGCCCAGCCCGATGAACTGGGAATGAGCGCTGCCGGTTGCCGATCGGTCCGCGGACGGCTTGCCTTCCGGCGGCACACGAACCGGAGCACCTGCCGGTGGACGCCAGGGGCCCGGTGAGCCTGGGCTGGAAGAAGGGCGAACTGCGCGTGCAGGCCGGCGGGAAGACATCCACATGCACCGTGTCGGCAGATGGGAAAGTGACGTTCGACAACCGATGAGCATCGGTTACCCCAGACATGCGGTCGCGACAGTGCTGGCGACGGCGATGCTGATGGCCTCGCCCCCCTCGGCCGCGGGAGACGGCGCGGTGAAGGTCCGCGCCGGCACGCTCACGCTGCCATGGTACACGGCCGAGAATGTCCGGGAGGCGGACCCGGCCAACCCGCGGGCGATGGACCGCTTCCACGGCACGGAGCGGCGCGGGCCGGACCGCACGTTCCAGACCGTCGTGCTGGAAAACGAGTTCCTTCGCGTGACGGTGATTCCGGAGATCGGCGGGGCCATCGCATCGGCCGTGTTCAAGCCCACCGGCGACGAGTTGTTCTTCGGCGAAGGCAAGGCCAAGCAATGGCTGCCCTACTGGGAGTCCGGCGTGAAGGCCTCGTTCCCGTTCCGCGAGCACGCCATCGGCACGGTCGGCCAGCCGGCGGCGTGGCGCATCGTGCATGGCGGCGACGGCTCGGCCACCTTGGCCACGTGGATGGAGTTCTCGCGATTCACCGCGCCGTGCGACCAGTGGATCTACGGCCGCTACAGCACCATGCTGCTCAGCCAGCAGTTCGCGCTTCGGCCGGGCGAGGCGACGCTGGCCGCGACGTTCCGGCTGGTCAACCCCACGGCGTACCGCCAGGGCCGGCGACTGTGGACCGACACCGTGTTCCCGCGGAACCACACGCCGTCCGGCGCGGTGCAGGCCGACGGCGCGCCGCCCACGCGGACCGACACGGAATGGGTCTGCCCCGCCGGCTGGGTCTCCGGGCACGGCGGGGCGAACCTGCGGCGATACGACGAATCGCAGACGCCGCTGGCGCCGCACCGTGCCGTGGCGAGCATCTTCCCGTGGGACATCCCCTTGGGCTTCACGGGACTGTGGTACCCAAGCGTGAAGGTCAACCGCCTCGTGCTGTTCAACCCGGCCGTGTCGCCCGGCGCCAAGCAGTGGTTCTGCGGCGAGGGCGACTACAGCCCCGGCTGGACCGACACGTTCAAGTACAACCTGGTCGAGGTGTGGAACGGATCGGACAGCGTCTTCGAGGGCGTGGAGAACTGGATCGGACCGGGCGAGGCGTGGCAATTCACCCAACGGTACGCCCTGGTCGGCGGGATCGGCAAGGTGAGCTACGCCGACGCCAACGCAGCCGTCAGCGTGCGGTTTGGCGCGGGCGACCGCCCGGGCGAGCTGGGGCTTGTGACGTTCCGGCCGGTGGCCAGGCTGGCAGCCTCGCTGGACGGCAGGCAACTCGGGGCGGCGGCGTGCGGGCCGGCGGAGCCGGCGCGGTTCGCCCTTCCGGCGGGCGCCAAGGCCGGTCGGGTGGAACTGCGCGCCGACGACCGGCTGATCCTGCGGCAGGACTTCCCGCTCAAGCCGTCGGCGGACACGTCGCGGCACGGGGCCATCAAGGCCGCCCTGACGCCGTCGCCGGAGCAACTCGAGCGAAGCGGAGACAACGCCCACTACGGCGAGACGTTCCGCGCCGCCGTGGCCGCCTACCCGGCCGGGTCCCTCGGCCGCGGACGCCTGCTCTACCGCGACGGCTACCTGCCCGCGGCCATCAGCAACCTGCGCCAGGCGGCGAAGATCGCGACCGACCGCGGCGAGGCCATGCACCTGCTCGCCGCCGCCCTGCTGGAGCAGGGCGACGCCAACGCGGCGGCCGAGGCATGCCGGCAATCCCTGTCGGCCCAGCCGCCCTGCCCGCCCGCCGGTTACTTCGCGGCGTTAGCGGCCGTGGGGCGCCGCGACTGGGCCGATGCCGACAAGTCGCTGTCGGCCCTCGCCTCCGCCGTTCCGGCGCACTGGGAGGGCCGGCTGCTGCACGCCTGGGTGCTGGCGAACCTGCCTTCGCGCGGCGGCGACGCCCAACGGCTCGCCGATGCCATGGAGGCGGAAGACCCCGCCGACCCGCGTCTGGCGCTGCTCGGCGTCCGCCTGGCGGCCGGGCGGGGCACGACGGCCGACACGAAGACCGCCCAGCAGCGCCGCGCGGCGCTGGACCTGCTGTCGCGCGAGCCCGGCGCCAAGCGCCGCCTCGCCGAGTTCGAGGCGGCCCTGAACGGGCGGTTCATGCCCCCGCAGCGAATGGACCAGTAACCTGTATGCGCAACGCACGAAGCAACATCGCGGCAGTCCTTGCCGCGGCCCTCACGGCCTTCAGCGGCTGCGCACCGGCCCCGCGCGAACGCTGGTTTGACCTGCCCGCGGGGCTGTCGGCCGACGAGGCCCGCGCGACGATCGAGGCGGGCGCGCTTCTGGACGGCGGCGGCAACGCCGACCGCGAGGACATGTACGCCACGACCGCCTTGTTCCGCGCCTGCCGGGACGGGCAGGCAAGCCTGGCCGCCATGCTGCTGCGGCGCGGCGCCACGGGCGGCGCCCCATGGAACTGCTCGCCTGTCATCGCGGCCGCCCACGCCGGGCGGGCCGAGACCCTCGCCGTGCTTCTGGACAGCGGGCTCGATCCGGACCGCAACGACCGCCCGCTCGGCACGGCCCTGCACGTGGCGGCCGTGCGCAACCGCCCCGCCATCGCCCGCCTGCTGCTGGATCGCGGGGCGCGGAGCGACATCCGCAGCGAGTTCGGCGACACGCCGCTGCACAAGGCCGCCGAACACGCCAGCCAACCCGTGGCCGCGTTGCTGCTGGCGCGCGGCGCGGCAGCCGGCGCCGCCAACCGCTTCGGCCTCACGCCGCTGCACTGCCTGGCGCAGGGCGCCCTGCTGGACGCCGGGGGCGACGACGCACGCCAGGCCCGCCTGCGCACCGGCGCCGCCCTGCTGGCCGCAGGGGCCG
>CAYWTX010000003.1:0-6733 GCA_964461295.1 uncultured Planctomycetaceae bacterium | reverse complement strand
TGCTCCACCTGTCTGAAGAACAGTGCTCCACCTGTCTGAAGAACAGTGCTCCACCTGTCTGAAGAACAGTGCTCCACCTGTCTGAAGAACAGTGCTCCACCTGTCTCGAAACTGCAATGATGACGCTACAGTCTTGTTCTTCGTCCTGTTCTCCTTAACTGAACCGTATTGGGCTTACGCCCCCGGCTGGATCCTGACCGCCCCTTCCGGGCGAAGAGGGATATGGCTGCTTCCCCGATTTCTTCACAAGCCCCGCCGTCCCTGTCTGCCGCGGCGAGTTGCCAAGGACTCGAGATCCGCCTTCAGCCAGGGCGGAATCGCGTTGGCGGACCGGTCACTGCCGCAGCAGGCGATCCGCGTTGCGTTCCAGGAGGTGCCTGGCCAGTTCCTCGCCCACCTCCGCGGCCGAGTCGCCCCACCACTCGACCCGCAGCCGGCGCTTGCCGGCTTTGTCCGCCGCCAGCGTCAGCCCGTGCCAGCCGTCGTCGCCGGGCGCGACGTGGACGGCCAGGCAACTGCGGCAATCGGCCTGTAGGCGCCGCACGACCTCGCGCTCGGCTTGCAGCGCCTGACGCGAGTCGGCGTCCTCCAGCAGGGCCGCCAGCTTCGCCGCCTTCCCCGCCGCCGCCAGCGACTCGATCGCCAGCACGCCCTGCCCGGGTGCCGGGATGCACTGCTCCAGCGGCAGCGGATGGATGCACGGCCCGAACTGCTCCCGCAGTCCGCTACGGTCCAGGCCGGCCATCGCCAGCACCACGGCGTCCAGCTCGGCCCCATCGCCGAGCGCCTTCCGCACGCGGGTGTCCACGTTGCCGCGGACCGGCTCGATCCGCAGGTCCCTTCTCGCGGCCAGGAGCTGCGCCGCCCGCCGCGGGCTGCCCGTGCCCACGCGCGCCCCGGGCGGCAGCGACTCCAACGGGCCATGCCGCGACACGACCGCGTCGCGCGGGTCCGCACGGCTCGGCACGGCCAGGATCGCAAACTCCTCCCCCAGCACGGCCGGCATGTCCTTGGCCGAATGAACGGCGACATCGACGCGCCCGGCGCGGAGGGCTTCCTCGAGTTCGGCCGTGAAAAGCCCCTTGCCTCCGGCGTCGGCGAGGGAGCCGGCCTGGCGGTCTCCGGTGGTGACAATCGCCACCAGTTCCACCGCGACCCCGCTGCCGCTACGGATGGCCTGAGCCACCATCTCGCTCTGCCGCATCGCCAGCAGGCTGCCCCGGGTCGCGATTCGCAGGATGTCGCCCATTGGGTGCATTCGCCCTGGCGCGGGGCCTCAGAGTGCCTTGGCTTTGGCGTACTGCTGGGCCATCCGCAGGTGCCAGCGGGCCGCCTTAATGTCCTCTTGTCGCACCTCGCGCTGCTCCGGCGAGTCCTGAGGCAGCGTCGTCGCCCGCTCCATGTCCTTGTATGCCTCGTCGGGATCCAGCTCGCCCGACGGCAGGCATTCCTCCACCAGCAGCGTCAGCGCGTTGCCCGCGAACTGGGCGAACCCGTGCGCCACGTAGTACTCCAGCTTCTGCCCGTCCGCCAGTCGCAGCCGCATCGGCCCGCCCACCATCAACGCCACCATCGGCGAGTGCCCGCCCAGAATCCCCAACAGCCCGTCGGCCGCTGGAATCACCGCACTGATGATTTCCCCGCCGTAGGCCTTGCCCTGCGGCGTCACCACCTCGCACTGAAACGGTCTGCGATACTCGGCCATGGTCTTGCAGCCTTCACCGCGGCCCGCCAGCGGCCGCTACCTGTATTGCTCGTGGCACACCACTTCCTGAAGCTCTTTCCTCGCCCGGCTCTTGCGCCGCCCGGAGGGGTAGCCCAGCGGCATCAGCTCGACGATCTTCGCCGCCGCCGGAACGCCCAGAATCCGCCGGCAGGCATCCTGGTCGAAGTGCCCGATCCAGCACGTGCCCAGCCCTTCCGCCACGGCCGCCAACGACATATGGTCCAGCGCGATGGCACAGTCGACGGGGTCGGTCGGCACGCCGCAGTGCATCACGCTTTCCGGCGTGGTTCCGACCATCGCCAGAATCACCGGCGCCGCCGCCAGCCAGGGCTGCTCCGCCGCCTCGGCCAGGGCCCGGCGACGGGCCTCCTCGCGCACCACGACGACCTTCCGCTCCTGGCGGTTCTTCGCCGACGGCGACAGCCGCCCCGCCTCCAGCACCCGCAGCAACTTCTCTTCCTCGACGGGCCGAGGCTCGAACTGCCGCACGCTCCATCGCTGCTCAATCGCTTCGTGCAGATCCATATCCTCACCTTCGACTACCCGGCGACGTAATCAGCAACGGCGACAATGGGTTACAGGTCCCGGCTTGCGGAAGCGGCGCGCACCCGGCGCGACTCCGGCCGATTCGGCCCCCACCGTAGTGGCCCAAGCCATTCTTGTCAAGCTTCGGCGATCGCTCGCAGCGCGGCGGCGGCGTTGCCGGCATCCTCAGCCTGAAAGACTGACGGACTACAGCCCAAGCCGCTGGGCTGAACAGGACGCACCCATGACGCCACAGTCGCCAAGACCGTGGTCATTTCTCCGGCGCCACGAACACGAAGCGTTGCTCTCCCGTCGCTGTCGTCACGTGCAGCCGCACGCCGCTCTTGGCGTCGGCGGCCGAGATCGCCTTGTTGAAGTCCGCCACGGTCGCCGTCTTGTGGTCCTGCACCTGCATCACGACCATGCCTTCGCGCAGGCCGTCGGAGGCGTCCGAGCCGCCCTTGACCTCGACGATCACCACGCCGTCGGGCTTCTTCTTGTATCCGTACTTCTCGGCCAGTTCGTCGGTCAGGTCGGCCACCTTGATGCCGAACTTCGTGCTCGTCGCCGATGGGGCGCCGCCGCTGTCGCCGAACGCGACGGCCATGTCTTCCGGCTGCTCGGTCAGCGTGACGTCCAGCGTCTTCTTCTCGCCGTTGCGGTACACCGTGAACGGGTACGCCTTGTTCGCCTCCAGCGAGGCCACGTAATTCCGCAGGTCGTTGACGGTCTCGATGGTCTTGCCGTTAATGGCCGTAATGAAGTCGCCCACCTGGAGCCTGGCCTTCTCGGCCGGGCTGCCGCCCGCCACTTGCGACACCAAGGCGCCCTTCATGTGCGGCAGCTTGAAGCTCTTGGCCAGTTTCTCGTCGACTTCCTGAATCCGCACGCCCAGATAGCCGCGCACCACCTTGCCCTTGCTGATGAGCTGGTCCATCACCTGCCGGACCATGTTCGACGGGATCGCCAGGCCGATGCCCTCGTTGACGCCCGTGCGAGAAACGATGGCCGTGTTGATCCCGATCACCTCGCCCTGCATGTTCACCAGCGGCCCGCCGCTGTTGCCGTGGTTGATGGCCGCGTCGGTCTGCAGGAAGTCCTGGTAGCTGCCGCCGCGCCCGGTGGTGCGGCCCTTGGCGGAAACGATCCCCGTCGTCACCGTCTGCGGCAGGCCCTCCGGCGCGCCGATCGCCATCACCAGGTCCCCCACCTCCATCTTGTCGCTGTCGCCCAGCGGCACGTCCACCAGTTCGCCGCCCTTCACCTTGATGATCGCCAGGTCCGTGGCCGCGTCGGTCTTCACCCACTCGGCCTCCAGTCGCCGGTTGTCGTGCAGGATGACGTTGACCTTGTCCGCGTCGTGCACAACGTGCCAGTTGGTCACGATGTACCCGTTCTTGGCGTCGACGATGGCGCCGCTGCCCAGCCCGCGCGTCATGTACTCCCGCTGCCGGGGCAGCTCCATCTGCCGCCGCGGCCGCCGCGGGGCGTCCTGCTCCGGGCCCTGCTCGCCGAAGAACCGCCGGAAGAAGTCGTCCATCTCCGGCGTCCCCTGCGGCTGGGCGTACGAAATCTTCTGCTCCACGTGCACGACGACCACCGACGGTTTGACCGCCTGGGCCACCGTGCGGTACAGCCGCGAGAGCTGCACCTGGCTGCTCATCTCCTTGAGCTGCTCGCGGGCCGCCCGCGTCTCGCCCGCGGCCACCTCGTACGCCGCCCGTCCCGCCAGCGTGGGCCCGTAGAAGACCACCGTCGCCGCCAACGCAATCGCCGCCGCCAGAGGCATCGCCCGCACAAAACCTTTCATGGTGGAACTCCTCTCTCAAAATGGTTCTCATACTATCCTTACTGGTACCTACGCAGTCCTGCAACATCCGGTTCGCGCCTGAGACACCGCATTCTATCTCGGCGGCGCGCCCGCGGGTCGATTCCTCGGCCAGAGAAACGCCCGGCGGCGCCGCCGCAAGCGATTCGGGCGGGGCCATCGGCCCGCTACAAGCATTCCTGATGCGTGCTATAAGTGCAAAGACCTTTCCTTATACTGCCGCTTGCAGGTATAAAGTGTCTGGTGGGCCCTTGAGTCAAGGGCCGCAACCCTGATTGAGGCCATGCGCGTGCAACCGAAACCGTACGCCCTCTATGATCCTGCTCTTGAACACGACGCCTGCGGCATCGGCGCCGTCGTCAACATCAGCGGCCGGCGCGAGCACCGCGTCGTCGAGCTGGGCAAGCAGGTCCTGCTGAACCTGCACCACCGCGGCGCCGCCGGCAGCGACGAGATCACCGGCGACGGCGCCGGCATCCTCCTGCACATCCCCCACGAACTCCTGGCCGAGGAAATGGCCCGCCAGGCAGTCGCCCTGCCCGCCGGCGGGGCCTACGGCGCGGGCATGGTCTTCTCGCCGCAAGACCAGGCCGTGCGCCGCCGGTGCGACGACCTCCTCGTCGCGGCGATGGCCCACCACGGCCTGAAGCTGCTGGGCTGGCGCCAGGTGCCGTTCGACGACTCCGGCCTGGGCGACCTCGCCAAACAGGCCCAGCCGGTCATCCGCCAGGTGTTCCTCGACGCCGCCGGTCTGCCCGAGGACGAACTGGAACGTAAGCTCTACCTCGCCCGCAAACGGGCCGAACGCCTCGTCCGCGAGCAACTAGGCCAGGCGGCCAACGACTTCTACGTCTGTTCCCTGTCCGGGCGCACGATGGTCTACAAGGGCATGTTCATGGCCGCCCAGCTCTTCGAGTACTACCCGGACCTGCTCGACGAGCGGACGGCGACGGCGTTGGCGATCGTCCACCAGCGCTACAGCACCAACACGTTCCCGAACTGGCGGCTGGCGCAGCCGTTCCGCTATCTCGCCCACAACGGCGAGATCAACACGCTGAGCGGCAACCGCAACCGGATGCGGGCGCGAGAGATGAACCTCGCCAGCCCCGCCTTCGCCGAGCACGTCGAGGACCTCAAGCCCATCCTCACCCCCGACGGCAGCGACTCCATGTGCTTCGACAACGCGCTGGAACTGCTCGTCCAGGCCGGGCGAAGCCTGCCGCACGCGATGATGATGCTCATCCCCGAGGCCTTCGGCGCCAGCTACCACATCAGCACCGACAAGCGGGCCTTCTATGAATTCCACTCGGCGTTCCAGGAGCCGTGGGACGGCCCGGCCGCCATGGTCTTCACCGACGGGCGGCTCGTCGGCGGGACGCTCGACCGCAACGGCCTGCGCCCCGCCCGCTACGTGGTGACCGCCGACGGGCTGGTCGTCCTCGGCAGCGAGGTCGGCGTGATCGACCTGCCGATCGAGAAGATTCAGCAGAAGGGGCGGCTCCAGCCCGGGCGGATGTTCCTGGTCGATATCGCCGAGCAGCGGATCGTCACCGACAACGAGATCAAGAGCCGCATCGCCCGCCAGAAGCCCTACCGCCGCTGGCTGGAGGAGAACCGCATCGAGCTTCGCGGGCTGTTCACGCCCTCCCAGCCGCGGGCCGAGGACCGCGGCGCGCTCGTCGGCAAGATGCGGGCGTTCGGCTACACGCGCGAAGAGCTGTCGATGATCCTGACGCCCATGGCACGCGACGGGCAGGAACCCGTCGGCTCGATGGGAAACGACGCGGCCCTGGCCGTGCTGAGCGACCGCCCCAAGCTGCTGTTCGACTACTTCAAGCAGCTCTTCGCGCAGGTGACCAATCCGCCCATCGACCCGCTGCGCGAGGGGCTGGTGATGAGCCTGATGTCCTACGTCGGGCGCGAGCGGAACCTGCTGGACGAAGGCCCCGAGCACTGCCGCATGCTGCGCCTGCCGCACCCCATCCTGGCCAACGAGGACATCGACCGGCTCCGCGAGGAGACGCGGGAGGAGTTCCGCGTGGCGACCGTGCAGGCCCTGTTCGACTCCGCCGGCGCGGACGCCGGCGAGGCCCTGCGCCGCGGAATCGAGGACCTGGTGGAGCGTGCGGCCCAGGCCGTGCGCGACGGCGCGTCGCTCGTGATCCTGTCGGACCGCGGGATGTCGGAGCTGCTGGCGCCCATCCCGGCGCTGCTGGCGACCAGCGCGGTGCATCACGCGCTGCTGGAGCGGCGCCTGCGGGCGCGGGCGGGCATCGCCGTCGAAAGCGGCGAGCCGCGCGAGGTGATGCACTTCTGCCTGCTGTCGGGCTTCGGCGCCAACGCCGTCAACCCCTACCTGGCCTTCGAGGTCGTCGACGAGCTGCGCCGCCGCGGCGAACTGGGCAACGAGGACGCCGGCAACCTGGCCGACAACTACGTCGCCGCGGTCAAGAAGGGCCTCCTCAAGACGATGAGCAAGATGGGGATCTCCACGCTGCGCAGCTACTTCGCCGCCCAGCTCTTCGAGGCCGTCGGCCTGGGCCGCAAGTTCATCGACGCGTACATGCCCGGCGCCACGTCGCGGATCGAGGGCGAGGGCCTGGCCGAGATCGCCGAGGAAACGTTGCGGCGGCACAGGTCCGCCTTCACCCGCG
>CAYWTX010000002.1:0-10720 GCA_964461295.1 uncultured Planctomycetaceae bacterium | reverse complement strand
CTGGGACAAACCCATCCCCCAGATGATCGGTTACCACATCATCAGGGACCGGATCTTCCTCGGCCATGTCGGCACGTCGGTGTTTGGCGGGGTCTTGATGCTCGCCACCGGCGAGGAAGATCCGACACCGCGCAGCGGCGGGACGAACCAGTCTGCCTGCGACGCGCCCACGGCAACGCTGAACTGGTTCATGGGCAAACGGAACTTCATACCCGTCGAGCCGAAGGCGGACTCGCCGCAATGGGTCTCCATGCGCTGCTTCGGCAAGAAGTGCGGCGAACGGGCCGCGTGCTCCTATGGATCGGTGTTCGGACTTTCGCCGATGTGCGGTTGCGACCAGTTCATCCGCGGCAGCGGAGCTTTCTACGCCGTGGCGCCGGTGGTTCCGGTCAGGGACGAGCAGCGTCTGGCCAAAGGTGGGGCGACGGCCCTCGGACCGGTGGCCGCGCAGGACACGGCGAGGAAGAGCCTGGCGGGAATCTTCTGGGGCAAGCCAGAGGGTCTGGAGAGCTTCTGGTTCACAACGAACTTCCGGTGGAGTCAGCAGATGTACCAATGGCCCGGATACGGGATTGTGCAGACGCCGCCGGTCCAGGCGGGCGATGTCGCGCTGGTCGCCCACGTCCACGAACATCGCCTGGCCGCGTCGCGCGACGGCCAGGAAGTCTGGAACTTCGTGGCCGGCGGGCGGATCGGCTCACAGCCGGTGGTGCACGGCCAGCGGGCCATCTTCGCCTGCCACGACGGGCACGTGTACGCGGTCAATGTGAAGGATGGCTCCTTGGCGTGGCGGCTTCTGGCCGCGCCCGCGGACCGGCGCCACATGATGCTCGGCCAGCTCGAATCAGCCTATCCGGTGTTCAACGTCGTGCTCGGTGGCGATAGGCTCTACTGCTCCGCCGGTCGGCACGAGGAACTCGATGGCGGGATCCATTTCTACTGCCTCGACGCTGCGACGGGCGCCATCCAATGGCATGTCAGTCGCCGGCGCGGCATGGAATCGAACCTGGAGCCGTACCGGCAACGGAAGAACTACGCGGGGCAGCGCGGCGAGACCCCCGGAGTTCTTTCCGACGGCCGGGCGCAGATGAACGATCTGCTCGAGTTGCGGGAAGGCAAGCTCCTGCTGCACGGGGTGCCGATGGTGGACGTGACAGCGCCGAAAGATGCGGTGATGTATGAGAAGACGCTGGTCCCGCCGCAGTTGAGCGGATCGGATCGGGGTTCCGGCGGCCCCGGAAAGACGCCATAGCCGTCGCGCGAAACCACGCGGAGAGTGTGCCATGTTCAGACTGGGTCTGGTCGGGTGCTGCGGCATTTCGATGGGCCAGCACGGGCCTGCCGCGGCGGCAAGTCAGCGCGTGAATATCACGGCCTGCTGTGACGTGCGTGAAGACGCGGCCCGGCGGTTCGCGGAGCGGTTCGGATGCTCCGCGGTCTACACGGAATTCACGGAGATGGTCGTCCGGGAGTCGCTCGACGGCGTTCTGCTGGCGACCTGGCCCAATCAGCACCGTCAGCAGGTCGAGCGACTCCTCCAGTTGGGTGTCAGGAACATTCTCTGTGAGAAAGCTCTGACACCTACCGGCAAGGAGGCCGTGGAGATCCACGAGATGGTCCGCAAGGCCGGGGCATTCCTGATGGAAGCGTTCATGCGCCTGCGCGATCGTGCCGGCAGGCTGGGCTTGCGGTTCGCGGGCCGGGGGAACAGTGCTTGAACGAATGACAGAGGACTCAACGGAAGGAGGGACGGATGCCACTGCACAAGAACCACATGAACAAGGGATTCAAGCTTCCCCAGTGCGAGAAGCACTTCCACGATCACGATGAGACGTGGATCATTCTCAAGGGCAAGGGGACCGGGTACTGGATCGACCACGACGGCCGGCGCGAGGAATTCGTCCTGGAGGCGGGCGACGTGTGGATGGTGCCCGCGGGCTATGAGCATGGGTCGGTCGGGCCCAACTCCGACGACTTCGCCATCGCGGTCTTCAACGGCACCGAGCGCAACGTGTTGTGCGGCGGCAACTACGGGGGACGGAAGTGGCCCAACCGGTGCGGCTACCAGAATGTCGGCCGGATTCTGGAGGTGGGGCCCGACGTGACGGGCTTCTCGCCCGGCGACCTGGTCTTCTCCGGCGACTTCTGCCAGCATCGGCAGTACTTTGCCGCTCCGGCCAGGGCCGACAGCCTGATCGTCAAGCTCCCGGCGGAGGTGGAGGCGAAGCACGCTGCGCTGTTCGGCGTGGCCGGCGTGGCCATGCACGATGTGCGGCGGACGGAGGTGAGACTCGGCGAGCGGATCCTGGTGGTCGGCGCCGGACCGATCGGCCAGTTCACGGCCCAGGCGGCGCGGCTCGCCGGTGCTCACGTGACAGTGTGCGACCTCAATGGGCGCCGCCTGAGTATCGCGCGCGATCTGGGCGCGCAGCGGACGGTCAAGCGGTACGACTTCGTTCAGAAGGTCCTAGCCGGCGGAAGCCGCTACTCGACGAAAGCCGAGCTCCGCAAGGATAAGCCCGACGAGATCGAAGTGGTGCTGGACGACAAGACGGGCGGGCGTTACCGAGACGATCCAGGTTCGCCCATCCTGATCATGGGCGACAGCAACCTGATGATGAACATGGGCCCCACCGGCGGGCACATGCCGGCCCATGTCGCGCGGCACATCGGCTTGCCGCTGACGTTCGTGGCCCCCACGTTCGGTGACGCCCCGGCGAAGGTCAGGAACCAGCTCGGCGGCAAGCGGGTGGTCATCTGGGCGCAGATTGCCAGGACGCTGATGGGGAAGTGGCCGGCAGTGGACCTGGGGCCGGCGCCGGGCGGGCAAGCGACGGGCAAGTAGGCCAGGTCGAAGCTCCCGCGGATTCGCAAGACGCCGGATAGCAGGCCGGCGAGCTGAATGTGCCCGGGAAGGAGCAGGCATTGGGAACGACCGTGCGATCGCGTGGATGGGCCATGGCGATGTGGTTCAACGCCGCCCTCGGCGTGTCGGCCTCGTGCGGCATGGCCCAAGGAGCGGGTACACCGATGCAGGAAACCTGGTGGGAGCTGCAATTCGAACATCTGCTCGGACAGAATCGGGCCACGCTGTACATCAGCGCGCGGCAGCGTGAGGGGGCGTGGATGGGCGGCATCGCCAATTCACGGGGGCTGTGGAACACGGCCCGCTACGTTTGCGACCTGTCGCAGGTGACGGCGACCGCAACCGGCATCTCCGGGACGCTGAAGGTAACGTTGGTTCCCGACCCGTGGTCTCCCAAGACGGGCGGAGCGATCGAGTGCGCCCTCGCCATCTCCGCGCAGGCAAACGCGACGGGGCAGGTGCAGGGACGCTATGAGATGAAAGGCGTTTCCCCAGCGAACACGGGGCTCGCCGCGGAGGGTAAGGTATCTGGGACCAGGCAGTCCCGCGCGGCGGCCGCGCTGCCCGATCCCGTGACCGTCCGTCTCTTGCTGGAACCGCCCGCCGCGGGCATGCAGCGCATGGCTATCGAATTGGGCTTCCGCAAGGGCAAGCTCGTCCACAGCGGAGTTTCCGGCGTGAACGCCCGCCACTTGCCGCACGTTCGGACGCCCATGGAGGTAGCTCCCGACAATGTGCGGCTCGACCCCAATGGCATACGAGGGAACTTCGGCGTTTCCTTCGAGAACCGGAAGTTCCAGCTCGATTTTCAGGGCGTCCTGGTCGAGCCCTACTTCGTCGGCTGGTACGCCCGGAAGGACATGGGACCGCCGGGTCCGGCCAGGGCCTCGGAGGCGCCTGTACCAGGCGAACTGGAGAAGCTGCTGCACGGCTCGCTCAAGCCAAGTGCTACCAGGCCCGACCTCGATGGGCCCGTGAAGGGCGTCTTCCACGGGGACCTCGTCGCGGGGATCGACGAGACGTTCCTGACCCGATTCCGCCGCGTCGTGCGCGACGCCAACGGCCCGGTTGTGCAACCGTGGAAGAGCTTCGCCCATCCCGATCCGGCCTACATCGGCGACTGGTTCGTGGGAGGCGACCTCGACGGCGACGGGAAGGCCGAGTTCGTCACCGCGCGCAATTCTGGTCAGAACGTGACCGCGATGACTGCCTTCAGGATGGATGGGTCGGTGATGTGGCGGTGGGGGCGCGGCGGCGAGGCCGGCCTGAGCTTCGACGTCCCGGTGCAGCTCTTCGACCTGGACGGCGACGGCGCGTGCGAGGTGTACGCCAGTTCCGGCGGCAGCATCGTTGTCCTGGAGGGCAAGACCGGCAAGGAGCTGCGGCGGTGGCCGCTGCCGCGCGGGCTGGGCGTTGCCGACTGCATCACGTTCGTGGACCTCCGCGGCCAGGGCAAGCTCAGGGACATCATCGTCAAGACCCGCTACAGCCAGTTGTGGGCCTACACGGACGAATGGAAACCGCTGTGGACTTGGCGGGTCCCATCTGTGACGCGGACCTGCCACCACCCCACGCCGGTGGACATCGACGGCCACGGGAAGGACGAGATCATCGCCGGCTTCACGCTTCTCGACCACGACGGCAGGGAGTTGTGGACGATCCGCGAAGACGAGGTGAAGCTCGCGACGCCCCTGGCCGCCATCCGCGAGGACCGCAAGGCCAGGCCGTTCGGCGGCCACATGGACGATGGTGGGGTCGTGAGGCTGGCGAAGAAGCCGGCCGACTCGCGCCTGGCGATCACCTTCTGCAACGGCGAGCACATCGCCATGGTCGACGGGACGGGCAAGGTGCTCTGGAGCATGGGTGGGCATCACTTCCAGAAAGCGAACGCGGGCTGGATGCGGAAGGACGTTCCCGGCCCGCAGATCGTCTCCGGCGGCGGCTACACCAGCGACGGGCGAGGCGGCGTGATCTGGCTGTTCGACGCCGACGGCCGGACGCTCGGGGAATACCTCATCTACGGCTACGGCAGGCCGCAGGCGCTGCTTGACTGGAACGGCGACGGCCTGATGGAGCTGGTCGCGGGCAACTGCCTTCGGATACTTGACGGCAGAGGTAGGTGCATCGGGCGTTTCGGCCCGGAGTCGGAGCTTGCGGGCGAGCCATACGGCCCCAGCCCGTACGTCGGGGACGTGGACGGCGACGAGCGACCGGAGGTGGTTCTATTCTCGAGTGCCAGGAAGCACGTGTGGATCTACAAGGGCCCGAACGTGCCGAGAGTGCCGGGCTTGCCGATCGGCACGCCCAACTTCACGCTGTATTGAGGCATTGGCGTCCCTTGGAAGAGGAGCAACCCATGGAGAAGGGCGCAGAGGCGTTCTACAAGCCGCTGTTGGAGGGCATGAGCCAGACCGTCAGGAAGCGGGGCTGGTCTGAGCGGATCATCATGCTGGGCCTGGGCGGGGACAAGCGGCCCAGCCAGAGGGATGGCGAACTGATGCGGCAGTGGGCGCCCTACGCCCGCTGGGACCTGCTCTCGCACTTCAGCGGCGACCCGGACCACAAGGACAGCAAACTGATCGCCACGGGCGGGCTGGAAATCGGCGTGAAGGGATGGCCGTGGTTGAAGGAAGTCGGGGCCACGAGCGTACAAGAGTGGGCAGCTCAGGTGCGGCAGCCCCTCGAGTTCCTCCAGTTGCCCACCGACCGCTGGAAGTGGCAGGAGTACTCGCCGCCACTGGTCTTCCGTACGGTGGCCATCCAAAACGGCCACCTCGGCAGGATCGGGTTGGACTTCTGGCTGTCGGGCCGGGACGCGCCAACGAACAGATCTTTCTTCCAGAATATCAATGCGCTGACGGTTGCCGGTCCCGACGGCGCGACCCCGACGGTCCGCTTCCAGATGCTGCGCGAGGGGGTGCAGGAGTGGGAGGCGCGCACGGCGATCCTGAAGGCGCTGGCTGATTTGACGGAGGAACGGCGTCAAGCCCACGTCGCACTCTTGGACGAGCTTCCTCGACGCCTGGCGTGGGGATCGGCCTACCTCAGCCAACACGAACTGAGCTACGACTGGCCGGGCTACGTGGCCCGGATCTACCAGGCCGCGGCGGAACTGGCCGGTGAGAGGACCGACGCCGCGTGGGACAAACCGGCGCAGTAGCCGGGCGTGCCGCAGAAGCGGTTGACGCGGAGATTCGGCCGAAGAACAAGGAGATTGGCGAGTATGAGACACGGAACGGCCCTCTGTATGGTGATCTGGGCGGGGTCGGCAACCGGGGCGACTGGCGCGGACTGGCCGCAGTGGCGCGGGCCAGGGCGCTGCGGCGTGGCGCAGCCCTGCCCGCCTCTGGTAGACTCGATACCAAAGGAGGGGCCCAAGTTGCTCTGGGAGGCCCCTCTGCCTCCGGGCGGAGCAAAGGCCGAATACTACAGCAGCCCCGTTGTGGCCTGGGGCAAGGCCTACGTGCACGTCTATCCGATGGTTGAGGGGGCCGACCCCAAGAAGCCCCGTCAGGACGAAATGATCCTCTGCGTTTCGATGAACGATGGCAAGGAACTGTGGAAGGCGAGGTTCGCCGCCGAGGGCGGCAAGTCGCACAACACCCCGTGCGTGTGCGACGGCAGACTGTACTTCGCGATCAAGACGACGGCGGGCGCGACGGCGGTCTGCCTGGATGCCGGTAGCGGCAACGAAGTCTGGAAGACGGAGTTCGCCAAGGGACGTGGACCCGACTGCACCCCGTCCATGGCCATCGTTGGCGACAAAGTCGTAGTGCTCGCGACGAAGCTGTACGGCCTGGACGTCAAGAGCGGAAAGAAGGAATGGGAGACCGACGCGTTGGCGGAGCCCAAGACCAAATCGTGGATGGAGGTCGCCTCGCCGGCCGTATGGGAAAAGGCCGGCAAGGCGCACGCGATCGTGGGCGGCTCGAAGCTGACCTGTGTGGCCGGTGCTGATGGAAAGGTGCTGTGGCAGATGCCAGGCTCCAAGGCGCCCACGTCGCCGGTGGTGGTGGGCGATACGCTGGTGGTGCGATTCCCCGAAGGAGAGTTGAGCCTGTACCGGCTCAATGGGAGCGGCACGGAGAAGGTCGCCAGCGCAAAGCTGGAGGCCTTCGACGACGCCTCCTGGGAGGCCAGCACGCCGGCCTTCGACGGGCGGCACGTCTACGGCACCTGCAAGAAGCAGACGTTCTGTTACGACCTGGAGAAGAAGTCGATGGTCTGGGCCGACAAGCTGATCGGCGACGCCATCGCCTCGCCGGTGGTGGGCGACGGCAAGATGATCTGCTGCGACGGCAAGAAGGTGATCTGCCTGAACGCGACCGATGGCAAGGTGCTATGGCAAGGGCCATGGACCAAGGCCGGGTGCGGCTCGATCGCCCTGGCCGACGGACGGCTGGTCGTCAACGTCGGCACGTACTTGCGGTGCTATGACCTGCGCAAACCGTAGACTGCCGCGCAAGGTGCCTGGCAGGACGGAAGGGCGTCAACAAAGGAGAGCGAGGGATGATCGCTCGTAGACTTGCATTGGCTTCCGCAGCGAGCCTTGCTGTGGCACTTCCCGCCATTCCGCCGGCGTGGGCCCAGCAAGCCCAGCCGTTCATCGGATTCCGCAACGACGGCACGGGCGTCTGGCCGGCTGACTGTACCCCCGTGACGGCCTGGCGGGAATGGGACTTCCAGGAGCGGGCCGCACCCGGCAAGAGGCCCGAGCTGGTGGCCGTCAGGGCGGACCGCAGGAACATCGTCTGGAAGGTGCCGCTGAAGTCGGACTGCAACGGCGGAATGACGCTGGTCAAGGGCAAGCTGTACATGCTGCTGGACCGCGGCGGGTACGACTACGCCACCCAATGGGTGCCGGACTTCGTGGGCACGCGGCTGGTGTGCATGGACCCCAAGGACGGCAAGGTTCTCTGGCAGAAGGACCTGGACCACCTCGGCGGCCTGCCGCCGCAGGAGGCGGACAAGGCGCGCAAGGACGTGCTGGACTACTACCAGTGGTGGACGAAGGCCTTCGGCGCCTTCAACCGCTGGCATGCCGCGACCCGGCTGCGCTCGCAGGACAGGCAGATGACGCCCGATAGGCAAACGGAGTACGTGGAGGCCGCCAAGGCCGCCCGCGCCCTCGGCCTGCCTGTCCCGGCCACGCCGGAGGACCTCGCCAAGGACGAGCAGTGGCAACGGACCGGCGGCAGCTACAACCAGTGCGCCTTCTGGGGGCTGGAAAAGAAGTACTTCCCCGACCGGGCCGCGCAGCACGGTCGTATGATCCAATATGGGTATCCGCGCGAACGGTGGTTCGGAGAGCCGTCCTGGATTGGCGTGAACATGGCCACGCCGGTCACCGACAGCCGGTACATCTACTTCAGCACGGGCAACTACGATGCCTACTGTGTGGACTTGGAAGGAAACGTTGTCTGGTGCACGTGGATCAGGGAGTCGCGGCCGCAGGGGATGCACGGGGCCCCGTCCGTGCCCTCGCCCATACTGACGGCCGACCGGCTGGTGGCCGTGTGGGGGGACAATCACCTCGCCTGGCTGCGAGGGCTGGACCGCCGGACGGGCAAGATCATCTGGCAGCAAAGCCCGGGGGCCTCCTGGAGCTCGATGGAGAAGCTGGGCGTGCCTGTGGGGCCGACTGGCCAGACGATGGAGATCATCTGGCACGGTAGCGGCGGGCACGTCTACCGGGCCACGGATGGCAAACAGCTTCTCAAGGGCGCAGGGGCTCACTCCTCGGGCCGGCCCCAGGGCGTGTGCGGGAACACGCTGCTGGTATCCAACGGGTGGGTGGACGGCGGCAACCCCGGCACGAACGAATACCCCAGGGGCCTGGTGGCATTGCGTTTCACTGCTCCCAACGAGGACACGCTGAAGGTCGAGTGCCTCTGGTCGCGCCAAGACCTGCGATGGGCGCCAACGATCCACAAGGGCATGGTCTACGCACACGGAACGGCGGCTCTGGAGGTGCTGGACCTGGCGACGGGGCAGACGGTGGGCAAGGTGCAGACCCCCCGGTTCCGGGTGCACCATCTCACGTCGATCGCCGGGGACTGGCTGTTTGGCTTTGACGGATCGGGCAGCGAGTGTCTGGCCACCACACTCGGCCGGGAGGCAAAGGTGGTCGGTGTGAATCGGCTGGGCGACAAGGTCGCCGACGGCCGTGGGTCCTTCAGCCAGGGCGGCCAGCCCTTCTTCAGCGGCAACAGGATGTTCTACCGCTCGTATACGGACGTGTACTGCATCGGTGACGCCAACGATCCGATGCGGCTGAGCAAGGTTCACAGGTAGGCCCAGAACGAAAGGCCATCAGAATGCGAGCAGGGATGCTCAAGCGGCGATCGGCTAGGCGCGGGTGTAGTGGCTGTAGTGGCCCAGCGTCCAGTGCATGGGGCCGGTTGGTATCCGAAGACGTTTTTCTCAGCAAGTGTTACGACAGCCTTGGGTGTGTCGGAGGACTACGCTATCATTTCGGCCTGTCCATGAAGATGGAGGTCGGCATGCGGTTGCTTTCTTCTGCCACTGTGCTGCGTCTGGTTGATTCCATAGCCATCGTTCTGGCCCAAGCCTGCCAGTTGGCCTGGGCACGGCTCGCCTCGGCGGGCTCACCGATTCTGCGCCCGCTGGTCCAACGGGATCAGGAGGCCACGGAGGGAGATCTGCTTCGCCGGGAGGTGGAGATCTTTCGGGCTCAGCGCGAAGGTCTCCTCTCACGTCGGCGGCCGGACTATCGACCCGAGTAGCGGCTGGCCATCCTGCATCTGCGGCGACTACGAGGATGGAGCATCAAGAAGACCGCAGCACACTTCGTCCTGCATCGCAACACGATCCGTGCCTGGAACAGGGCGGCCGAAGGCAAAGGCCGGGTGAGTCTACTGCATGGAGTCGTGGTCTGGAACCGCATCCACGATGCGGTCCGTTGGGCGACCCACGAACTCCGACGGCTCTGCTCGGAACCGGAGTTCGGCGGACGTTCGATCGCGAGGCAGATGCTTCGCGCCAGCATCCAGATCAGCCGCTCCACCGTGCAGCGGGTCCTGCGAGAGCCCAGGCCAGTACGTCCAGCGCAGCGATCCAGACCGGCGATGGCCACGCCCCTGGGCAAGGAGCCCTATCACCTGCTCACGCCCGAGTGGATCAACCGCGTCTGGCATGTCGACCTGCTGACTGTGCAGATCCCCTGGCTGCGTTTCGGCGTGGCGGCGATCCTGGATGGTTTCTCGCAACGGCTACTGTGCCTGCGCGTCTACCGTCGCACGCCTCGAGCACGTGACATGGCTGCTCTGGTACGCCGGGTGGCCAAGCAGTTCGGCAAGCACCGGTTCGTGATCACCGACCATGACACGCAGTTCCGGCGGCAATTCCGGTCTGCCATGAAGAAAACAGGCATCATCCCGGTCCAGGCCCGCGTCCGAGCGCCCTATCTGAACGGCAAGATCGAAAGGGCGTTCCGGACGTTTCGTGTCTGGTGGCGTTTGGTCCTGACGGGCCTGACGGAGAAAGGGATCCAACGCCGGCTCGACGACTTCAGAGCCCGGCACAATGAACACCGTTCCCACAGCGCACTGCAGGGACGGACACCTCAAGGGGCCTCGGAGAGCTGCTGCCTGCCGAGGCCGATCCCGGTCCGCGCGCGGGACCACCTCCAACCGCAGATCGAGATTCGCCGCAGGCATTACCACGGCGACCCGCGCCTGCCGGTCATCGAGGTCACGGTTCGACTGGCTGCATGGCCTGCGGCCTTGTTCACGCCAAAGAGCCGGCGCTGGGACTACGCGCTCACTTTGGTCTGGTCGTTCGCCGAAGCTCGCGCTAACCCAACTTTCGCAGTTCCCCCCCCGCGGCGGGGGG
>CAYWTX010000001.1:0-5455 GCA_964461295.1 uncultured Planctomycetaceae bacterium | reverse complement strand
GTAGCCGGTCTCATTGGTGCCGCCGCGAGAGAACCGGGACACGTCGTAGCAGAGGATGGCGTCGAAGTCCCGGTTGTGCTCGGCGTCGGAGATCATCTGCTCGAACTGGTCGCGTCCCTTGGTGCTGGTGCCGCTGATCGCCTCGTCCACGTACCACCGCTTGATGGCGTACCCGTGTTCCTTCGCCCACTTCTCCACGTATGCCTGCTGGTCGGGAACCGACCGCTCCTGAAGTTCGGTGGACCGCCGGGCGTACCCTACTGCTGTCGTCTCGCTCATGTTCGTGTCCTTTCGTCTGCCATCGCTCCATTATCGCTGTAAGGCAAGAGGTCGGTTTCGCTACGCCGCTTGCGGGCGAGGGCGGCGGCCCGCGCCTGCTCGCCGTCCACCGTGGGAGCCGACGGTCAGGCCAAGTTTCGCAAGCGCCCTGTGGCGGCGGGCGGTGCGGTCACCGCGTTCTCGCTGGTCCCCACGAACGTCTTGACCTTCAGGTTCTGCTTCAGAGCCTTGAAGAACAGTTTGATCTGCCACCGCTCCTTGTATATCCGCCACGATCGTCCCGGCGCCGAATTGCAGCGCCTTTATGGGCGTTACGTCGTGCACCTTGCCCTCGGTGATGCACGCCCAGCCCGGCAGGCATCCCTGATGGTCGAGCATCAGATGAAGCTTGACGGCGCCCTTGGTCCGGCCGTACCGCGCCCGGTCGAAGACCTCGCGGCACAGATGAATCGTGCTGGCGTCGATGCTGCGGAGCGGGTTCTTGAAGCGGAACTTCCGCTTGTGCCGCCCCGCGATGGCCTGCGTCTGGCCGAGCAGGCTGTGGAAGACATCCTCGAACAACTCCCACGGTCGATGGCTGTTGGCGTAGCTCAACGTGCTGCGCGACGGGGCTTGGGAGAGCCCCAGGTGCCGCAGCTTGCCCATGGCCGTGGCCAGGCCGCCGCAGATCTCGCGCAGCGAACGGGCGCCGCCGAGCTGGCAGAACAGCATGGCCACGAACTGATCCCAGCAGGAGAATCCCTTGGCGGCCTTTTCCGCCTGACGGACACGAACAGCCCTGTCGAAATCACGACGGCTAATCAGCGAAAGAACCTGTGCAAACAGACTGGCGACCGATACCATGTAGGCGTCTCCTGGATGGGGTGTGTGGGCCTTGTATCCACCCCCATCCTACCCCATTCCAGGAGACCCAGGAACCGCCCGCCGCTTATGTGATTCCAGGATTATCTTGGACAAGAGTGGGAGGAAACAAACTGTGGTGCATCGGAAGACAGTAAACCGTGGTATCGGAGAAGACGCCATGAAACGCCTGTTCCCAATCGGTTTGTTCCTGGTCATGGCGGCGAGTTTCCTGTCGTTCACCGCGGTAACGCGGGCGCAAACGTCCGTGCCCGCAACCAACTCCACTCCTTCGTCGGTCGAAACCAATTGGACTTTCGGTTTCCGACTGCCTGACGAACTCGCAGGCAAACGCGGCCAAGGCGCCGTCAAGGCGGACATCCTCGTCTGGGTCCCAGATGACGCCAAACGTATTCGCTCCATGATGCTTATCGCGCCTCTTCTCGACTCGAAGAACTTCGGAGAACACGACGCTCTCCACAAGGTCGCCACCAAACACGACATGGCCATCCTCTACCTCCGCAACTTCGACACCGGCATCGAACGTACCCGGACGCCCGATCCCGAACGAATCCAGAAACTCCTCGAGATCGTGGCCAGGAGAACGGCAATACCCGAATTCCGGCACGCGCCATGGATTGTCTACGGTAGATCTGCCGGCGAAGGAATTCCCCGTGGCGAGTTCCCTTTTCGGATGACCTGGCTCCATCCAAAACGCACCATCGCCAGCGTTTCCAACCACAGCGAACCGCCTACGTGGCCTGTCGCCGATTGGGCCAGACTCGACGGAGAAACCATTCTCGCGATCAATAACAACGGAGAGACCGAAGGGGCCGGAAAGTGGTACACTCAGGTGCGTCCCTCGTTACTCAACTATCGCGCCCAAGAAGGCTGGCTAGCCCATCAGACCGTCGGCAAGGCCATCTGCGAGGGAAACTATCTCGACTGCCACGGAGGAGCGGGTTGGGGCAAGGAATTCCCTGGCGCGGTCACTTGCATTCGCGTCTGGGACTACCTTTCCCTCTTCGTTGACAAGGCCCTCGCCCTGCGCGTTCCCACCGACAAGTACCCCACCGACGGCCCACTCGTTCTGAAACAGGTCGATGAGGTCGGCGGTTACCTTATCGACCCGTTCGCCATCGAAGAGATGTTCGGCATCCCTCGCCTACCATTGCGCGAAGGCCCAGACGGTTACTTATCTGGGGGCGGCGAAGATCCTATCAGCGGATTCGCATCCATCGCGCCACTCGAGAATTTCGTGGCAGCTGAAGGCGTTCCCGTCGTGAAGTACGTGTCCGGCAAGAGTCCCAAAGAATGGCTCATCACCGACAGTTTCAAGTTCGCCATGAGAGTCGATCCCATGCTCGAACTCGGTGATCTCGTGAAACTCAGACCCAAACCGGGCGATCAGGCCATTATCGACGGCAAATCGGGCGCCTTCGCGCCCATCATCCCCAAGTATGTCTGGGGAGGCGGCGGTATTAACCTCCGCACGGGTCTCCGTCCACCGCATAGCGTGATCAGTCTTCTCGCTTACACCGTGATTGAGTTTCCGGCGCGTGCGTTCGTCCGTGTCAACGCCCGGTACTCGGCCTCGACGCGCGTGCAAATGGTCATTAACGGCATTCCCGTGAGGAACCAACAGGTCATCGAGATACACCCCGGTCGCTACTCCATGCTTGTGGCGCTGAGCATGATCACCAACCAGCCATACATAGACCCATCGTTGAGCGACGCTTCCGAGGCGGATGTTGTCCAGGCCAAGCAGGCGCAAACCAAGGCCGATGCCGACGCCGCCGCGCGGGCCAAACGTGACGCGACCGGCGCGACTAAGAGAATCCTCATTCGCAAGGCCGCCGACGTTCCCGAGGCCGAACGCAAGAAGATGTTCTGGGTCGCCGACCTCGAACAGGCCAAGGCGTGGTTCGATCTACATAACTTCCCAGCCCGTAGATACAACGATACGCCGCAAACTCGCAAGTTCTCGGATGTGTCGCGGTGAGGTCGCCGGGCCGAACTGGCAGCAGATTTGATCTAGCGGGGCGGGACCGGGCGGCCGGGAGGGGGTGGGAGGTTAAAGAATGGCTCCCGTCTCGGCGTCCAGACAAACGGTCAGGTCGGCATCGCAGGTCAGGAATACCCGTTTGCCCACCATGATCGGCGAGGAATGGCCCCAACTCGGCAAGTCGGTCTTCCACAGAATGTTCTTTCCTGTGGTGGAATCCCACTCCAAGGGAAAATCGCGAGCGCCGACATACCGACCCGAAAAATCGCCCAACCATCCCACCGGATGAACCAGCGACGGCACGAAGTCCGGATGCCCCAACGGAATATCCTGCCCGGCAGGCGCGGCGACCGTCGCGCCCAGCGCGACTGCCAAGAAGAATCCGACAAATACCAAAGCGCATGTTCCGTCTCCTAGGTTTGCGCCACGATGGCGTGGGCTACGTTCAGTCCATAACCGTAGTCACTTCATCGCTTCTGCCCCGTCCGCTTGCCTGGAGTCGGTTTCGCGCTGGCTTCCGCCGCCGCCTTGGGGTTGAGTTTGTCGGCCACCGCTTTCAGTCGCTGGCGGGCCGCCTTCGATTCCGGCGTGTCCTTCTCGGGGGCAACCAGCTCCTCTTTCAGCGGCGACTGGGTCACGTTGTAGAGGTCGCCGTTCTCGCGCAACTTCCACTGCTTGTCGCGCAGGAAATACTGGTCCACATAGTACACGCATACCCATTCGCGCGGCCGGCCGGTCCGGCCCAGGAGTTGCGGTGCGAAGCTGACCCCGTCCACCTCCCCGGCCGGGCGCAGGCCCGCCAGTTCGGCCACGGTGGGCAGCACGTCGGTGAAGTCCACCAGGTCCTCGCAGACGCTGCCAGGCCGCACCGTGCCCGGCCATGAGGCGAGGAGGGGCACCCACGCGCCCGCGTCGCTCATGCGGCCCTTGCCGCCGTGGATGGCGGTTCCGTCGGCCATCTCGGTGGTGACCTGACTGGTGCCATTGTCGCCCGAGAAGAAGACGATCGTCCGCTCGCTGAGAGCCAGGTCCTTCACTTTCCTGACCAGTTCACCCACCTGCGCGTCGAGGTACTCGATCAGGAACGGGAAGTTCGCGCCGCCGTTGGCCGGGCCGTCGGGGTTGAGCGGCGTGGGCTTGAGCGGGTCGTGCGGGATCGGCGACGCATAGTAGAGGAAGAACGGCTGGTCCTTCCTCGCCGCGTCTTCGATGAACTTCAACGCCCACTGGTGAAACCACTGCGGCGTGTACTCGCCGACCTTGGGCGCGCCGTAGTTCACCAAATGTCCTCCCCCGAAGATGTACTGCTGCTCGAACCCGCAGGCGCGCACGTGCGGCGAATCGGTCTGCGCCTGGTCGGGGCGAGGAAAGCCCTTCGGCCCCGCGCCCAAGTGCCACTTGCCCGTCACGCCGGTGATGTAGTCGTGGTCCTTGAGCAGTGCGGGAAGGGTCGGGTGCTTCTGCGCATCCAGACTGCCCACCGCTCCGCGCCGGTTGGCGATGTCAATGAACCCGGTGTGGAAATTGTACTGCCCGGTGAGCAGTTCCGAGCGCGCGGGGGAGCAGACCGGTGTGGCGAAGCACCGCGTGAACTTCATGCCATTCTTCGCGAGCGCGTCGAGATTCGGCGTCTTGACCGGTCCGAGTCCCGCGTAGGTCTTCGCGCCGTAAGCACCCAGCGTCTCAAAACCCAAATCATCGGCCAGGACGAAGATGACGTTCGGTGGCCGTTTGGAACGGGGACTGTCTTTCGGACCGTCCGGCGGTCCCGCCCAAACCGGGCTGGGCCACCACCGCGCCAGACCCGCGCCGGCTAAGGCGGCCGCGCTGGTCTTCAGGAAACGGCGGCGGTCCATCTCTTTCTGTCGGGCCGCGAGCGCAGAAGTTACTTTCTTGATCTCGGACATGGTTCAGTGCTCCTTGTGCGCCGGGCTAAACCGGCGAGGTGTAGTGAATGAAAGAGTCATACGTTGAAGGGTCAGCGGCCCACGACGGCCCCGAGTCATGCGGCGTTGCCTGTGAGGGCATCGTCGAAGCGTTGACAGGGGTACGTGCAGGCCGGGTATTCAGCCGCGAAAGAACCATTCCTCCGGGATGCCGACGCCGTAAGGAGATGCGGAAGGCAACACCCGGTGCGTCGCCATCGCAAGGCACGACCGGGCCTCGCGCGGTCGAAGACCCCGTGCATGTGCGGAAACACCTCGCGCGAGAACCGGGAGATCCAGCGTTCGCCCGTCCCCGCAAACGGGGCAGGCCGCATCGGGAAGTCTCCGGACGCACGCCGATGATGTACGAACGCGGGAAGTCGGATGGTCCCATAGTACCTGCGAA